>CAZYJG010000023.1:0-19859 GCA_964647745.1 uncultured Piscirickettsiaceae bacterium
TTTTCCCTTACTCGTATACTTGGCATTCTTGGTTATATCCTTGTTGAGATCCCGCTAACTGCAGGATCCTTTCAATTACAATATGTTCTCTGTATGCGTTGGCTCTGCAACGCTGTTTTCAAAGAAGAGCCGCGCATTATACGGAGGGGAGGAAAAATCTGCAATCTTTTAGCGTCTGGAATTGTAAAAGGGGGCGTCTCATGCACGTCATCCCCGCGGAGGCGGGGATCCAGTTATCTGACTGCGTATTTTTCTGGATTGCGCGACCTCGTTCCTCAGTTCCTGCATTCGTGGGAATGACGGCATCAGGAATCGCTGGATTTTGAAAAATTACAAAATATTACAGTAACATTTTGAAATAATTGTCTTTTTTCGGTTCGGTTGGTAGTCTCGGAGTTGCTGTTTCAACCAATTTGAGGAGATATTATGAAGAAAATCATCGGGTTTCTGTTGGGTGTATCACTATTGGCCACCTCCCTGCTGACTGTTGCAGGGGAGCTGGTCGATCTCAATACCGCGGGGCTCAAGGCGCTGACGACACTGGAGCATATCGGAAAGAAGAAGGCACAGCTGATCATCGACTATCGTGATGCCAATGGCCCATTTCATGCTGTTGAGGCGCTGGCCGATATTCCGGGAATTGGAAAAAGGGCCATTGAGGACAATCTGGAGCGCATGACCATCCAGCCCCCGGCAAGGTAGCCCTATTCCCGGGGCGCTATTTTGTTCAGTTTCGATGGCTGATCCGGTGAGGTCACCAGTATAATCCCACCTTTCCCGTGAAGGGATTGGCAGAGACCGGTTGGCTCCCCTGGCTGAGGGGGGCGCTGGCTGGAAGCAGCGGGTACAAAATTGATTGTTCTGGGAATAGAGAGTTCATGTGACGAGACGGGAGTTGCGCTCTACAGGCTGGGGAGTGGCCTGCTGGCCCATACACTCTACAGTCAGGCAGAGATGCATGCAGCCTATGGGGGGGTGGTCCCGGAACTGGCCTCGCGTGACCATATCCAGCGCATTCTTCCGTTGATAGAGCAGTTGATGGGAGAGAGCGGGATCTCACCGGACCAGATTGGCGGGGTTGCCTATACCGCCGGCCCCGGCCTGGCAGGGGCGTTGATGGTGGGTGCCTGTGTGGGGAGATCCCTTGCCTACTCATGGGGTGTTCCTGCGCTGGAGGTTCACCATATGGAGGGGCATCTGTTGGCGCCACTGCTGGAGGAGAGGGTCCCTGAATTCCCGTTTGTTGCACTCCTGGTCTCCGGGGGCCACACCCTGCTGGTTCGGGTGGAGGGGATTGGCCGCTACCACCATCTCGGGGAGTCCATCGATGATGCGGCTGGCGAGGCCTTTGACAAGACGGCAAAGCTGTTGGGGCTTGGCTATCCCGGAGGGCCGGCACTCTCCAGGCTGGCGGAGGAGGGGGATCCGAACCGTTTTACCTTTCCGCGCCCGATGGTGGATCGGCCCGGGCTCGATTTCAGTTTCAGCGGCCTCAAGACCTATGCCCGCAACACCCTGCAGGAGCATGTCGATGATCCCGGTATTGGGGCCGATGTGGCAAGGGCCTTTGAGGATGCGGTTGCCGATACCCTGGCGATCAAGTGCAGGCGTGCGCTGAGGGAGAGTGGTCTGGAGCGGCTGGTGGTTGCCGGCGGGGTTAGTGCCAACCAGCGCATTCGGGCCCGTCTGGGTGAGATTGCAGCGTCAGAGGGGGGGGAGGCCTTCTTCCCGCGCCCAGAATTCTGTACCGATAATGGGGCAATGATTGCGTTTGCCGGTGCACTGCGTCTGCAGGCGGGGGAGAAGTGCGGGCTGGCGATAGAGACCCATGCCCGCTGGCCAATCTCCGAACTGGCTGCGGTCAGTTAGATTTTTTTGTCCCAATCTTGTCCTCCTTCCCGGAGAGGAGGTTCTGTATGTTGCTGCGGTGGCGCCAGTAGAGGAGGAGGGTGACCAGTGCCATGGCGCTGGTGAGGATCTCGGGATTGGGATCAGGGTAGAGTGTCCAGACATAGAGCGGGGCCAGCAGAATGGCGGTGAGCGCCGAGAGTGAGGAGTAACGGAAGAGGGCTGCCATCCCCAGCCAGGTGACCACTGTGGCGAGGCCGATGGTCCAGTGGAGCCCAATCAGGGTTCCAAGCGCGGTCGCCACCCCCTTGCCCCCCTTGAATCCAAAAAATACCGGATAGAGGTGGCCCAGAAAGGCGGCCAGCAGGGTCAGTGCAACCACTGTCTCATCAAGCTGCAGCTGTACGGCAACCATTACCGGAACAAGCCCCTTCAGCATGTCCCCCAACAGGGTCATCAGTGCCGCCCCCTTTCCACCAAGGCGTAGTACATTGGTTGCACCCGGGTTTTTTGACCCCCCGGATCGTGGATCGGGGAGGCCGAGTATCCGGCAGATCAGGATGGCTGCGGAGAGAGAGCCGATCAGATAGGCCGAGAGGATGAGTACTGTTTCAGTCATGGGGGCAGTGTAGGGAAGAATTATGGGATAATCCAGCTGAACATCATCAGGAACAGGAGTTGTAGTGGATATCGTCTATATCAAGGATCTTCAGATCAAGACCGTGATTGGAATCTATGACTGGGAGCGGGAGATCAAGCAGACCGTAAGTATCGACCTGGAGATGGGGACCGATATCAGCAAGGCGGCAGAGAGCGATACCATCGAGCATACGCTGGACTACAAGGCGGTGGCCAAGCGGATCATCTCCTTTGTGGAGGAGAGCAGTTTTCAGCTGGTGGAGACCATGGCGGAACGTATTGCCGGGATTGTGCAGTCGGAGTTTGGCGTTCCGGGGCTGCGGCTCAGGGTGAGCAAGCCCGGTGCCGTAACCGGTTCCCGTGATGTGGGGGTGATGATCGAGCGGGGTGAAAAGATCTGATGCCGCGAGTCTATCTCAGTATCGGCAGCAATATTGATCGGGAGAGGAGTGTTCGAGAGGGTATTCGGCAGCTGCAGGAGCAGTTTGGCGAGCTGACACTATCAACCATCTACGAGAGTGATGCGGTGGGATTTGAGGGGGATGCCTTCTACAACCTGGTCGTCGGATTTGACTCCGATCTGGGGTGGCAGGAGATCCAGCAGCGGCTGCGTCAGATCGAGGAGGACAATGGGCGGGAGCGCGGGGCGGAGAAATTCAACCCACGCACACTGGACCTGGATCTGCTGCTCTACGGAGATCTCGATCTGCAGGATCAGGGGGTGGACCTTCCGCGTGCGGAGATCTTTGAGTATGCCTTTGTGTTGAGACCACTGGCCGAGATTGCAGGAGAGGAGCGCCATCCGCAGACGGGGGAGCGTTATGATCGGCTCTGGGAGCGGTTTGAGCAGCCCGTCCAGAGATTGCGACCGATCCCATTTCAGCTCTAGTTGCTCAGGGTGCGGCCCCCATCCACGTTGATGATCTGCCCGGTAATGTAGTGGGCATCGCGAATCAGAAAGAGGGCAGTATCTGCAATATCATCCGGCACTCCGCTCCTCTTGAGTGCAGTGCGGGAGAGGATGTCATATTTGGTTGCATCATCCATCTTGTTCTCCGGCCAGAGGATGGCGCCGGGGGCGACCCCATTGACCCGGACATCAGGCCCCAGCTCCCGTGCCAGGCTTTTGGTCAGCATCGCCAGACCGGCCTTTGCAATGCTGTAGACCGGGTGCCTCTTGAGCGGGCGGTCGGCATGAATGTCGACAATGTTGATGATGCTCCCTCTGTGCTCCTTCAGAAAGGGTGCGGCAGCCTGCGAGAGAAAGAGTGGCGCCTTGAGATTGGAGCCAACCAGATCATCCCAGTTCTCTTCGGTGATCTCCCCAACGGGGGTCGGGTAGAAGGTAGAGGCGTTGTTGATCAGGATATCCAGCCGCCCCCACTGCTGGTGTGCCCCCTCAACCAGGGCGCTCAACTGCGAGGTCTGGTGGAGATCTCCCTGGAGCAGCGAGACCGAGTTGGGGCGATCCTGCTGCAGCTCCTGCTGCAGGGATTTTGCTGCAGCCTGCGAGTTTCGGTAGTGAAGTGTGATATTGATCCCCGCCCGATGCAGTACCCTGGCGATGGTTGCACCAATACGGTGGGCGGCACCGGTGATTAACGCCACCTGCCCTCTGCAACTGTTGGTATCATTGCCCACAACTGAAGACTCCAAACCGATGAGAGAACAAGTGTAACAGATGAGCGCCACGCTCCCCGAACCTGCCAACGAGATGAGAGAGCGCTCCCAGCAACTGGAGCGGGAGATGGTTGCCTCCATCCGGCAGGCGGGTGGGTGGATCCCCTTTGACCAGTGGATGAACCAGGCGCTCTATACGCCGGGAGCGGGTTACTACAGCACCCTCTCAGCGGTGGGTGAGGGGGGGGATTTTGTTACCGCACCGGAGATCTCGCCACTCTTCTCCAGGGTGGTGGCACGACAGATTCTGCCAGCATTTTCGGAAATGGATGCCCCGGAGATTCTTGAGTTTGGTGCCGGTTCCGGGGTGATGGCAGCAGAGATACTGCTGGAGCTTGAGCGTCAACAGCAGCTGCCGGGATGCTACAACATCCTGGAGCTGAGCGGCGGGCTGCGGGCCCGACAGCGGGAGACACTGGAACGCAACGCCCCCCACCTGCTGGAGCGGGTCTGCTGGCTGGACCGGCTACCGGAAGCCCCCTTTCAGGGAGTTGTGGTTGCCAATGAGGTGCTGGATGCGATCCCGTTTCAGCGCTTTGTGGTGCGTGGCGGGAGGCCGGTTGCCGTTGGGGTCTCCATTGATTCGGAGGGGGGGCTGGCGCTGATGGAGAGTCCGGAATCCGGCGTTGAGCTTCCAGCGGATCTGAGGCGTGAGGAGATGGCAGAGGGGTACCGGTCCGAGATTCGTCCCGGGATCACCCCCTGGATCGCCTCAATCTCCGGTCTGCTGGAGAGAGGTCTGGTGCTGCTGCTCGATTATGGCTACCCGCGTGGCGAGTACTATCGTCCAGAGCGCCAGAATGGGACCTTGAGCTGCTTCTACCGACACCATCAGCATGGTGACTCTCTCTGGTATCCCGGTCTTCAGGATATCACCGCCCATGTCGATTTCACTACAGTTGCAGAAGCGGCCGACGCGGCCGGACTCGATGTCGCGGCCTTCACAACCCAGGCCTATTTTCTGCTGGGAGGTGGTATTGCCCAGCTGGCCGAGGAGGAGTCACTGGATGAGCTGAAGAGCCGTATCGAGACCTCGCGCGCCATCCAGCAGCTGACCCTGCCGGCGCAGATGGGGGAGGTGGTGAAGGTGATGGCACTGACCCGTGGGGTGGAGCTGCAGCAGGGTTTTACCCTCCATGATCAGCGCCACACGTTATAGTTATCGCAGTGTGATCAATGAGTTCAACAGTGTTGGCAGCGCCTGCCTGCGGCATGCTCAAGCACATCCCTGTGTCGCTCGGCTGTGGGCATCCTTGCCCACAGACGGCCGCAGGTCAGGACTGCCAACACTTTCGAGACGATGATGTAGAGTAGCAGCCATGGAATTATTTCAGATCACCATTCTTTCGCTGATTCAGGGGCTGACCGAGTTTCTCCCCATCTCCAGCTCTGCACATCTGATCCTGGTGCCGGTTCTGACAGGGTGGCAGGATCAGGGGCTGGCATTTGATGTGGCGGTCCATATCGGAACACTGCTCGCTGTTGTGGGCTATTTCCGCCATGAGCTTGTCACGATGCTCTCGGAGTGGGCGGGTTCACTGGTCGGCAGGGGGGTGACCTTGGATGCCAGGCTGGCCTGGGCGGTAGGGCTGGGGACCATCCCGGTTGGGCTGGTGGGGCTGCTGTTCAACGAGGGGATCGAGCTCTATCTCCGTTCGCCACTGGTGATTGCGGCCACCACAATCCTCTTTGGTCTATTGCTCTGGTGGGCAGACCGAATGGGGCAGCATCAGATTGATGAGCACCAGATGGGGTGGAGGGTTGTGGCAGTGGTGGCACTGGCACAGGCGCTTGCACTGATTCCCGGAACCTCCCGCTCCGGCATCACTATCACGGCGGGGCTGATGATGGGGCTGACCCGACAGGCGGCGGCACGCTTTTCATTCCTCCTCTCGATTCCGGTCATCCTGCTGGCGGGCGGACTGGAGACCATGGAGCTGATTGAGCAGGGTGATGGGGTGGAGTGGGGTGCACTGCTGCTGGGGACACTGCTCTCTGCGGTGAGTGCCTACCTCTGCATCCACTACTTCCTGAAACTGCTGGACCGGGTGGGGATGGTTCCGTTTGTGCTCTACCGGCTGCTGCTGGGCGGCCTGCTGCTTGTGCTCTATCTGTAGTCAGGAGCTGGGCCTGATGAGCGTTGCATGATGCAGTTGCATTTCTACCGGATCTGGCTGATGATTGGATGGGGGATGGTGATGGGGATCATCCTCCTCTCACTGGTTCCAGTTCCCGATGCCGGTGTGGAGCTGCCAAGTGACAAGTTGCTCCATCTCGTTGCCTATGCACTCCTGATGGGGTGGTTTGTGCAGCTCTATCGGGGTTCAGCCAGAAGGGCCTTTGCATTGGGCTTTATCTGTCTGGGGATTGTGCTGGAGCTCCTGCAAGGAATGACACCCTATCGCATGTTCGAGTGGTGGGACATGGTCGCCAACGGGAGTGGTGTTGCACTCTCCTATCTGTTGGGGCTGACCGCTTTTGATCAGCTGCTCAGCCGATTCGAGAGGCTCTTGCGGGCCGCCTGAGCCTGTCTCTTGCGTAGTTCCTCCCGGATGGCAGCCCCCTCAAAACCATCTGCAATAATGGCGTCGGTTTTGACCTGTTGTGCTGCCCTGTAGGCCGCACGCAGTGTCTCTCCCTGGGTGAATCTCTCCTCCTCAAAGCCGGTTCGTCCACGCTGGTCCGCCTCGCAGGCAACAAGAAAATCCTCGAACCGTTCTTGGCGGCGAAAGGCATCCAGCCCCTCAAACATCTTGATGATGGTCTCGGGACGCATCTCCTCGGCACGGTGGTAGTGGCCATGGTACTGGGTGACAGCGAGTGCAAGATCGCGGAACTCATTGGGGGTCTTGAGTCGCTCACAGAGCTCCCGGACCAGCCTGATTCCCCGCTGCTCATGGCCATGATGTCTCGGCCACTCCGATTCGGGGGTGGCCCCTTTGCCAAGGTCATGGACCAGTGCTGCAAAGCGGATGGCAGGCCTGTTGCTCAACCGGGTCGCCTGCTGCAGCACCATCAGTGTGTGGATGCCGCTATCGATCTCTGGGTGGTGGTGTGCCGGTTGCGGAACCCCGAAGAGTTGGTCCAGCTCCGGAAAGATTCGCTGTAGTGCCCCACATTTCCTGAGGACCTCAAAGTATCGCTCCGGGTGGTCTGTCTGCAGCGCCTTCAGGGTCTCCTGCCAGACCCGCTCCGGGATCAGTGCATCGACCTCGCCCCCCGCAACCATTTTGAGCATCAGCTTGTGGGTGGTGTGTGCAACACGAAACCCCCACTGGCCAAAACGGGCGGCGAAACGGGCGATGCGGAGGATCCGGACCGGATCCTCAACAAAGGCATCGGAGACATGGCGCAGGAGCCCCTGTTGCAGATCCTCCTCTCCATGAAAGGGGTCGATCAGGGCCCCATCAGCGTCCAGTGCCATCGCATTGATGGTGAGATCCCGTCGCTGCAGATCCTCCTCCAGGGTGACATCGGGATCTGCATGGACAGTGAATCCACGGTAGCCGGGCGCACTCTTGCGTTCGGTGCGTGCCAGTGCATGCTCTTCATGGGTCTCGGGATGGAGAAATACGGGGAAATCCCTGCCCACCTGCCGGAACCCTGCAGCCTCCATCTCCTCTGTGGTTTTTCCTGTGACAACCCAGTCCCGCTCTTTGGGGGTGAGCCCCAGCAGTTGGTCACGGACGGCGCCACCGACCAGAAACCGCCTCTCTTCGATTCTGGAGAGTGCCTCGGAATCAGGGCTTTTTGATGGAGTCAATCGATACCACTTTCGCGCTGTTGGGTTCGTCGCTGAAGCCGGGGCGCATGGGGCTCTTCACTCCCGCCTCCTCGGCCAGCTCCTTCTCCCGCTGGGCAATGAGTGCAAAACAGTCACGCATATCCTCAAAGGTCTGCTGGGTCAGCGGGTGCTCCTCACCCTCCCGGGGTGCAGTCTCACGGGCAATGGCCCCGAGTGTCTTGCGCACCATTCTCAGAATTCTCTGCTCTTTGGTCAGTTCCACGTGAGGTTCTCCGGTTACCGTTTGGCCAGCCTGCGGTATTCCATATAGCGCACCTGCTGACTCTTTCTCCCCAGATAGTGGGGGACAACACTCTCCAGTGGCGTCGGCTTCAGGTTGAATAGTGCCGGGAATGGCTCTGTGCAGACACTGGGCAGGCGCATGGTGCGGTAGTTGTCCAGGGTCAGCAGTTTTCCGGGCAGTCTTCCAAGAATCTTTGCCTGGAACTGGGAGAGGGAGTTGCTGAGCCCGACAATCAGGCGACGCACCCCAATGCAGCGCTCGGTGAACTCCATCAGCTCCATCAATGTGTACTCCCTGGGGCCACAGAGGTTGAACCGTTTGCCATAGGTCTTCGGGTTGTTGATGGACTGCGTAAAGACCTCGGCAACATCCTGTACATAGATCGGGGCAAAGCGCGCCTCCGGGCAGGCCAGTGGCACGGTCAGCAGTGGCAGTTTCAGCATCGAGGCGAAGCGGTTGAAGAAGTGGTCGTTCTCTCCAAAGATCACAGAGGGGCGGAAGCTGGTGACATGGAGCTCCGGACCAGCCTGATGATGGGCTGTATTTTCTGCATCGCCCTTGGTGCGCAGATACTGGCTGATTGCATTGACCGAACCGGCATTGAGTGCCGACATATGGAGCAGGCGGCGAACACCCAGACGATTGCAGGTAGTTACAACCTTCTGGGCAAGATCCACATGAACCCTGCGGAAGCTCCCCCGCTCTCCAACAGGATTGAGAGTGCCAACCAGGTTGATCACAACGTCACTGTCACCAATGAGTGTTGGCAGGGCCTCCTCATCATGGATATCCCCCTCAATCAGGGAGACCTGTGGGTAGATCAGCAGGTCACGGTTGCGCTCCCGGTGTCGGGTGATGACCCGGATGGGGTTATCCGTCGCGGACAGTCGGTGGATGAGGTGTCTGCCGACAAAGCCGGTACCACCGAGGATGCAGATTTTCTCTCTCTTCATGGGAGAAGAGTATACCTGTTTTGGGATATTTTCAGGTAGAGGCTGATGCCTCAGCAGGGGCTTTTTCGCAGTAGGTATTCATAAATCCGACAGACTCCTAGAGGCTGATAGCGGATTTCAGCTTTTTCATCGCACCCTGTTCGAGCTGTCGGATGCGCTCGGCAGAGACACCATATTCGTCAGCGAGCTCCTGCAGGGTGCTCTTCTCCTCATTCAGCCAGCGCCGGATGATGATATCCCGTGCCCGCTCATCCAGTGAGGTGAGTGCACTCTGCATCTGCTGTATGGACTGCTCTCTCCAATCGCTCTGCTCCAGATGCTCCTCCGGATTTGGCTCCGGTGCCTCGAGAAATGCAGCCGGGGCAAACGACTCGGTCTCGTCATCGCACCCCATCGGGAGGTCGAAGGAGGCATCATGGTGGCTCAGGCGGTGCTCCATCTCAAGTACGGTCTCGGGCTTGACCCCCAGATCCCCGGCAACAGTCTCTACCTCCTCGCGGGAGAACCACCCCAGCCGCTTCTTTGCACTGCGGAGGTTGAAGAAGAGCTTGCGCTGCGCCTTGGTGGTGGCCACCTTGACGATGCTCCAGTTGCGCAGCACATACTCATGGATCTCGGAGCGGATCCAGTGGACGGCAAAGGAGACCAGGCGGACCTTGCGCTCCGGATCAAAACGGCGCACCGCCTTCATCAGACCCAGATTGCCCTCCTGAATCAGGTCGGCCAGTGGCAGACCATATCCAAGATATCCGCGTGCGATATGGGCAACAAAACGGAGATTGGAGAGTACCAGCTTGCGCGCGGCCTCAAGATCACCCTGCTCATGAAACTGGATGGCCAGTGCCTGCTCCTCATCCTCACTGAGGACCGGGATGTTTCTCAGGCTCTGCAGGTAGGCATCAATACTGCTGACTGGTGCAGCAGGCAGTCGGTTATAGGCGGTCTGAAGGGCGTAACTCATTCATTCTTCTCTCTGTTTATGACATCCGGATTATAGGGGGTGGAATTAGCACTCGCAAGGTTAGAGTGCCAATTATTCATCAGGTTCCCCAAAACCTGCAACGTTTCTGATTTGTTGATAACAGAGAATAGTGGAGCTAAATCAGATAGATGTTGTTGTCTATTGCGAGAGAAGTGCCTCAACAAACTCCTCGGCACGGAAGGGGCGCAGGTCATCAATCCCCTCCCCAACACCGATAAAGCGGATCGGCAGGTTGAGTTGCCCGGCCACGGCGAAGATCACCCCCCCCTTGGCAGTTCCATCCATCTTGGTCAGGGTAATGCCGGTCAGCCCCACTGATTCATGGAACTGCCGGGCCTGATGGATGGCGTTCTGTCCGGTCCCGGCATCGAGAACAAGCATGATCTCATGGGGGATGGATCCATCCAGCTTCTGCATGACCCGCTTCACCTTCTTCAGCTCCTCCATCAGGTTGGACTGGGTGTGGAGGCGCCCCGCAGTATCGGCAATCAGGATATCAACCCCCCGGGCACGTGCAGACTCCACGGCATCATAGATGACCGAGGCGCTGTCGGCCCCGGTCTGCTGGGCAATGACCGGAATCTCGTTTCTCTCTCCCCAGGTCTGGAGCTGTTCCACTGCCGCAGCCCGAAAGGTATCCCCGGCAGCAAGCATCACCGATTTTCCCTGCTGCTGGAGCTGCCTGGCCAGTTTTCCGATGGTGGTGGTCTTGCCGGCACCATTGATCCCTACCATCAGGATCACATAGGGGGAGTGACCGGAGGTGTCCAGAGGGGATTCACAGGGGGCGAGCAGCTCCACCATGCTCGCCCTCAGGGCGTGGAGTATCGACTCCGGGCTCTCACTCTCCCTCCGGGAGAGGCGTTCACGGAGTTGAGAGAGAATTTTCTGGGTTGCATCAATACCGACATCGGCCATCAGCAGCCGGGTCTCCAGCTCCTCGAGCAGCTCATCGTCGATATGCTGCTTGCCGAGAAGAAGGTTGCCTAGCCCTTCGCTGAAATTGGTGCGAGTGCGTGTCAGCCGCTCTCTGAGCAGGCCAAAGACCCCTTTTGAGGAGGGGTCAGCGGGGGAGGATGGAGGTTCTGTCTCCCCCTTTTTTTTCTTTCCAAATCCCAACATGTTATTCAATCCATTGAAAATTTTGTGCAGAGGCCTCTGCCTGAAGGCGGAAGGGTCTTCGTGCAGAGGTCTCGCAGAAGGATAACGTAAAAACAGGATGAACCACAGCCCATCCCGCCACTACAGGGTTGATCAGGGTTGCTGTAGCGGAATCTCCGCGACAGGATCTGCAAATTCTATCCTGTATTTGTGCTGCAGGGAGCGGACAAATGGGGTGAGGTTCTCATCAATGATGGCCTGGCGCACACGGTCGTGGATCTTCTCATACTCATGCTGGACGGCGGGCCTGACCCCCTGCAGCAGGATGAGATGGAACCCCTTATCGGTCTCGGCAACCTCACTGACCTCCTCCTCCCTCATCCCCTCCAGCACCTTTTCGATGGCTGGCATTGCGCTCCCTTTCCGGAGCCATTCCATCTGCCCCGCCTTTTTTCGTCCATAGGGGTCAATGCTGTGGAGGCGGGCCATGTGGAAGAAGCTCTCACCGGCGAGGATCCGTTTTCTGACCGCCTCTGCCTTCTCCCGGCTATTGAGCACGATCTGTGAAACCATCCGCTGTTCCGGAACAAATCCAATCTCACGGTGTTTGTTGAAGTAGGCACGTGCAGCGGCACGATCAGGTGCCCACTCATTCTCCTTCTTCAGGATCAGCATGGCCGGGAGGCGCTCTCTGGAAAACGCCTCAACGATGGCATCGATATTGTTGAGGGTATCTCTGGCGACAAGATTGACCAGATCAATCTCCAGTCGCTGGTAGAGTCGCTCCTCAATGGCAGCGGGGTGGAACCCCTTGTTATCTCCGGGCTCAACCCCAAGGTCGGAGAGACGGAGCCGGTAGTTGTCTGCCTCGGCAAGGATGGTCTCGGGGGTGATGGCGGGGGTGATGCGATCCTCATGGAGCGTGAGATGGGCCTGTTCACGGATCTTCTTCAGCGCCAGGGAGCGCACCAGCCTGTACTGCTGGGCACGATATTGGGCGATGGCGGCATCCAGTGCCCCGGAGTCTCCCTTGAGGCGCCCCAGCAGTTCTCCCATCACACCATCCGGAACCTTGATTGAGGAGCGGAGTTGGTCCATGTAGTGCTTGTAGGTGATCCCCCTGATGAAGGATTCACGATCCTCAAGGAAGGCGGGATCCCGATCCAGCCCCTGGTCAACCGCCTCAAGATAGAGCAGCTGCAGGTTGACCAGGCGCATCAGAACGGAGCCACGCATTGCCGCCTGTGCCTTTTCGTCCAGGGTGGGGTATTGGTCGGCAAGTGGCGAACTGACGATGATACGTTCAATATCGTGGTCGGTGATGGTGTAGCCCTCAACAGAGACCAGTGGGGTCGCCTCTCCCATTGGGCTGGCTGTAGCGGGCACGCCCACTGAGAGGGCGGCGACCAGGGTCAACTGGATCCAGTTCAGCATGGTACTCACTCCTGAAGGCTCAATTCAGGGCACTGATCATTCGTCAGGGATTGCGCCACCAAGGTCTGGTGCAGAGGCATGCATCCAGGAGACCGCTGCATCATAGTCATCCATGATGGAGTTGCCTTGCCACTCCTCCTTGTTGGCAATCAGCGGTACACCAGCCTCATTGGTATAGTGGCATGCCGCGCAGACCATCGGCCCGTGAGAGCCGTCCGGATTGAACTGAGCTGCCTGCTTGTAGCTGGTCTCATCCACGTCAGCCGTTACCGGGTAGAGGCCATGGGTCGACTCATGGCAGACCTGGCAGGCGAGACCTGCATGTCCCTTGGTGTAGCGCATCAGGCTGTACTTGCCGGGCTGGTTGATCGGGAATGCAACACCACCCTGACCCTCAACATAGGGGGCGGCGTGACAGTCTGCACAGTGTGGCTCACCGGCGGAGAGCCAGTAGGACTTGCCGTGAGAGGCGGCACTGTAGGATGCTGCAACCGCACCGTCGGCACCCTCTGGCAGGGTTAGTGATGCAACATCCACTGCCGGGTTTGCGGAGAGGGGGATGACGCTCGGATCGCCATCCTCATCGATATTGACCATCGGTCCGCCATCCTTGACTGCAATGAGCGCAATATCGGGGTGTGTCACCTCAGGATCCCAGAGCGCGAGGATCTGCGATTTCCCCGGGGTGTCATGACCCTCTCCATCCAGCACCACCTTCGGATCCATCATCGCCTCCAGGGCCACCATGTCGACACCGATAGCGGCTGCAATCTCTTGCAGGGACTTGTTGCGCAGGGTGGTGCCCTCCTGACGGAATGCGTGGGTAAGGTTGTCGGCCTGATAGAGCTTCCTGGCCAGTGGGGAGTGGCAGTTGGTGCACCAGAGACCCTTGCCGCCCTCACCGTTGCCGATGTTGGAGACATTGTCCTGAATCCAGCTGCCGATTGCGTTGAGGTGTTCGGGGGTGCCGGCCCCATCCTTGTCCTTGTAGGGGTTGGAGTGGACGTCACGGCCTGCGAAACAGCCCTCGCCATCACGGTTGTCTGCATCGGCGAAGAAGTTTCCACCATCTGCGGTCATTGGGTAGCGATCCATGTTTCCGTCCTGGCGGTGTGATGGGTGACACCCCTGGCAACCACCGGTGCGACCCTGGCTGTCCGGCTGTGGCCGTTTCTCCTGGTGCACCCGGTGAATCGCCTCGGTCAGTGGCATGATCGGCCTCTCCTCCCCCCCGGGAATGACCTCGCTCACCATTTTCGAGTTCAATACACCGATCACATTATCGGCATGACACTTCTGGCAGAGGATGGGGTCCCCGCCAAGGCGGTTATCCTTGGAGCGCGAGCCCGGGTTGTAGTTCTTCAGGAAGTCGGTGCCGTGCTTGTCATCATGCTGCTCCAGAATGGAGAGTGAGGTTGCCTTCAGGTTGGCGATCCAGTCACTGGCACCAAGCCCCTTCCAGAAGGCCCTCTCCCCCTTCCAGAGGTTGTACCTGTCGCCATTCGCATTCTTGTTGGCGTGGCAGTTTGCACAGTTGGGTACATCGATCGGGCTGGTCCCGATGAAGTGGACCGGCCTGCCATTCACACGATCGATCACCGCCTCACCGGTCTCGGCATCCACCAGCGCTGCCCAGGACTCCTGGTAGGGGCGGATGTCACTCTCCAGCATGGTTAGCGGATCACGCTTCATGACACTGTCCTGCCACGGGGTCAGTGGCAGCCCCAGTGCATCCCAGATGCCGGGGTTGGTCAGCACGATGGGGACATTGTCCAGTACAGGGGACTTGGTGAATACGGTGGTTCCCTTCTCGCTGGAGTAGTGGAGGTGTCCACCACTCATCGGGCTTGGGACAGCAGCACCGGCAGGGCCATTATCCTTCGGGATCGGAATCTCGATCCCCACACGGGCCTTCTTGCTGTCTGCACTGGTGCCCTCGGGGTTGGACCCCTTCAGATCCTGATAGACATAGAGGTGGGTAAAGTAGGCATTGGCCACATTGTCATCGGGGCCATAGGTGCCATCCCCATCCACATCATACTTGACGTCCCAGTAGGCGAGTTTGTCACCCTCGGCATAGGTGTTGTCGGTATGGCCGTACTCGATCTTCATCCGTCTCTTGCCATCGACGAGGATGTCATGCTCCTCCTCGTCCGACTCCAGCACCTCGGGCCACTTCTTGGCACCCACAGCGGTTTTGATCACTTGGGCCTGGATAGAGTTGTAGGGTGGAAGTACGCAGCAGTAGGTGAAGTCAAAGCCGGTACAGTGCATGCCCAACTCATAGTTGAGGCTGATGTTGTATTCGTTCTTGGGCCTGGTGGGATCTGCAGCCGCCTCCGCCGCATCTGCTCCATAGATCCTCTCCTTGATGGGGTTGTACACAGCCTGCTGCTGGGCACCGCAACCGGCAGCAATGGCAATTACCAATGCACTGACCGCCAGCGTGGCTGGACGTAGTTTCATGGCACTAACTCCTCCCCTGGTGGGACTTATGATTGTTATGGTGGGGTTCGAGCGATCGTCTCTCTCCCCATCGGAGACCCTGGGGGGTCTAACCAGTTAATTTATTATCGATAACGTCATATAACGTTATATAAACCAAGATGGTTTTGCAATTTTCTAATGATTCAATAATGTTGTTGATGGAGGTGTTGGCTGGTTCATGGGCCGGAGCTGTTGGGCACTTTTTCGGGAATGTGGAACTTCCACTTTTTCCACGGGTCTTCTCGGGTACAATTCATGAACCATTATTTCAGGAAAGGGAGTGAGATGAATCCAGGGCGTTGGAGTGTAAGAGGGGTTGTGGCCGCGGCAGCATTTGCAACCACCCTGTCGGTTGCCGCATCGACGGTTACAGAGTCGGTACTGGAGAACGGAATGAAGGTGATCGTCAAGGAGGATCACCGCGCCCCGGTGGTGGTCTCCCAGGTTTGGTACAAGGTGGGGTCCAGTTACGAGACGGATGGAATTACCGGGATCTCCCACATGCTGGAGCATATGATGTTCAAGGGGACTGAAAAGCATGGCCCCAACGAGTTCTCAACAATCATCTCGGAGAATGGGGGACGTGAGAACGCCTTTACAGGGCGTGACTACACCGCCTACTTCCAGCGGTTGGAGAAGAGCCGTCTGCCGATCAGCATGGAGCTGGAGTCGGACCGAATGCGTAACCTGACCCTGCCGGAGGAGGAGTTTCTCAAGGAGCGGGAGGTGGTGCAGGAGGAGCGCAGGCTGCGCACCGAGGATGCGCCCACCTCGCTCACCTATGAGCAGTTTATGGCCACTGCCTTCCAGACCAGCCCCTACCACCACCCGATCGTTGGCTGGATGAATGACATCGAGAACTACAATATCGAGGATCTGCGGGCGTGGTATGCGATGTGGTATGCCCCCAACAACGCCACTCTGGTGGTGGCTGGGGATGTCAATGCGGAGGAGGTGATCGAGATGGCCCGGAAATACTATGGCCCCCTTGCCCCCTCAGAGCTAAACCCACCCAAGCCGCGCATGGAGACGAAGCAGCTGGGCCCCCGTGAGGTGACGGTTCGGGTCCCGGCCGAAATCCCCTATCTGGTTATGGGGTTCCCGACCCCCACCGTGGTGACTGCAGAGGAGGCGTGGGAGCCCTATGCACTGGAGGTGATGGCCTACATCCTGGATGGCGGCGACAGTGCGCGCCTTAACAGGAAGTTGATTCGGCAGTCGCAGATTGCCACCAGTGCCGGTGTCGGTTACGACCCTTATGATCGTCTGCAGACCCTCTTTATTCTCCAGGGGGTTCCGGCAGAGGGGCATACCGTTGCAGAGGTGAAGAAGGCACTGCTGGCTGAGCTGGAGGAGATCAAAAAGAATCCGGTTACAAAGGCCGAGCTGGATCGGGTGAAGGCACAGGTGGTGGCCGCCAAGGTCTTTGAGCGGGACTCCGTCTTCTATCAGGCGATGCAGATTGGGACCCTGGAGACCATCGGTCTGGATTGGCGTGAGATGGATCGCTACGCAGAGCATGTCCGCAAGGTAACGGCGGAGCAGGTGATGGCGGTGGCAAACAGCTATCTGGATCCGGATCGAATGACGACAGCGATACTGGACCCACTTCCAATTGAGGGTGGCGAGAGCAGCCAGGAGGTGTCCCATGCTCATTAATCGAGGCACAAGAAGGGATATTGCCAACCGAGGGGTGACTGCGTTCTGGTTTGGGGTGGTCACGATGCTCTGGGTGGCTGTTGCAGCAGCAACCCCGGAGATCGAACGCTGGCAGACCTCAAACGGGGCACGCATACTCTATGTTCATACCCCGGAGCTGCCGATGGTGGATATCCGGGTGATCTTCGATGCCGGCAGTGCCCGTGATGGCAGCCAGGGGGGGGTTGCCTCGATGACCAACGGGCTGCTCTCTACCGGTGCAGGGGATCGGGGTGAGGAGGCCATTGCCGAGACCATGGATCGTCTTGGCGCCAATCTTGGGTTTGACTCGCTGCGCGATATGGCGATTGTCTCACTGCGCAGCCTGAGTGATGACTATCTGCTGGATCCTGCACTGGAGGTGATCTCCGATGTGATTCACAAACCCTATTTTCCGGAACACGCCTTTGAGCGGGAGCGCAGCCGTCAGCTGATCGGGATTCAGTCCCAGAAGCAGTCGCCGGCTACGGTTGCGGAGAAGGCATTCTTTCGCGCGATGTATGGGGATCACCCCTACGCAGAGCCCTCCAGCGGGACTGAGGAGAGTATCAAGGCGCTGAAGCGCAATGACCTTCGCTCCTTCCATGCGCGTCACTATGTGGGCAATAATGCAGTCGTTGCCATAGTGGGTGATGTAGGGCGTGAGCGTGCAAAAGAGATCGCGGAGCAGGTGGTTGGGCGGCTCCCTGCCGGGGAGCGGGCTGTCCCGCTCCCGGATGCGGTTACCGCAAAACCGGGTGAGACCATTGTGATCGACTACCCCTCTGTCCAGAGTCACCTGCTGATGGGCCATCCGGCACTGCGTCGCGGGGATCCTGACTATTTTGAGCTCTATGTGGGGAACCATATCCTTGGCGGAAGCGGGTTGGTCTCGATGATCTCCGAGGAGATACGTGAGGAGCGTGGACTGGCCTACAGCTCCTACAGCTACTTCTCACCAATGCGCGGGGAGGGGCCTTTCAAGGCGGGTCTCCAGACCAAGAATGAGAATCGTGATGAGGCGCTTGAGGTGTTACGCAAGACGATTGTCAACTTTGTGGAGCAGGGGCCCAGTGAAGAGGCGCTGATCCGCTCCAAAAAAAATATCACGGGGGGGTTCCCGCTGCGGATCGACAGCAACAAGAAGATTGTCGACTATCTTGGGATGATCGGCTTCTATGACCTTCCGGATGACTATCTGGAGACATTCAACCAGAATGTCGAGAAGGTGAGCCGGGAGAGCATCAAGAGTGCATTTGGGCGTCGCCTCCATCCAACTGAGATGGTGACCGTGGTTGTGGGCGGGAAGCTGGATTGAGGGGAAAGAGGGGGGGCAGTCGCCGCCTGAGAATTATTTCCGGAGAGTGGCGCGGACGGATTCTCACCTTTCCTGACCACCCCGGAATCCGCCCCACACCGGATCGGGTGCGTGAGACCCTCTTCAACTGGCTGCAGCCGACCATTCTCGGGGCACGCTGTCTCGACCTCTTTGCCGGTAGTGGTGCATTGGGGCTGGAGGCCCTCTCGCGAGGGGCAGCCCAGGTCGATTTTGTTGAGCGTGATCGGAAGAGTGCAGCGGCAATCAGGGGTCATCTCGAGACCCTGAATACGGAGCGCGGGCGTATTGTTGCGGGGGATGCGCTCCATTTTCTGCAGCAGTCGGATCTGCAGAGATATGACCTGATCTTTCTGGACCCCCCTTTTGGTCAGGGGCTGCTGGAGCGCGCTCTGCAGCTGTTGGGAGAGCGCCCTGTCTCGGACCGGCTGCAGCTCTATATTGAGACAGAGCAGGCCGTGAGTGATCTGCCATTGCCACAGGGGTGGGGGGCGACTCGCAGCGGTGAGGCGGGTCAGGTACGATACATGCTGTTACAGAATCTTGGTGAGAAAAGGGCAGAGGAAGATGAAAGCAGTCTATCCGGGAACATTTGATCCCATAACAAGAGGGCATATCGATCTGGTTGAGCGTGCTACCCGGATCTTTGGCCAGGTGGTAGTTGCGATCGTCACCGATGGTGCCAAGGAGCCGCTCTTCCCTGCAGAGAAGCGGATTGCGCTGGCGCAGGAGTCACTGGCCGCCCTTGACAGCGTTGAGGTGGTCCCCTTTGAGGGGCTGCTGGTGGACTTCTCCCGCTCCATCGGGGCGGGTGTGATTCTGCGTGGCCTGCGTGCGGTCTCCGATTTTGAGTATGAGTTTCAGCTGGCCGGGATGAATCGTCACCTTGCACCCGATATCGAGACCATGTTTCTCACACCGGCAGAGCAGTTCTCCTATATCTCCTCCAGCCTGGTGCGCGAGATCGCCTCTCTGGGGGGAGATGTATCACCATTTGTAGGGAGAAATGTGGGGCGGGCGCTGGAACAGAAATATGGTACTGGTGTACAATAAAAGGATTCAAGAATTCACGCAATAACAGTAAGGAATTAGCTATGGCGCTTTATATCACGGACGAGTGTATCAATTGCGATGTATGTGAGCCCGAGTGCCCCAATGAGGCGATCTATCAGGGCGATGAGATCTATGAGATCACCCCCGAGCTCTGCACCGAGTGTGTAGGCCACTATGACGAGCCACAGTGCGTGGAGGTCTGCCCGGTGGATTGCTGTCTCCCGGATCCGAACCACCAGGAGAGCGAGGATGAGCTGCGTGCCAAGTATGAGACACTGACAGCGTAGTCTGTTTTTCAGTAGTCAGCAGCTAACGCAGAAGGCCCCAACCATGGGGCCTTCTCTTTTCCCGAGCCACCTGTTTTCCACACATGATCAGTGCTGAGGAGCATGGCGCACCCTGAGCTGTTCATGTGTCTTGGGGTAAGGGCTTGCTCCGTCTCTTGTTGCGCTCACTCTCTCTTCTGTTGATGATCCCATCCTCCGGGTATTCGTAGTGGATGATGGTGCGCCGATGGTTCTGCTGGGTGATCACCCCGCGCACCTCGAAGGGGCCGGTCAGTTCGATGGAGTGGAACTGTCCATTGAGGGGGACAAGGTAGGTGGCGTCTCCCCGCCGCACCAGCTGGCGGAAATGGTACT
>CAZYJG010000024.1:0-19209 GCA_964647745.1 uncultured Piscirickettsiaceae bacterium
AGCTGCACTGTGGATACGATGGGGTCTTTATCGTGGTGCTGGATCGGGGGATCGGGATTCCAGAGGAGGATCTGGAGAAGGTTTTTGACCCCTTTTTCCGCTCGGAAAAGTCACGATCCAGCGAGAGAGGCGGCAGTGGTCTGGGGCTGGCGATCGTCAGGAATCTGGCAGAGGCCAATGGCTGGGAGGCCTCACTGAAGAATCGCCCCGGTGGTGGGGTGATCGCCGCGTTGCGGTTCCCCTGATCCGGCTTCCCCCCTTACTGCGATTCGGCCCGGGTCAGGCTCCACTTCAGTAGTGGTGGCCCGGTCAGTGAGGTGATGATTGCCATCACCACAACTGCGGAGAAGAGCGAGGGGTCGAGGATCCCGAGCCCCTTGCCTACAGCAGCCAGGATCAGCGCAACCTCGCCTCTGGGCACCATCCCTGCACCGATGGCAAGCCTTGGCAGTTCATGCCTGGCACCAAGGCCACTGAGCAGCTTGCCGGCAATTGCCACCAGGGTCAGTGCAGTGGCAAGGATCATGATCTCCTGGTCGAGAAAGACCTCCAGCTTGACCTGCATCCCCATCAACACGAAGAAGATCGGGGCCAGAATCGCCTCAAAGGGGCGGATCTGCTCCTTCACCTCCTGGTCTAGGCTGCACGCCTCTCTCTCTGGGTCGCACCCCTTTTTCCAGTAGGTGAACTCCCTGTTGCTGAGGATCAGTCCGGCGGCAAAGGCACCAACAATGGCGGAGAGGCCGACAAAGTCAGCCAGCCAGGAGAGGCTGGTCAGGAGCAGGAAGGAGACAAACAGCTCCGCCTCCCAGAGCTTGAAGTGGTGCAGTCGGCTGACTGTAAACTGGATAATCTTTGGTACCAGAAGGTAGATCGATGCCAGAAACATGATGGCCTGCATAATGGAGTAGCTGATGCTGATCAGGTCGATACTGCCACGGAAGATAATGTCGATACCAATGGCCATCAGTATCAGTCCAAGTACATCATCAATCACGGCTGCACTCAGCACCACGTGCGAGACCTCGCTATTGTCCCGGTTCAGTTCATGAAAGACGCGTGCAGTGATGCCAATGCTGGTTGCACAGAGGGCGATTGCGACCATCAGATTGGCAGACCAGTCGGAGTGTGGTGCGAACAGCTGCATGGCACCAAGCCCCAGAATGAATGGTGCAGCGACCCCGATGATGGCCACCCGGGTTGCCGAGCTGGCAGCAGCGCGCAGTTCGCCGGCAGAGGACTCCAGTCCAACGGCAAACAGCAGAAACAGCAACCCGATCCGGGAGAAGCCGTCGATGACCTGAATGGCATCGGTAATTCTTCCGCCCTGGGGGGCGGTCAGTATGGGGAGCAACTCATCTGCCAGCCCCTCTCCCAGGGTATGGCTGAGTGCCTCTTCAAGCGTCACTCCACCCTCAAGAGAGAGGTTGATGGCGTTGAAGACGGCTGTCGATTCACGCAGCACGGAGATCAGGTCACTTCCAATCCAGTAGCCGATATTGCCAATCATGATCCCCAGCGCAAGCTCTCCCAGTACGCAGGGTTGATCCAGCTGCCGTGCAATGTAGCGTGCCAGCAGGGCGAGGGTGGTGATGATGGTGAGTGCGAGGAGGATCGGGACTACAGGATCACTGTGTTCTGTTGCGTGCTCTCCCCAGCCGGAAAATGTGGCCAGAAGCAGAATGGTCAGGACAACAAAGAGTGGTTTTTGATGATTCATGTTTGTGACACACAGGGGGCCTCAGACAGCTCCGGTTCATGGTATCGCTAATTGTGTGGATCGACAATAAGTATCGGCTTTTCCTCTGTTTTCTCCAGCCATCAACGATTCTCGATTGTTTCACTATTGTTTCAATTTGACCTAGGTCAAGCAACCCTCTGGAGTATGGGTGTATAAATCGCAGTGCATAAGTTTGAAATAGCCATCCAGCTGGCTATGGGCCCCTCATTTGGGGGCTTGGTGTGGCAGGCCAGCTGTAATTTTTTACAACATCAGGGAGTACCAAACAGTGGAAGAACAGACAAACGAAGAGAGAGTACCTGCAATGCAGCGACTACTCGATAACCCATTCTTGCTGCTATTTCTTGGAATAGCCGTACCAACCGTTTTATATACCATGTGGGGAATTATGGAGATCATCTCTATCCCCATGGCCCCATAATTCAGGAGGAGAGTCTGTTATGAGTTCAATACTACCTCCAACAGAAATAATCTGGTGGAAAACTCCGGTAGATCGTTCCGAGGGACTATGGGTCGCGATCGCACTTATCTGGTGTCTGTTCATGTTTGCGATGATGCCGATCTGGCACATCTACGGAAATCAGAATCTTTCCAATGAGGCATATCAAACCACTCCTGAGAAATTCCAGGCGAGGGTTGATGCCATGGTCACAGCACACGAAGTGCGTAGAGAGACCCAATGGAATGTTCCTGTTGTTAAACCACCTGTTGGCAGTGATGTCTACATGCTGGGCAAGAAGTGGCAGTGGTATCCAGCACTGGAGCTGAAGAAGGGCGAGTCCTATCGCCTCCATCTCTCCTCCATTGACTGGCAACACGGCTTCTCTGTGCAGCCAATCAATGTAAATGCCCAGATTCTACCTGGTTACGAGACCGTCATGACGATTACTCCAAATCAGACTGGTGAGTTCACAGTAATCTGTAATGAGTACTGTGGTATCGGTCATCATTTCATGACCAGTAAAATTTACGTTACAGAATAAGGGGTAATTAATAATGAGTTTCGCAAAACCACTATTCCGTACAGAGCCAGGCACAGGGCTGGTCTTTCACAAGAGTGCGGAAAACCTAATGAAGGCCAATGCTATTGCTGCTGCGGTATTCCTCCTTATTGGTGGAATCCTTGCTGCACTGGTAACGGCTACACGTATGCCAACATTGCATATACTTCCAGCTGGTCAGTTCTATCAGGCGCTGACCGGTCACGGTATTGATATGTTGATTATCTTTATCATCTTCTTTGAGATGGCCGTACTCTACTTCGCCTCATCGACGCTACTGCGTTCGAGACTGGCAACCCCGAGATGGGGCTGGGTTCAGTTTGCTCTTATGCTTGTTGGTGCGTTGATTACCAACTATGCAATCATTATGGGTAACTCCAGTGTGATGATGACCTCCTATGTACCAATGCCGGCAGATCCTCTGTTCTACCTGGGGCTTATTCTGTTTGCTGTAGGTGCACTGATTGGCTGCTTCATCTTCTTTGGTACGCTGGTGATTGCCAAGGAGGAGAAGACTTATGAGGGTTCCATCCCACTGGTTGTATTTGGTGCAATGACAGCAGCGATTATTGCGGTCTTTACCATCGCATCCGGCGCAATCATCCTGATCCCTACATTCCTCTGGTCCCTTGGACTGATTTCCAATATCGATCCACTGATGTATAGAGTCATCTGGTGGGCACTTGGTCACTCTTCACAGCAGATCAACGTTGCCGCTCATATCTCAATCTGGTACATGGTTGCAGCACTTCTGTTTGGTGCCAAACCAATGTCAGAGAAGATCAGTCGTTCAGCATTCCTGTTGTACATCCTCTTCCTGCAGCTCGCTTCTGCTCACCATATTCTGGTTGACCCAGGTGTGAGTTCTGTCTGGAAGGTATTCAATACCAGTTATGCAATGTACCTCGCTGTACTGGCTAGTATGATTCACGGTCTGACTGTTCCAGGATCCATTGAGGTTGCCCAGCGCATGAAGGGGCTTAATCGTGGTCTCTTCCAGTGGTTGAAGAAGGCGCCTTGGGGTAATCCTGTATTCTCCTCAATGTTTATCTCATTGATTGGTTTCGGATTCCTGGGCGGTATCTCAGGTGTGGTCATGGGTGTTGAGCAGATTAACCTGATCATCCACAACACCATCTACGTACCAGGTCACTTCCACGCAACTGTGGTACTGGGCACAACAATGGCGTTCATGTCAGTAACCTACTTCCTGCTGCCAACCCTCTTTGGTCGTGAGATTATCTTCCCATCAATTGCCAAGCTGCAGCCATACCTGTTCGGTCTTGGAATGGCGGGTGTCTCTCTCTTCCTGATGGGTGCAGGCACCATGGGTGTTGCCCGTAGACATTGGGACATGGCATTTACTGGTGCTCCTTATGCATATGAGTATCCTGCAATTGCCTATACCATTATGGGTCTGGCCGGTATCTTTGCGATTCTTGCGGTCCTTGGTGGAGCCATATTCTGTCTGCTGACAGTAGGTACACTGCTCTTCGGCAAGAAGACAGATAGCAAGGTTAAGTTCATGGGATTCCGTGGTCTTGACAGCTACACTACAGAGAAACCAGCAATGCTGATGCGTGCCCCTGCTGATGAGGGACATGCAAATATCGGTATGGGATGGTTCATTGCTCCAGGAACATTCGTTCTGGCACTGGCCTTCCTTGTTACCTTTGTTCTCTACTACTTCGTTAACTGGAAGTACCTGGCATCTGTCTGGGGACTTGCGTAAACGTACTAAAACTCAGGGGCAGGCATCCGTCTGCCCCTGTTTTTTTATCGTGCATTAGAGTGCCCTGTTATATAATGAGTGGCGCAGTACTAATTCTGATTTAATGAAGGAAAAGTGTCGTGGTGCTTGGATTTAAGCAAATTGCAAATATCTTTAAGTTACGTATTGGTGTCACAATTGCGCTTACAGCACTTGTTGGACTGGCCATTACACCTGGACCATCTGTCCCTCTGCCACAAATTTTGACGCTATTGGTCGTTGTTCTGCTCTCATCTGCAAGTGCGGGTGGATTTAATCAATATCTTGAGCGAAACTATGATGGTCGCATGGAGAGAACACGCAACCGTCCGTTTGTGACTGGCGAGATCAAGGCAGGTATTGGTTGGCCGGTATTTCTCTATGGGCTACTTTTTGTATCAGTTCTCGCTGCTGCCTATATTTTGAATGGTGTAGCAGCGTTCTATGTTTTCCTTGGTGCCTTTTTCTATGCATTTGTCTATACATGGTGGTTGAAGCGCAGAACCTGGCTTAATATAGTTGTCGGTGGGCTTGCCGGTAGTTTTGCTGTATTGGCCGGTGCAGCAACAGTAAATCCAACGGGTCTGGATACATTTCCACTGATTCTTGCTGTTGTCCTGTTTTTGTGGACCCCATCACATTTCTGGAGTCTGGCGATAACCCTTCATGACGATTATGCTCGTGGAGGGATTCCGATGCTTCCGGTAGTTGTTGGTGACCACAAGGCTGCATGGGCAATCTTTGGTAACTCGATACTTCTTGTAGGCGCCTCGTTTGCCCCATTCTTTTTTGATCTTGGGCTGGGGCCTGTCTATTTCATGGGTGCTGCAGTCGGCGGACTCTATTTCCTATATAAAAATATTGTACTTATCCGTGATACCAATCGGGATACGGCAATGTCTAGTTTTTATGCATCTCTTATTCAATTGACACTGCTGTTGCTTGCGGCTGTTATTGATGTTCAGCTGGTCTGATTAAACAATACTGAGAGAGGTATCTCTGTGTGCAAATGGCTGCTCAAGAGCCTGAGACTCTCTACTGTGTCTATCTTTCTCCTTCTGGGGGTTTCTCAGATATCTTCTGCTGTAGATGTAGATGTAGATGTAGATAGAGAAGAGACTGTTTTTGACCAAGCGTCAGCCCTTGAAAAGAGCAGGGGAGCGGTTGGTAATATATTATCAGGCTATACATTTACCGACATCAACGGGATGCCGGTTCATCTTGAAAGTTTTCGCAATAAGCCGTTAATAGTTAGTCTGGTATACACCAGTTGTTACCATATCTGTCAGATGACCACCGAACATCTTAGAAAGATGGTAGAGATTGCCAATGAATCACTCGGTTCTGATAAATTTAATGTGATCACCCTCGGCTTTGACACCATGATTGATAGTCCTGAGATGATGGAGGATTATGCAAAATTGAGAAGTATAGATCTTGATAACTGGTATTTTCTAAGTGGTGATGCGGATAGTGTTGGACGTTTTATCGATGATGTTGGCTTTACCTATGTCAAAACAACCAAAGGTTTTGATCATATTCTGCAGGCAACCATTATTGATCAAGAAGGTAAAATATATACTCAGGTATATGGTGAATCCTACGATGCACCACTGTTTATGGAGCCTCTCAAGGAGCTAGTATATAAACGTCCGACCAATAGAGGGATTGTTGCAAATATAGAAGACCGTGTTCGTTTCTTCTGTACTGTATATGACCCTGCCAGTGGTGGCTACCGGTTTGATTACTCGATTTTTATCGGTATGTTTATCGGTTTCATGATTATTGCCATTGGAGTTTATTTCCTGATCAAGGAATTTTTGATCAGCCAGCGTAAATAATCTTATGGAAATATTCCAGAAATATTTCAGTAGTAAGATAACACACGCAATATAATAAAGTACCCAATAGGGCCTAATAAAATTATCATATTATGAGTAACCGGATACAAAAACTTAGGGAGTCCACCGTCGCTACGATGGAGGGGTGGTTCAATATGTTCTTCACCAAAGAGTTGAACCCCATGTATCATCTGGGGGCCCTTACCGTATATCTGTTCTGGATTGTTCTGGTTAGTGGAATATATGTTTTTGTACTTTATGAATCCAGTATATTTGGGGCCTGGTCATCACTTGAGTACATGAGTAATGAGCTTTGGTGGTCTGCCGGGATTATGCGCAGCCTTCATCGATATGCATCTGATGCCGCAATCATTACCATTATCCTTCATCTGCTTCGTGAATTTACATTAGACCGTTTCCGTAGCTTCCGCTGGTTCTCCTGGTTTTCCGGGGTACCGCTACTCTGGATGACGGCACTGCTGGGTATCTCTGGCTACTGGATGGTATGGGATACCATGGCTCAATATGTTGCAATCGCATCATCAGAGATGATGGATTGGTTGCCAATTTTTACTGAGCCAATGGCCAGGAACTTCCTGACCAGTGATGATATGAATGACCGGTTCTTTACCCTGATTGCATTCATCCACGTCATCGGCCTTCCAATCTTTCTGCTGTTCGGAATCTGGATCCACCTTCTGCGCATAAGTCGTTCAGTAATTAATCCACCACGTGGGCTGGCTATTGGAACACTTGTCGCCCTTGTTGCGCTGTCACTATACAAGCCAGCAGTGAGTCATGAGCAGGCAAACCTTGATACCGTACCAACCGATATAAACCTGGACTGGTTCTATCTTAATATCTATCCACTGGCTGATAGCTGGCCAATGTGGGCGGTATGGTCTCTGGTGTGGGCAGTTAGTGCTCTGCTGATTATTCTCCCATGGTTCCCCAAGAAGAAGCAGCCACCAGTTGCCGAGATCTTCCCTGAGGAGTGCAACGGTTGTGGCCAGTGTGTTGATGATTGCCCATACAGTGCAATCACAATGGAACCAAGAACTGATGACCTGCCATATGATGAGGTGGCAGTAGTTCATGACAGCTACTGTGCAAGCTGTGGGATTTGTGCTGGTTCCTGCCCATCATCAACTCCATTCAGAAAGATGAACCCATTGGTTACCGGTATTGATATGCCTCATGAGTCGGTCAATATGTTACGTGATGAGTGCAACTCCAAACTGGAGGAGCTGGATGGTGATACACGTATTATTATCTTTGGTTGTGATCATGCAGCTGAGCTGGAGAGATACAAGGGGGGTGATACCGCAGTAGTTACCCTCCCATGTACTGGAATGTTGCCAGCCTCATTTATTGATTATGCATTCAGACGTGGTAATGCTGATGGTGTATTTATTACCGGCTGCCTGGAGAATAACTGTCACTATCGCCTCGGAAACCATTGGCTTGATGAGCGTATCCACAAGGACAGAAAGCCTGCTCTGCGCTCACGAGTTGATCGTAACCGTATCCGTATTTTCCGTGCCGAGAGTCCTAACCAGAAAAAACTTGATTCACAGATCAATGAGTTCCGCGACTACCTGCAGAATTATAGCGGTGAGGATAACAGTGGAGAGAGTGGTGAAGAGGAGGCTAATTAATGAGTAAGGTTATACAGATAATTGGTCAGATTGTACTCTATGGTCTGTTTATGGCGGTTGTTGGTTACCTTTCTACATCACCATCATATAATCACATGGCCACAGATACCTCACTGATAAAGATTAGTCTGGCACATACCAGTGAACCAAATGGGGAGTGTGTCAAACAGACCCCTGAGCAGCTTGCCAAGCTTCCACCAAATATGCAGATGCCTGTTGTATGCCCCAGAGAGCGTTCTCCAATCTTTCTTGAGCTGGAGCTCGATGGCGAGGTGGTTCACTCGGAGACCATTATGCCTTCAGGGCTACACAGGGATGCTGCCGGTTATACCTATCAGAAGATCAAAGTTCCATCAGGTAGGCACAGGCTTGGGGTGAAGATGCGTGATAGTGTGGACAGTGATGAATTTGACTATATTGCCGAGGAGGATATTGATATGTCTCCAGCAGAGATTGTTGTTGTGGATTTCGATGCCAAACACGGAAAATTCATCTTTGAGTAATATTGAATTGCATTTACCGGAGTGGAGAGTATGGGGATACTGAGTAATTTTTTTGGAAAAAGACGATGCCCGCTTTATGCGTACAAGGCAGTAGTCGATATATTCAAGGATGAAGACTACTGTGATACAGACTGCAAGGGAGGATTTTACTCTGATATGACAATCCACTACTATGCAGATACCCTCTGTAGCCTGGGGCGCCTGATTAGGGTGCGTGAACCTGATCCAGGTAAGGTGACCATTTTTGAGATCAAGAATGGTAAAGAGATTGAGGTTCCAAAAACAAACTATACCCAGGAGGATGGCAGTTGGCGTTCCAAGAACTCACTGTGTGAAAGCAATAAGCGTTATGGGGTAAAGGTGAAGTCCAGTCAATAAGGCCTGGTTAAGAGGACTGATCTCTACCTGCCAGGTCCTGGATAGGAGCCATTGTTCAGAAGTACACTATCTTTTGGCATCATGAGACTCTCCATTATGCTGAAAACAGAGACAGCAAGTATCAGGATAATCACAAAGAAAATAACACTTCTGTATGGAAGTACTTTTCCGTACATTGATTCCAGATAGCCCAGAATGCGATCTGATACCAGATAGAGAACAACTGCTATCACCGTGTAAAGGACCATTTCCATACTGACTCTCTCCTATTTCAAAGCTATATATTAACGCCAACTAACCTCTTTTGGCACGAATTGATTTCCAGCAGACCACCAGAAACAGTACTCCACCAACTACGGCTAACAGCCCGCCAATACGGGTAAAGCCAACACTTAATGTGCCGTAAAGATCATCTGCCCCTACAGAGCCACCAACACTTTTTCGGGCTGCACCGTGCCCACCTGATAGCGCTAGTCCTGCAACATGCATAAGCTGTCCAACAGCATATATATAGGGTTGTAGTGAGGCCATCTTTCCAGTTGGGGCGGTAAATCCAATCCTCGGCAACAGTAGGTAGACCAGTCCCATGAAGGCAAGTGTTACCCCAACAATGGATCCATGATAGTGGGCAGGGATAATGGTGTTTATGCCAGAGATCATGAACCCAATAATTCCACCGGCGGCAAACAGGATAAATGAAGCAATCAGTGATGCATGAAGAGGGCGCTGTTCGGCGGTATCCATACTGGAGCGGAATAGTCCGGCCAGAAGGAAAAGTGATACAAGTATTGGCGCCACACTGTTGCCATAGCGCATCAGCCAGGTAAACCACCCTCTGTACTCAACGGAGAGCACCCCAAAGGAGGAGAGGATCCAGGGCACCAGAAGCAGGGGGAGGGTGCCCACAATCAACAGGATTGCCGTTGTCTTTGGGGCGGGCAGCAGATCCAAATTCAGGGCAGAGCCCAGCGCCAGCCAGGCAATGACCAACAGGGTGGTGTAGGTGAACTGCAGGATATGGCCATCCGACCAGAAGAGGATCTCATAGTAGGTGACTGCAGCACGTTCCGGATCTGGCGGGATGGAGAACCAGGTGTGGATAAAGGCGATTGCCGCAATGAGTGTTGAGAGCATTGCAAGCCAACCACCCAGCTTTAACAGGCTGCCCCCGTTTTCTGGAAGCCATTCGGGGAGGCGTGTCATGGTTCCAGGGGCCAGCAGCAGGATCCCAATTGCAAACAACCCAAGTCCGATGTAGAAGGTTGGGTGGTCCAGCATCGGGATATAGTTGTTCATCACCGGGGTGGTAGCACCCAGCAGTGGGGCAATCGAGATGATGACCGTTCCGGCAACTGCGAGTCTCAGAGACCATGTTGCAGCTGCTGTTGCCCTGGTGAGTGCACTACTCCATAGTGCCCCACCAATGGCCAGAAACCAGACAAATACCGAGAGATCTACATGGACCACCAGGGCGGTTCGGAACAGGTCGGTCCATGAGGCGGTATCAACCACCAATGTGCGTAACAAGACAAGAAGAACAGCTGTAAGCCCGGGAACAATGAGTGAGGCCAGTGCCAGATAGATCCAGCCCCGAATCAATGGTTGGACAGATTCATTGGTAGAGGGCTGGTAGTCGGTTTGTCTGTTCATTTTGGTAATTCTTCAACGTTAACAGTGCACTATCCAGTGCAGAAGAGAAGGCAGGATTATTATTTGTTACTTCCTTTCTCTTTTGCTTGTTTGTCAGGGCGCTCGGTTATTTTGAAGAGCCAGACAAAGGCAGATATAACAACTACAAGATTGAAAATAATTCCGATAATCCAGAAAGCACTTAACTCTCTCATGTTTTTTCTCTATCTTTAAACCAGTGAAGCCATGAATGGCTTATGAATAAGTGGCTTGCATCAGGGCTTTTACCAAGCCTCATTGGGGTGCAAGTAAACGTCCTGTAATTGTACCTCTCTTCACCTCTCGGTCGATAGAATGTTTTGAGGGAATGACGGGAGGGGGGTTGAACAGTTACTGTTTTGATCTATCAGCCGGTTGCGGGTGGGGTTGGAGGTATCTCAAGATCTGTAAAAATAGTATACTTTCCTCCACATATTCAGGTCGCAACAGGCGATATCTGGCCACCAAAATAGATCATTAGGAAATTCATCGGTTATGAAAAAAACAATAGGTTTTATCCTGTTCCCACTGTTTTTGATGGGGTGCGAGGGGCTCACGGATGAGGATAGGAAGATCCGAGAGGAGAACTTTGTCAGGGTCACTGCAGATGGGTCGGTATACAGTGGTAGTGGCAATTATGCGAATGATCCATGGGAGTGTGTGTACGACAAATCAACAGGGCTCCACTGGGAGGTAAAGAAGCCTGAATCTGGAGTTCTGCGTTCCGCCGACAACACCTATACCTGGTATGACCCGGAGATGAGGGAGAATTTTATAGGTGTCCCTAATGGGGGTAGCTGTGCAGGAAGTGATTGTGATGCGATCTCCTATGTGGCAGAGGTTAACAAGGAGGGAATCTGTGGGCTTAAGGAGTGGCACCTGCCGGAAAATATCGAGATGGGCTCAATAGCATTCATCAGCAAGGATAGAAGTATTGATCCCATCTTCCGTAACTTCTTCCCCAATGGCCACTCCGCCGACTACTGGACCGCATCTACCTACGCATTCCAGGGAGGAAGTGCATGGGCCTGGGATTTCAAGCTGGGCTATGACCATGTTGATTGGCAGAAGAACCCCAAACACATTCGCCTGGTTACTGGAAAGGTGACTGATGAATATATTAAGGACAACAAAAATGAACTCTTTGGTGAGAGGCCAGAGAGGAGGGAGCAGTAACAGATGGAGATGAATCTTCGTTATCTGGTTGTAATAACTGTTCTGCTGGTGGTGACTCTCAACTTCACCAGCTCCTATATCAGGCATGTAAAGTCAGGATTGGAGTGTGTTGAGCGGCCACTCTGTTACGGTGAGGTTGGTGTTACAGGAGAGGCCAAGGGATTTGCTGGTGTTGCTGAGGGTGAATACCACTTTGCAACCATGGCTCATCGCAGCCTGGCTGGGGTTATCGCAATACTTGTACTACTGGTAAATGTTCTGCTGACTCGTGTGGGAGGGAGTGATAGCAGATTAAGACAATACGCAGTTGCCATGGGGGGTGCTGTTTTGTGGCTTGCAGGTCTGGGGATCGTAGCAGGTGGATCACTTGATCTCTGGGTAGTTATGGCCAATCTTCTGGGTGGAATGGTTCTGTTGGGAGCCTCTGCCTTGCTAATGACAGCTGTTTTTGGTTGGGAGCAGAGATTTTCCCTACAGAGGGTGGTAATGCTAGCCGGTGCCATGCTGCTGCTTACCCTGTTTATGCAGGGCGGGATGGTCTCTGCTGAATTTGCAGGGATGGCCTGTACAACACTACCTGACTGTAATGGATATTGGTGGTCAGAAAACCCTCTCATACAGATGCATATGATGCACAGATTCTCAGCTCTTGTTGCACTACTCTACTTTTCTGTAATGCTGTTTCGTGCTTTCAGGAGAGGGGATGCTGGTCAGAGAAACTTTCTATTGATCTTGCTGTTGTTGCTGCTTGTACAGATCAAGCTTGGTGCCTTCATGGTTGAGGAGCAACTTCCACTGATGGCTACATCGCTCCACTCTACATTCTCCCAACTGCTGATAACGGCTCTGCTGATCTACTTTTCCATGACCGGTATCAGGAAAGCTGTGGAGACAGATCGCAGTGAATAGCTCTCTTACAGAATATAGAAACAACCGCCAGATCGGGATCTGGCTCCTTGCTGTCTGCCTCCTTATCTATGCGATGGTGGTGCTTGGTGGGGTTACCCGTCTGACTGGCTCTGGACTCTCGATGGTGGATTGGGATCCACTGATGGGGTGGATTCCGCCACTGACCCAGATGGAGTGGGAGCGTGTTTTTGAGCTCTATCGCCAATCCCCCGAGTACCAGAAGATCAATATGGGGATGGATCTGGCAGGTTTTCAATCAATCTTTCTGCTGGAGTATCTGCACAGGGTTCTGGGACGCCTGATCGGTCTTGCCTTCCTGTTGCCATTTATCTACTTTTGGGTCTCCGGCAAGATTCAGCGTTCGGCCATTCCAAGGTTTATTCTGATGTTTATCCTTGGTGGTCTGCAGGGGGTATTGGGCTGGTACATGGTCAAGAGCGGGTTGATTGATAATCCCCATGTTAGCCAGTATCGCCTGACGGCACATCTTGCAGCAGCATTCCTTATCTATGCATACCTGTTCTGGACAGCGCTCGGCTATCTGCTTCCCAGTGCCAAATTCAGAATGGGGAGAGAGATCTCGGCCAGACTGTACAGAACGTCAAGCTGGTTAACTGCGCTGATTGTCATCACCATCCTCTCGGGTGGGTTTGTTGCGGGTCTCAAGGCAGGGTATGGCTACAATACCTTCCCGGACATGAATGGAATGGTTATTCCAGATGGTCTGTTCAGAGAGAGCCCACTCTGGATCAATATTTTCGAGAACAGAACTACAGTGCAGTTTGACCACCGCATCCTGGCAATTACCGTGTTGATAGCAACCATAACTGTCTGGTTCCGATATCGGCAGATAGAGTTGTCGAAATATGCCCGTAGCGGGATGAATGCACTGATGGTGATGGTGCTGATTCAGGTCGCCCTCGGAATTAGTACGCTGTTATTGGTTGTTCCAATCCATCTGGCATCAACCCATCAGGCCGGTGCAGTGGCCCTCTTTACCATAACCCTGTTTGTTACCTATGCTGCCCGTCGAGGGATGAGATAGAGGCTCTCTCGATCCCTTAATGGCTGGTCCCCTCGGAGCGGGTGATCTTGTTGTAGACATTGTACTTGCCGACCGGTTTCCTCATTGGAATTCGTTTGACCTCCTCCAGGGTATCCCCATCATAGACCACCAGCGCACCATCCTCCTCCCAGATACTGAGCAGGGCATAACGTCCATCACGGGTAAACTCGATATGGGCGGCAGTCTTTCCGGGGGCAGGCCTTACCGTCTTGATGATCTCCAGCGTCTCCTTGTCAATGACATGGACCAGATCACGATGGGGTCCGAAGAAGACATCGGCCCAGGCGTAGCGGCTGTTCTCATGGCTGCGCATGAAGAATCCCGGCCCCTTGGTCTCAATCTCCTCAATGGTCTTCCAGCTCTCCATGTCGATCACGGTCAGGGCCCCCTTGCGCAGGTTGGGGGAGGCCATCACCGTCTGTCCATTTTCCCGTCTCCAGGTGATACCAGACCCCAGGTGGGGCATCCCCTCGAGGGCGATATCGGCAACCTTTACCCCACGGTCCAGGTCAATTACCTGCCCCTGCCCCTTGCGTGATGAGCCGATCAGGTGGCGATACTGCTGATCAAAGAAGAAGTCATCGAGGGTCTCCTGCAGCCTGATCCTGCGAATGGGGGTGGCCCCCTGACGCTCCTCTGAATAGGGGATCTCCCACACCTCGGGCAGATCCTTGAGTGCAAGGATGAAGCTCTCCCGTGGGCGGGCATCGTATACGGCGCTGACACGCGAACTCTCTCCCTCCGAGTCGACCGGAATCACCCTTCTCAGTGTGAGATCCTCCGCATTCAGCAGCACCAGGTTGTGGGGGAGGTAGTTGCCCACCGCAACCACAGCCCCATCACTGGAGATGGCGATGTTTCGTGTATTGATGCCGGCCCGGATCTCGGCCACCTTCTGCATGCTGTGGAGGTCAAACTGGGTGACCCAGCCGTCACGGGTGGCGAAGTAGACAAAGCGCCCATCCGGTGAGTACTTGGCCCCCCCATGGAGGGCAAAGCGGGTCTTGAAGCGGTGGATGGGCTCCAGCCTGTCACCATCGAGGATGGTGACATGGTGGTCACCGGCCTCCACCACAAAGAAGAGGTTGAGGGGGTCGGCACCATGCTGCGGGCTGTCGGGAAGCTGGTCAAGGGCCACAAACTGGATGTGGCTGCCACTGATCTCCGGTGTGGCCCAGCGAGGCACCTCCGGCAGTGGGCGGTAGATGTGGTCAACCAGGGCGGTGATCTGCTCACTGTTCAGCTTTTCACCAAATGGGGGCATCTGGGTGGCGGGGCGGCCACTGGTGATGGTCTCGATGGCTGCCTTCTTGCGCAGCCGCTTGAGGTTCTCCGGAAGCAGTGCGGGGCCAATCAGACCCAGCCGGTCTGCACCATGGCAGGCGGCACAGTTCTGCTGATAGAGATCCTCTGTTGTTTGGGCTGAGAGGGCGGTGGCCATGGAGCAGAGCAGCAGGCCGGCCCATGGTAGTAGCTTATTCATTGACTCCAATCTCCTTGTCACTCAGGTAGCAACCTGGATCCTCAGCCCAGAGATCTCCGGTCAACTGCTGGGCACGTACACGGGTGTTGCCCCCGCAGATCTGCAGATGGCTGCATCTGCTGCAGCGCCCCTTGACTGGGCGGGGTTGCTGCTTGAGGCCGGCCATCAGGGGATCACTGGTATCCTCCCAGATCTCCGAGAAGGGGCGCTCGCGCAAATTTCCAAGATCGTAGTGCCACCACATGGTGTCGGGGTGGACATTCCCCAGGTTGTCGATATTGGAGATATTGACTCCCGACTGGTTGCCTCCCCACTGGATCAGTTTTTCCCTGATATGTTCCTCATGCCCTGGATGGTTCTTTTTGACCCACTGCAGCAGATAGACACCATCTGCATCATTGTTTCCGGTTACAAACTCCCTCTTGATCCCGTGCTCTACAGAACGCATTGCTGCATCAAAGAGGAGATCCATCGCACGCCGTGTGCTCTGGTGGTAGGCATCATCCTCACGGTTCTTGTTGCCGCGTCCGGCATAGTTGAGGTGTGAGAGGTAGAATTTCTCGATATTCTTCTCATCCAGCATCTTCAGCAGCTGGGGGAGTTCGTCCTCGTTATCCTGGGTCAGGGTGAAGCGCAGTCCAACCTTGATCCGGTGCTGCATGCAGAGGCGTATCCCTCTCATCGCCTCGTCAAAGGCACCCTCCTTGCGGCGGAACCTGTCATGCGTTTCACGCATCCCGTCAATGCTGATGCCAACATAGTCATAGCCAACCTCAGCAATCTGGTTGATGTTGTCATAGTCGATCAGGGTGCCGTTGGTGGAGAGGCCGACATAGAACCCCATCTCCTTGGCACGCTGGGAGATCTCAAAGATATCCGGCCGCATCAGTGGCTCTCCACCAGAGAGGATCAGGACCTTGACCCCATACTGCTTGAGATCATCCAGTACGCCATAGACCTCCTCGGTTGAGAGCTCCCCCTTGAAGTTGGTGTCGGCCGAGATGGAGTAGCAGTGCTTGCAGGTGAGGTTACAGCGTCGAATCAGGTTCCAGATGACCACAGGGCCTGCAGCAGGGCGTGTAGGCTGGATTGGAGTGGGCGTGCGCAACTCTTTCATGTATTGGGAAATACGAAACATGGCTACTGCTCACTCTGGGGGTTGTCTCTGTTGTGTGCCTGCAACAGGCGCAGCCCTGCCTTCTTCAGGATGGCATCACTGAAGAGGATATCATGGGAACGTACAGACGCTCCCATAATCTCGCCAATCTGTTTCGCCTTCTCCATCACCTCACTGCGGGTCTTTCCATGGACCATGGCAAACAGGTTGTAGGGCCACTCCGGGAGGTGGCGCGGGCGCTGATAACAGTGGCTGACAAAGTCGAGTTTTCCAATCGCCTCGCCCAGTCGGTCAATCTCCTCGTCAGGCACATCCCATACCGTCATCCCGTTGGATTTGTAACCCAGTTTGTAGTGGTTGGGGATGATGCCAATCCGTCGGATCACACCGCTATCGACCATCTTCTGCATCCGCTCCATGACGGTATCGGTGGAGAGCCCCAGCTCCTCTGCAACTGCCTGGTAGGGGTTGTGTACTAGCGGCAGTCCGGACTGGGTTGCAGTAATAATGTTGCGGTCAATATCGTCCATGGTCAGTTACAGCTAGACAAATAGCTTGAGCTCCAGAAAGTACTCCTTCTGTTTGGGCATATTGTAGACCTTGATTCCGGTCTCCTGTTCAATCTCATCCAGTACTGAACCGATCTCCTCCCTGCTTTCGGTTGAGACCACAAACCACATGTTGAAGGGGGTGGGGGAGCGACGGTAGTTGTGGGCAACCTCGTCATGCGCATTGACCAGTTCGGTAATCCGCTCAAAGTCACTCTCTGGTACCTTCATCGCAGCCAGGGTAACTGCACCACCCAGCGCCTCTGCATTATAGAGCGGGCCGAAGCGGGAGTAGATCTGATCGGTTTTCATGGTCTCCAGCCTCCACAACAGCTCCCCCTCGGAGATGCCGATCTTGGTTGCAACATCCTGGTAGGGTGATTCGCTGATGGGGAATCCACCCTGAAGCATGTTAATGGTTCTGCGGTTGGTGGAGTCGAGGATGGGGGGTTCGTCACTCTTCCTCATTGGGGGTGCTTCACCTCATCCTTGTAGGCGTTCTCGAGTGGATCCCTGTTTTCGGTTTGGGGTGAAAAGTAACGGGCCCCATGCTGCTTGAAGCGGCGGTTGCTGAAGAGTACCTGGTGATCGATATCCTCGGCAGGTGCCAGTGAGAGCAGGGTGCGCACCCGCCCCATGACACTGTTTCGATCCTTGCCATGAATCATGGTGTAGAGGTTGTATGGCCACTCCAGATCGGGTTGTCGCTGGTAACAGAGTGTGACGAAGTCCAGTTTTGCCACCTCATTGCCAAAGGCCTCGACCTGGTTGGGGGGGAGGTTCCAGACCACCATTGCATTGGCCCGGTAACCGAGGGGGCGGTGGTGAACAATGATCCCCATCCGGCGAATGATCCCGTTCTGCTGGAGGTGACGAATACGCTCTGTCACCTCCTCTTCACTGATACCGATCTGTGACCCGATCTCTGCATAGGGGCGAGGGACCAGGGGGAGGCCATCCTGCATTGCGGCAAGCAGCCTTCTGTCCAGTTCAGAGATTGTAGAGGGGGAGGGTTGCTCTTTGGAAATCATGAGAATGCTGCCGGATGGACAAGCCCGGACTGCCTGCTGTAGGGGTGTTTCCACTCCAGTTTGAAGCCGAGATCGATATGGAAATCACGTACCATGGGGAAGGAGTGGACCGGGTATCCGGTATCCTGCTCAATCTGCTTCAGGATCCCTTTCAGATCCTGTTCATTCTGTGCAGTAACCACGAACCAGAGATTCATCTCATTCTCTCGTTCATAGTTATGGTTTACCTGAGGGAGCCGGTTCACCGTTGCAACAACCGCATCAATCTCCTCGGTGGGGACACTCATTGCAGCCAGGGTGCTGTAGCCGATGGTGTGTGGCTGGATGACTGCACCAACCCTGCTGATCAGCCCATCACCCTGTAGCCGTTTGATCTGACCAAGAACCTCCGCCTCACTGGTGCCCAGGCGCTCCGCCAGCTCTGCATAGGGCTGCGGAGAGAGCGGAAAGTGGTGCTGGAACTCATTAAGCAGCCTGCGATCCTGCATGGATAGTGAGTGGTTGTCTGAACTCATCTCAAGGGTCCCCTCAGTGGTTGACAGGTACTGATTATCTACCTCTTTGGAGGTGTTGAATTTGTCCTGAGTCAAATATAAATACAATTTGCAGGGGTATCTGATTTGGGGTCAGAATCTGAGAGGTTCCTATAGCCCGATCTCAGCGGCACGGCTGGTGAAGAAGATGCCGCTGGGGCTCTCTGCAGGTAGTGTCTTCAGCAGTTCAAAGGTCTCTGTGCTGTAGATCTCCACCCGGTTCTTGTCCCGTACAGAGAGCCACACCTCTTCCCCGCGCGGGGTAAATTCCATATGGAGTACACCCTTCCCCGGCTCCATCTGGTGGATGATCTCCTGGCTCTCGCTGTCGATCACCTGAACGGTATCATTGTTGGGGAATGCAAAGTTGACCCAGATCTGGCGCCCGTCTGGGCGGCTGATGGCAAATACAGGCTGGCTGTGGACCGGGATACGGCCACGCTCCTTCCAGTCGCTACTGTCGACCACCAGAAGCTCATGACGCCCAACCGCGGGGAGGAAGGTCTTCTCCCCTGCACTGGCCCACCCCTCGAGGTGGGGCATCTTGTAGACCGGCAGCTTCTGTTCGCCGCGCCCATAGTGATCCAGTATCCGTCTTACCCCCTTCTCGGGGTGCCAGAGGTCAAGCAGTGCAAGTCCATCCTCCCCAAACAGCCCCGCGATATAGATTCGTCCATTGGGGGTGATCAGCCCATCGTAGGGCTGAATGCCGATATCGGTGAACTTCTCGCTGGAGTAGGAGCCATCCTCGCCCATCTGGATGATCCAGATCTCTCCGCTGTCAAAGAGGCTGAATACAAAGCGGT
>CAZYJG010000025.1:0-16915 GCA_964647745.1 uncultured Piscirickettsiaceae bacterium
TTACTCGCGCTAGGAGGGGGGCGTCGCTTCGAAGATTTCCCAAGATTCCTCCCCCCTTGAACGGGTGATTATAGATATCTATGTTCAACAACAAAAATGGGAGGAAACATTCTATGTTCCTAAGAGCGTTAACCGGCGCACTACTCCTCCTTGGTATGACCTCAGCGAATGCTGCGGTCAGTGAAGTTCCGAAAGTGATGTCGGAAGAGACCAAGGAATGTGTGGCGTGTCACAAGAAGAATAACCCCGGTCTGGTTCAGATGTGGGGTGCGAGTAAGCACTACGGTGCCAACGTAGGCTGTTACGAGTGTCACGCGGCGGATGCCACGGATGTCGATGCCTTTGTTCATGATGACAAGAAGGTGAAGAAGCATATCTCCATCATTGTCTCCCCTGCAGACTGTGCAAACTGTCATGAGAAAGAGGCCGATGAGATGGCTCACTCTCACCACGCAGAGGCGGGCAAGATCATGGGTTCTCTCGACAACCTGCTGGCTGAGGTAGTTGAGGGTGACAACGGCATGGTAACCCCAGCCTTCCCTGACGGTATCTCTGCAGCGGCAGTCAACGGTTGCTGGCAGTGTCACGGTTCCCCCGTGCGCATGGTTCCTGGTGAGCCTGGCATGCTGGATCCAGCGACCTGGCCCAATACCGGTATCGGCCGTATCAACCCTGACGGTACCAAGGGTACCTGTGCAGCGTGTCACTCACGTCACCAGTTCTCTGCCGCCCAGGCGCGTCAGCCCGAGAACTGCGGCAAGTGTCACATGGGTCCAGACCATCCACAGATGGAGATCTTCAACGAGTCCAAGCATGGTATCGCCTATCGCGCAAATCGCGAGAAGATGAACATGGACGGCTCCAAGTGGGTTGTCGGTGAGGACTACTATGCAGCTCCAACCTGTGCCACCTGTCACATGAGTGCGACCAGGAAGCAGGATATTACCCATAACGTGGGTGATCGTGTGAGCTGGAACAACCGTCCTCCGGTCTCCAAGAAGCAGGGCTGGGTTGCCGGTACTGCAAGCTGGGAAGATCGTCGTGATGCGATGAAGGATGTCTGTCAGTCCTGTCACGAAGAGGGATGGGTCGACAACTGGTACATCCAGTATGACGGTCTGGTTGAGATGTATAACCGTAAGTATGCGAAGCCTGGACTGGCGCTCTACAAGGCGGCCAAGCCTCTCATTCCGAAGCCCAAGTTCTCCAGCAAGATCGACTTCGTCTGGTTTGAGATCTGGCACCATGAGGGACGTCGTGCACGTATGGCGGCTTCCATGATGGGTCCGGATATCACCCACTGGGAAGGTACCTACGACCTCGCCAAGAACTTCTACACCGAGTATGTTCCTGAGCTCAAGGAGCTGATTGAGCACGGCAAGCACGGTAGTGCGGAAGATCAGGCGGCGGCGGCTAACCTGGAGAAGGTTCTCCATGAGGTTCTGAGCCAGGAATCACACAAGTGGTTCATCGGCAAGGAGAATCCTGCGAAGGCTGCTGAGCGCAAGAAGCGTCAGGCTGAGTTCAAGGAGAGATACGGTAAGATCAAGCACTAATTGACCTAACCTGCTCTACTAGAACACGCTAGTAAGACGGAGACCCTCCACCCCTTGCGGGGTGGAGGGTTTTTTACTGGGCAAGGGAAAATCAGACGCAGAAAAAAAGCGGCGGGGCCGGTGGCTCCGCCGCTTTTCTGTTGCTTCCCGGTGGAGGGGGGTTACTCCCCGCTGGTGACCCCCTCGCGAATGGCCCAGACAATCAGCTCGTTGCGGGTGGAGAGCCCCAGCTTCTTGAGGATGTGCTTGGCGTGGACCTTGGCGGTCCAGACCGAGATCCCAAGACGGTCCCCTACCTCCTGGTTGGAGAGGCCGTCGGCAATCAGTCGCAACACCTCCTCCTCGCGGTTGGTGAGGTTGAGCTCCGGCAGGTTGTTCTTGTCTGTGCGGGACTGGGTGAGAATCTTGGAGACCTCGGGGCTGACGATGGTGACCCCGTGCATCACCTGAACCAGGTGGTCGACAATCTTCTCCGGGGCGGTGTTCTTCAGCAGGTAGCCATCGGCCTTGTTGCGGAAGGCCTGGATGATGTTCTGCGGGTTGTCGGAGACGGTGAGGATGACGACACGAATATCGGGCCACCCCTTCTTGATCTTCTTCAGGGTGGTGAGGCCATCCATCTCGCTCATGTTGAGGTCGAGCAGCACCATGTCGGGCTGTCCCTTCTCGATCATCTTCAGCCCCTCTGCGCCACCATTGGCCTCCCCATGGAGAGTGATTCCTTCATGCAGCTCAAGCAGCTGGATGATCCCCTTGCGGATCAGTGGGTGGTCATCAATCAGTAACAGGGAGATGGGTTTGGATTCGCTCATGGTCTTCTCTCTAGCCTTTGGTTGCCTGAATGGTGAATCACCATCGGTTGTTCAGGTTGTGGATTCAATCTGTTTTTGTAATATCCATCCGCAGTATAGTGGAATATGGAGCAGGTGCACCATTACTTTGTTGAGTTACAGTCGGCTCTCCTGGCTCAGTGTCGGGGTAAAGGCCAGCCTGATCTCGGTGCCGCCACTGGCCATCGGCCGGATTGAGAAGATCCCCCTGATACTCTCTGCCCGCTCCTCCATGGTCTTGAGTCCAAAGTGGTTGGTGCGGTGGGGGTCTTCGGGGATGCCGGCCCCATTGTCCCTGATGGTCAATAAGATATCCCCACTCTCAGCATCCTGGTCAAGGAGAATGGTCCCCTGTGTGGCCCCGGCATGCTTGATAATGTTGGAGACCGCCTCCTGGATGATCTGGATCAGGTGGACCTCCTCGTTATGGGTAAAGGAGAAGTCTGGAATCTGGTTGTCAAACTCCAGCGCTATGCCGCTTCTCTCCATCTGTCTGTTGATGATCTCTTCAACGGCTGCAGTCAATCCCTCCGGGTTGACCTTGATGCGGAAGGTGGAGATCAGCTCCCGCAGCTGTCGGTCTGCGGTGTTGTTGGTCTCTGCAAGCTCCTCAATCACCGGGAGCAGCTCGGCGGGAGGGGCGTCCCGCCCGGTTAGTGTTCTGATTCGGCTGATCTGGATCTTGAGGTAGAAGATGGACTGGGCGAGGGAGTCGTGCAGTTCCTGTGCAATGGTGTTGCGCTCCTCCATCAGGGTGATGCGGTTGGACTCCTCAATCAGTGCCTGAGTCTTCTCCATGATCCGCTCCTCCAGCTCTGCATAGGTGGCAGAGAGATCGGAGTTCATCAGGTTAAAGGCCCTTGCCAGTTCACCAAGCTCGTCCTCTCGCACATATTTTGCCTGTCTGGAGAAGTCTCGCCGGCGTACCTGTTCTGCAATCTGCAGCAGATCCTTGAGCGGCAGCAGAATACGGTAGTAGAGGAGAAAGGGGGCGGCCAGGATGGAGAGCAGCAGCAGGGGCAGGGAGATATACTCGATATCGCGCAGCAGTTTGATCTTGGACTCGGTCTGCTCCTCGATCAGTTTTACCATGTTGTTGATATTGAATACAAAATCCTCAATCCGCAGCAGGTACTGCTGCTGGTAGTCGGTGTGGATTTTGCCAACCTCTACGGGCGAAAGCCCCGGCTCTGCCAATTGGCGAATGTAGTCGGCCAGGATCGGCTTGATCTGGGTGAACCACTGCCCATGGACCGAGAGATAGAGTGTGCGCAGCGGGTTCTGCTCCAGCAGTGGCTTTGATGTGCCGTTCTGGGTCATGGAGACCCGCTTGGGGATCGATTCCAGCAGCTTGGGGTGGTTCAGCTGCTGTTCAAAGCGGCGCATCAGCTCCCGGATCTTTTTGGTTGACTGGGCTGCATCATCCCCGGTTTGGTTGATCTGGGTTGCGATACGGTAGGAGTACATGCGCAGCGAGCCGGAGATGTTGATCGCCGAGGCGGCACCCTGTGTGGTCTGGGTGATAAAGACTGAGCTGGCAATTCCAACCACAGCTAACAGGCTGATTACCGTAAGGATAATGCCGGTCTGAGTGAGTAGCGAGAAGCGGGATGTGGTGCTCATGGGTGGGGACTTTACAGTGTTTCCAACCGCTGTTCCAAGAATCCTTCAAGAAAACTCTTGACATTTATTTAGCAATCAATTAATATCTTAAATGTTGATGAATTCATATGGTTTTTCGACTCCTCCATCCTCCTTTGGTGGTATTGGCGCAATCCTTGGATTGCGCCTTTTTTTTTGGTTCAGCTGAATGGTGGCGGGAAATGGCATATAATTCCGGGCTCATATTCATTAGTGAATAGCGGACTGTCTTATAGTATAGTGAAAAAGTCAGGTATTCGATTTCTTATTTATCAGGAGCAGGGTGATGGCTTACAGTGACAAGGTCATGGATCATTACGAGAACCCAAGGAATGTTGGGGTGCTGGACAAGGATGCCGATGATGTTGGTACCGGCATGGTGGGCGCACCCGCCTGTGGTGATGTGATGAAGCTGCAGATCCAGGTGGATGAGGATGGGGTCATTGAGGATGCGAAGTTCAAGACCTACGGCTGCGGTTCTGCCATCGCCTCCAGCTCTCTGGTCACCGAGTGGGTCAAGGGGAAGACGCTGGAGGAGGCACAGCAGATCAAGAACTCCGAGATTGCAGAGGAGTTGGCGCTCCCTCCGGTCAAGGTACACTGCTCTGTGCTGGCCGAGGATGCGATCAAGGCGGCAGTTGAGGATTATCAATCCAAGCAGAAGTAGGGGGCGCATGGCCTGTGCCCAACAGCCCGGCTGTCAGTCATATCAATGGGATGCTGCCACGGCTCTCATGACAGTTTGCCGTTTGGTTGGGTCTGCCCTCTGTTGCGCCCCCGTTTTCTGGGGCTCCAGCGACTGATCGACTGAATCACCTCGGGGTAGGGAATCTCTGCGATACCGCCAAACCGGGAGCTGGCCTCCGTGACCAGTTGATGGATGTCGGTTGAACTGGTCTCCTTCCCGAGGGCGTGCTGTAGCCCGTTGATCCCCCCACACTGAATTCTGAGTTCCATGTTGCTGGTCATCTGTTGCGGTAGCTGGGTGATCCCCAGGGCAAAGCGGCTCTGTTGGTGGAGCTGGTCCGAGAACGTCTTGCACTGCTGCTGGCCCCCCTTTTGTGTACAGTGGATTCCGTGGCGTTCGGCAATATGGAAACTTTCGGCGTGGCAGCAGCCGGATTGTCCGTTGAGAAGGGCCTTTGCAAAGGGGCAGATTGGGGTTTTTTTCACTGGAACGGGCGGCATATCTGACTGTAATGGTTGGTTAATTGGGAGTCTACCAGAGCCCCTCTGCTCTGTCAGGTGTCTGATGTAACTTGCTGAATACCAAGGGTTGAGGGGGTATTCCATAGTTTTCTATAATCAAATTTTTCGATTGAGCATCAGTTCATCATAAAATTATCTTTAACCAATAAGGCGAGCTTATATCAAAAGAAGATTTCCCTGCTTGAATGGTATAGCGGAGGCGATAGAGTTGCACGGCTGAGTAAACCAGAGTGGTGGGGGTGGAGGCATTGATGCCGTCGCCCCAGTAGACAACGTGAGTCGTTCAACGGTTGAGTGACTCTATATAGAAGGGAAACTATGTCAAATCTAGTCAATCCACACGGTGGCGGTGAGTTGAAGCCGCTGCTGCTTGAGGGAACAGCGCTTGAGGATGAGAAGGCGCGTGCTGAAACACTTCCAAAGATTACCATTACTTCGCGTGAGGCCGGTGATATCTACATGATGGGTATTGGTGGATTTACTCCACTGGACGGCTTCATGAACCATGCAGACTGGAAAGGTGTCTGTGACAGCTACACCATGGAGAGCGGCCTCTTCTGGCCCATCCCGGTAACGCTCTCTACTGATACTGCTACTGCAGAGAGTGCTCCCGAGGGTTGCGATGTTGCCCTGGTCGATGGAGAGAGCGGCGAGATCGTTGCCACCATGACCATTGCCGAGAAGTACGGCATCGACAAAGATCATGAGTGCATGTCTGTATACAAGACTACCGACCTGGAGCACCCTGGCGTCAAGATGGTGATGGATCAGGGTGATGTCAACCTGGCAGGCCCGATCAAGGTCCTCTCGCTGGGCGGATTCCCGGAGACCTACGGTGAGCAGTTCATGACACCGGAGCAGACCCGTGCGTTGTTTGACTCCAAGGGTTGGAAAACCATTGCGGCATTCCAGACCCGTAACCCGATGCACCGCTCGCATGAGTATCTGGCCAAGATTGCGGTCGAGACCCTGGATGGGGTGCTGGTCCACTCTACACTGGGCAAGCTGAAGGAGGGTGATATCCCTGCTGAGGTTCGCTCCGAGGCAATTCAGACGCTGATCGACAACTACTTTGTAGCCAACAGTGTGGTGCAGGCCGGTTATCCACTGGACATGCGTTTTGCAGGGCCACGTGAGGCACTGCTGCACGCGGTATTCCGCCAGAACTATGGCTGCTCTCACCTGATTGTGGGTCGTGACCACGCAGGTGTTGGTGACTACTATGGTCCGTTTGATGCACAGTCAATCTTTGATGAGATTCCGGAAGGGGCCCTGGAGACCCAGCCGCTGAAGATCGACTGGACCTTCTGGTGTCATGCCTGTGGTGGCATGGCCTCGATGAAGACCTGCCCACACGGCAAGGATGAGCGTGTACTGCTCTCGGGCACCAAGGTACGCAAGATGTTGTCTGAGGGTGAGGATCTTCCCGCAACATTCAGCCGTCCGGAAGTGGCTGCAGTACTCAAGAAGTACTACGCCAGCCTGAGTGAAGATGAGAATGTGAAGATTGAGATGAAGGGGCACTCGGCCCAGTAACTCGTTCTTGATAGTGAATGTCAATTTTTTTGGTTTAATTTAAGAGGAAACTACTATGTTAAGTAATACCCCTATCCAGTCACTGGTGGATGCAGGCATTGCATATGCAGATATGCAGACGTATGTGACTGTCATGGTTGCACTGGTTGTTGTGATGACTGTGCTCGACATGATGCACAAGAAGAGTGCCCAGTACTTCTTTGAGAGTGCCGAGAGGGCAAAGAAGAATGCGACCAAGACAGCGCCTACAGGTTCAATCCTGGTCAAGACAGTTGTCAATGATGTGGCACTCTCTGCAGAGTTCTGTAACACAACTCGTCGCATTGTCCACCTGCTGACCATGTATGGTTTCATCTCATTCAATGCAGCCACTGCAATGATGATCTATGGCAACAATGCTGCCGATGCAACACTGAACCTCTTCTGGCACCTGGGTGCGCTCAGCTTGTTTGTTGGTAGCTGGTGGTTCTGGTTTGTATTCAAGGTTGATGTTGCTGCCGAGGGCAACACATGGACCAATATCAAGATCAGAAGAGATCTGTTCAGCCTCTCGCTGATGGCTACATCCACAACTGCGCTGGGTTGGTCACTGACTGGCGGCGGTACTGGAATCTGGTTTATTCTGGTAATCCTCTCTACAGCCTCACTGTTTGGTGGTGTTTACTGGTCCAAGTTCTCTCACATGTTCTTCAAGCCAGCTGCAGCCTACAACAAGCGTGTGGTCCATGCCGACGGTTCCAACGAGAACCTGCCTGAGATCCCTGATCTCTCTTCTGCTGAGACACACGCACGGTTCCCGGATATCCCAGAGTACATGGGTAAGAACCCTGGTTACATGGGGCTTGGCATCAAGAACGAAGAGCCAAAGCATTACTAAGTCCAAAGATTAATCGAAACGAAGAGGAAAGATTATGCCTACTTTTGTATATATGACTCGTTGTGATGGATGCGGCCACTGTGTTGATATCTGCCCATCCGACATTATGCACATCGATGACAAGTATCGTCGTGCCTACAATATTGAGCCCAACATGTGTTGGGAGTGTTACTCGTGTGTGAAGGCCTGTCCTCACCATGCAATTGATGTTCGTGGTTATGCTGACTTCGCCCCACTGGGTCACTCAGTACGCGCAGACCGTGATGAAGAGAAGGGTGTTATCGCCTGGCGCATCAAGTCTCGCAACGGTGAGATGGACCTGAATCTGCTGGCTCCAATCACTACCAAGCCCTGGCGCGAGACGATTCCTCAGCTGGCTGACGTAGCTGCGCCAACTGCTGAGCAGCGTTCAGACGACCAGCGTCTGTTCAACGAACCTAAATACATTCGTCTCGACGATGGTGGTCTGCACACTCTCGAGTCCAATGGTCTGATCATGAAAGAAGGGGTGTATCACTAATGGCTTACAAAACAATCGTAGAAGACAATATCGATATCCTGGTAGCGGGTGCAGGCCTCGGTGGTACCGGTGCAGCCTGGGAGGCGCGCTTCTGGGGCCAGGACAAGAAGATCGTTGTTGCTGAGAAGGCAAACATCAACCGTTCTGGTGCTGTTGCACAGGGTCTCTATGCAATTAACTGCTACATGGGAACCCGTTTCGGCGAGAACAACCCAGAGGATCACGTTCGCTATGCACGTATCGACCTGATGGGCATGGTTCGTGAGGACCTCGCCTTTGATATGGCACGTCACGTTGACTCAGCTGTACACCAGTTTGAGGAGTGGGGTATGCCAATCATGCGCAACCCGAAGACAGGTGCCTACCTGCGTGAGGGTCGCTGGCAGATCATGATTCATGGTGAGTCTTACAAGCCGCTTGTGGCTGAGGCTGCCAAGAAGTCTGCGGACAAGGTCTACAACCGTATCTGTGTTACTCACCTGCTGATGGATGAGAGCAAGGAGAATCGTGTTGCGGGTGCCGTTGGTTTCAATGTACGTACCGGTAACTACCACGTATTCAAGTCCAAGACTGTTGTTGTAGGCGCCGGTGGTGCATCCAATATCTTCAAGCCTCGCTCTGTTGGTGAGGGTGCGGGACGTGTATGGTACGCGCCATGGTCTTCCGGTTCTGCCTATGGTCTGATGATCCAGGCGGGTGCGAAGATGACCCAGATGGAGAACCGTATCGTACTGGCTCGATTCAAGGATGGTTACGGCCCTGTTGGTGCCTACTTCCTCCACCTCAAGACCTACACTCAGAATTGTCACGGTGAGGAGTATGAGTCCAAGTGGTTCCCTGCACTGCAGGAGATGGTGGGCAAGGAGTATCTCGATCCTGAGGTTTCTCACAGAACACATCGTCCAATCCCAACCTGTCTGCGTAACCATGCAATCATCCAGGAGGTGAATGCAGGCCGTGGTCCAATCCACATGGTTACCATGCACTCCTTCCAGGATCCACATCTTGAGGAGATCGGTTGGCATAACTTCCTCGGTATGACCGTTGGTCAGGCGGTACTTTGGGCTGCTACGGACGTGAATCCAAAGTATGAGAACCCTGAGCTGACAACCTCTGAGCCATACGTAATGGGCTCACACGCAACCGGTTGTGGTGCGTGGTGTTCTGGTCCTGAGGATGTCTCTCCAGACGAGTACTACTGGGGTTACAACCGTATGACTACCGTTGAGGGTCTGTTCGGTGCGGGTGATGCCGTTGGTGGTACGCCACACGCATTCTCCTCCGGTTCATTCACTGAGGGTCGTCTGGCTGCCAAGGCTGCCTGCAAGTACATCGATGATGGCAAGGCAAATGGCATCGTGGTCTCCGAGAAGCAGATCAATGATCGCAAGGAAGAGATCTACAAGCCAATGGAGCACTACACAGTGAACCGCAATGAGATCGTTGCCGGTACTGTAAGCCCAAGCTACATCAACCCACGCCAGGGTCTGGACCGTCTGCAGAAGCTGATGGATGAGTACGCAGGTGGTGTAACTGTGAACTACATGACCAATGAGAAGCTGCTGCACATCGGTCTGAAGAAGATGAAGACTCTGGAAGAGGATCTGGAGAAGGTTGCTGCTTCCGATGTCCATGAGCTGCTGCGCGCATGGGAGCTGAAGCATCGTCTGCTCGCCTCTGAGTCTGTTATGCATCACACCCTGTTCCGTAAGGAGACACGCTGGCCTGGTTACTACTACCGTGGCGACGCGATGAAGGTGGATGATGAGAACTGGCACGTACTGACCGTCTCACGTCGTGATCCAAAGACTGGCGAATACACCATGGAGAAGGCTCCACTGTATCACCTGTTTGATGAGGAGCACGAGGGACAGGAAGACGAGGCAGCAGCCTAGTCCCCTGGTGGATCGCTTCAATAAGGGATCAACACTCGAACGTTATTCAATGTTTGTTTGTTGATCTCCTTATTGGATGCTCCGGAGATTGTCTGGCTGTAGATTTGAGAATTCAGGATATTTGAATGAATATTATCGACAATAGTGATGAGGAGATACTGGAGGTGGGGCTGCCCATGTGGCATGACCTGATCAAGTATTCCAATGAGGGTGAGTATGGAATGTTTACCCGCCACTTCTCCCATGATCTTTTGTTTGGTCTCAATGAGATGGAGGTTGGAAAGCAGTTTGCCAGGAGTCAACTGGCACGAAACCTCTCTGAAGAGTCAGACTATCTGGGGATGATCCGTCGTGGTGACCATGTCACCGTTCTGTTTCGAGTGCGTAGCACCGAGAAGGAGGGGGAGTGGCTCGGCAGATTGGTGCTGGGTTACGAAAAGGATGATGTCAAAATCTTTAGTGCCTCCATCTTCTAGCGGTGTAGATTGTTATGAGTGAGACCATACAGGAAAACAAGCTTGTTGAACTTACCTATCAGGTCCTGGACCAGAAGAGTGGGTCGGTATTGACGGCTGTGGAGTTTCCGGTTGGTTACATTCATGGCCATAATGACATTCTCTCTGGACCCATCATGGATGCCCTTGAGGGGCACTCTGTTGGTGAGACCATTGGTGTGCCCATTGATGGAAGTCTGCTCTATGGCGAGCGTGATGAGTCTCTGGTAATCACCGATTACCTGGAGAACGTGCCGGAGGAGTACCATGAGGTTGGAACCACCATTGTCATGGAGAATGACAAGGGAGATACCAGGAACTTTCTGGTGACTCGGATCGACGAGAAGAGTCTGACGATTGATGGCAATAATCCACTCTGTGGTCGAGATCTGCTGTTCAAACTTGAGGTTCTTACCGTGCGTGATGCAACGGAAGAGGAGATCAAGGAGGGCGGGCCGATCGAGCCGGAACTGAAAATGGATAACATGGTAGAGTTGACAGAATAACTGTCGTACACCACGCTGTATCCGAATTGACGAACAAGGATTTTTTTACAGATAACAGATCAGATGGTTTTTAACTACAACTCTTGTGGTGGCCATCCTCTATTTTTTTAGCATGAGGTGATTTATGAGCGAAGAAAACACAAAACCAACAGTACCTACGGGTCATGCCCGTTTCGTGACAACCCGACAGAAAGCGCCAACTGACAAGGGCTTTGTTGGTTATGAGACTGAGTGGGAGTCATTTCAGAAAGAGGTCCCATACCAGACACCCAAGAAGCCGTAAACTCGTTTACTGCAGGGTAGGAGAGCCCAGCTCAATGAGCTGGGCTTTTTTGCGTCTGAAACCAGCGCCATGTTTGAATAATTCATTCAATAGCGTCTCTTTTTGTTGAACAAAACATCCAAACTGCTATTTTCGAAATCATATAACCCACTGAATTTACAAATTCTATTAGTGTGGTATGAGTTTTGCATTATAAATCCTGATATATCAAGTTGAGAGAGATCGGAGGAGAGGTATGGAGAGGTTTCTGGATGTGGTGGTTTGCAGATTCTGTGGGACTGTGGCGAGTGGAGCAGCCCTGATAATTCTTTTCATGCTGCTAATGAGCCTGTCGAACCATGGAATCTCTTCATCCGTGGCCCGGGTGCTCTTCAACTGATAAAAATTCCTGGGAGGGAGTGCCCAACAGGGAGGTTGGGCAGGATAGAGGAGGAGTGGCTGGGTTGCTTCGACATCGATCCAGCCATCTGACATCAGTTGCCAGGGATGGCAATTGATGTTTTTTCTACTGTAACTACCCCCGTGAGCAGTGGCAGCAGTAGTCTCTACAGGGGGGTTGCATGGATCCGAACACCAGTTTCAACATTATTCTGATCACACTTGCAGTTGTGATTGTTGTGCTCGCCTTTCTCCTCTTCGCTGCATTCTAATCGGTAGTTCCCTCTGCAGGCAGGGGTGCGTCAGTTCGGTTGCAGGGTATGGAGTTTTCATTCGGGGACCACAGATCCTCACGCTCCTCATGGCTCATTCTGTCTCTGATGGTTACTCTTTGGGATAAGGAATAGCCATTGTCCAGAAATGGTTGGTCTGGCGCAGCGCTGTTGGGTCTCGCTTATCCGCTTCCCCAGTGGGCGGTTGCAATGCCCTGACCGAGGTCGGCATCAATCAGACGGCGTCTCACCTCCAGCAGACGCTCAATCAGTGCTGGCTCGTGTTCTGCGTAGGCATCGGCATCCGGGGTGCGACTAACAACAACACCCAGCAGTTCGGTGATCGCGTTGCCGATCGAGTTCTGGCTGATGGTGACAATGAGCTTCCCCTCATCATTGCGGTAGATCAGCTGCTTGAAGGCGGGTTGCCAGCGGATTGCATTGGCATACTTGGCATCGACAATGCACGTCTCTCGTACCTTCTTTGCAGCAGCCAGAAAATCATTGTTGAAGAGCAGCTTGCGCTCCACCTGCTCAGGGAACCAGGCATCCTTGGGGAGCGGGGCATTGCGGGTTGAGACCTGGGTGAAGAAGGTCTTGTAGAAGTCGATAAACCCCTTGAGAACCAGATCATACTCCCGCCAGAAACAGATATCCTTCAGTGCCTCGGCACCCCCCTGGATCTCCCAGCTTGGCAGCCCCTGTGGGTATCCGGTCAGCCCAAACATTGCGACATCCTCATCAACCGGTTTGAGGATCTGCAGATCAAGGAAGGAGAAGAAGTTCTGGTAGACATCACGGATATAGGCCTGAAACAGGCTGTGCTGTCCACCATCGGTGAGGTTGGGGTTGCTGGGGTCTGCCATCGGTGCGCTCTCCAGCGCCTTCATCTCAAAGACGATAAAGTGGTTGTGGAGCATGCGGATGCTGGGCACTCCCGGGGAGGTGAGTGACCAGGTGGCATCGAGGCTCGCCTCACCAGCCAGTACCAGTGCCTCGGCGGGGTCCGGAAACTCCTCCAGCATGTATTCGATCACAACCTGGTTCATCCGGTTCCAGACATTTTTCACCTCCTCGGGGACCTGGGTTCGCCGTACCGGGCGCCCCAGTGGGTTGAGGATGGTCTTGGAGGTGTTGTAGATGATGGAGGTGTCAAAGGTTGTGCTGTGGCCCAGTGCCTTGCGGTAGAGCAGCAGGTTCTCCGGGTTTCTCAGCAGTCCGTTATTGTGTTCCAGATCATTGAGATTCTCTGTGCTGTTGAAGAACTCGTTGGGTTTCATCCCCTCGGGTACATCCAGTGGGATGGGGCGATAGGGGGTATTGATCTCGCGAGGTCCGGTTGTCATGGCTGCTTCCTCTCTATTTTTTGGAGAATATTATATCGGTTTTGCGGTATCGTTCCGCTATGGATCTGACTCTGACAGCAACTGCCCGCCAGGCCCGCTTTTTGCGGGATCGGTGGGGTCAGCAGCAGCTGGAGCGGGGTATCACGGCCTGGGAGACCCCACCAATCTTCTCACTCGAGGCATGGATGCGCCGACAGTGGGATCGACTTCTGCAACAGGGGCTCGACCTTCCTCGCCTGCTCTCGCCACAGCAGGAGCGACTCATCTGGAGGGAGTCTGTTCCTGCCGAGCTGCTGGATGGTACCAACTTTCTGCGTCAGGGGGAGCTTGCAGCGCTTGCAATGGCGGCAAACCGCACCTTTTACCACTGGAGCTCCGCTGAGGATGATCTTCAGCAGCTGCTCTCCAGGGCGCTCCGTCAGGGGGCACAGGAGGAGCTGGAGCTGTTTCGCAGCTGGCATCTCAACTTTACCAATTATTGCAGCAGACACTCCTCTCTGGAGGCCGCACGCCTCCCACAGCAGATCGGACAGCTGTTGCAGCAGCAACAGATCCCGATTCCTGCAGCGCTCTCGCTCTATGGCCATGCGCAGTGGAGTCGTGCGCAACAGCAGATAGCCGAGCTGCTCCGTGCGTTGGGGACGGAGGTTGACCATCAGCAGCTCTCGACAGAGGGGGATAGCCCCACAACCTTAACCCCTTTTTCCGATGAGGATGAGGAGGTGGATGCCATTGCCCACTGGGCGAGGAAACTGCTGCTGGAGAACCCGAGGCAGAGGATCGGAATCGCTGTCCCCGGGCTCTCCGGAAGGCGCAACCATATCGATGAGCGATTCAGCCGTGTGGTGGCCCCACAGCAGGCTGTCCGCCAACTCCGGCAGCTCCCCTACCACTTCTCTTCTGGGGTTCCACTACTGCAGGATCCCCGGATCCATACCGCACTACAGCTGATGGTTCTGGTCCAGAGAGGGCTTCCCCTGCTGGAGACTGCCTCACTGCTGCGCTCCCCATGGCTGCTGCTGGGAGCGGAGATGGATGGGCGATCCATGGTTGAGTTGAAGCTGCGGCAGTGGGGCAATCCAGAGGTGTCACTCCCCGCCCTGATCCGACTGCTGGAGCAGCAGGAGAGTCTGCCGGCACCACGTCTCCTCGGGGCACTGAAGGCGCTGGAGGCGCTGGAACTCGATGGGGTGAGAGCAGCGCCGACGCAGTGGGCACTCCAGATCAGCCACGGCCTCTCCTTTTTTGAGTGGGCAGAGAATGGTGAGAGGAGTGAGACCGCACTTGTTGCCTACAACAGCTGGCGGGAGGGGCTGGATCGCTTCTCCTCGCTGGGCGATTTTATTGGGGAGATCTCACTGTCCCGGGCGCTTAGTGAGTTGAGACAGATCCTCTCATCGATGGAGTGCTTCCCGGGAGGGGGGAGAGGGGATGTTGAGATCATGACCCCGGAAGAGGCGGAGGGGATCCAGTTTGATGCCCTCTGGGTCATGGGGTGCGACGATCGAAGCTGGCCTCCCCCTCATGAGCTCTCACCACTGCTGCCATACAGCTGGCAGATCGAGCGGATTCCTGCTGCAGACAAGTCGGGGGCGATTGAGATGGCTGGAGAGATGCTGAAGGGGCTTGTCGCCTCCTCTGCGCTCGTCCACTGCAGCTTTTCCCAGACCCTGAAGGAGGGGGGGGAGGAGTCAATTCAGGCAACACCGCTGTTGGCATCACTTCCCACCCTGCCGGCTGACCACTTCGATAGAGAGAGTGAATCATGGTGGATTGGTGAGAGTAACCGCTCTGCACTGGAGCAGATTGAGGAGGGGACTCTTGAGCTGGAGCAGGGCTCCAGGGTGTCGGGAGGCAGTTCAATACTGGCAAATCAGGCGCAGTGCCCCTTCCGTGCCTTTGTGCGTCACCGGCTCCAGGCAGAGCGGGTCGAGCAGGAGCATCCGGGGCTGGATGCCAGGGAGCGGGGGACACTATTGCACCAGATGCTGGAGCAGTGCTGGCGTCGACTGGAGGGCTCCTCGCTCCGCCTGAAGGGGCTCGATGGGGCGGCGTTGAGGCGCCTGGTTGTCCAGGTTGCGGATGAGGTCGTGGAGCGGTTTCGCCACTCCAGAAAGGATCGAATGGGGGCGCATTTCTCACAGAATGAGTCCGGGAGGCTGAGCAGGCTTGCGCTGCGGGCACTGGAGCTTGATCGCAACCGGGTCATGGAGTTTGTGGTTGAGGAGATGGAGCAGCTGCATGCAGTTGAGCTTGGGGGGATTACGTTCTCCATCAAGATGGACCGTGTGGATCGCCTGGAGGATGGACGGCGTATCCTGATCGACTACAAGGGGGGGCGGGTAAGCCGAACCAGTTGGCAGGGGGAGCGTCCCGAGGAGCCACAGCTTCCACTCTATGCCACCCTGTTGGAGCAGGTCTCCGCAGTGCTGTTTGGCCAGCTGCGGGTGGATGAGGTGGCCTACAAGGGGGAGCAGGCAGATGAGGAGTTGCTGCAGGGGGCCGATGGAGGGCGCTACAAAAAGGTGGTTGTCACCCACCCCTGGGAGCAGCAGCTTGACCACTGGAAGGGGGTGGTTGCATCCCTTGCACGGGAGTTTCACCAGGGGGTTGCCACGGTTGCCCCCCTCAGGGGGAGAGGCAGCTGCCAGTACTGCGGGCTGGAGCCCCTCTGTCGTGTCGAGTATGGGAGGGGTGACGGATGAGTTGGAAGGGGTTGTCACCGCCAGAGGCGGAGCAGCGGTTTCAGCAGGACAGAACCGTACGTTCCGAGGTGCTTGATCCAGAGCGCTCCTTTATCGTCCAGGCCCCTGCCGGGTCCGGAAAGACGGAGCTGCTGACCCAGAGAGTCCTGGGATTGTTGCAGGGTGTCGGCAGCCCCGAGGAAATATTGGCCATCACCTTTACCCGCAAGGCGGCGGGTGAGATGCGTGGGCGGCTGCTCAAGGCGCTGCAGCAGGCGGCCCATCAGCCCTCTCCGGAAAAAGGGACCCACCATGCCCGAACATGGGAGCTGGCGCGGGGCGCACTGGAGCAGGACCGGAAACAGGGGTGGAATCTGCTGAGCAACCCTGGCCGTCTTGAGATCCGCACCATGGACAGCCTCAATGCACGGCTGGTTCGGCAGATGCCGGTAATGGCATCATTCGGAGGGGTGCCGGGGATCAGTGATGATGCGGAGGAGGCCTTTGCCGGTGCCGCCCGGCGCACGATTGGTCGTCTTGAGGAGGCAGGTGGTGCCCCGCTGATTCAGTTGCTGGGGTGGCTCGACAATGATCTCTCCCAGCTGGAGCGGATGTTGACAGAGATGCTGAGCCATCGTGACCAGTGGCTGCCGCATGTGGTGAGTGGCGGCAGCGGTCTGGTCGATCGTGATTCACTGGAGAGGACACTCCGTGCCTCGGTTGAGGAGTCTCTGCAACATGTAGTGGAGGGGGTGGAGGGTGCGCTTGGTGAGGCGGGTACTCAGCAGCTGGTAGAGATTGCGGCCTCTGCTGCGGAGGTGGCGGCAGAGAGCCCGAAACAGCCGCTGGTGATTGCCTGTGCAGGGATGGAGTCACTGCCGACTGCAG
>CAZYJG010000026.1:0-16730 GCA_964647745.1 uncultured Piscirickettsiaceae bacterium
AGCTCCGTGCCCAGCGTCTCTGGGATGTCATCATGTCCTCCACCTATGATTATGCAGAGCCCGGCTTCATTCTGATCGACAAGGTCAATGAGATGAACAATAATTGGTTCTGCGAGAATATTCGTGCAACCAACCCCTGTGGCGAGCAGCCACTCCCCCCCTATGGCTCCTGCCTGCTGGGCTCCATCAATCTGACCCGATTTGTGGAGAACCCGTTCAGTGAGGCGGCCCGTTTTGACTGGGAGGGGTACAGCAGGGTGATCTCCACATTCACCCGCATGCTGGATAATGTGGTTGAGATCAATGGACTTCCACTCGGAAGGCAGCGGGATGAGATCATGACCAAGCGCCGCCACGGCATGGGCTATCTGGGGCTGGGCTCCACCATGACCATGCTGGGGATGAAGTACGGAGACGATGCATCGCTGGAGTTTACCGAGAGGGTAACCCGCGAGCTGGCGGTAACCGGCTGGAGAACCGGGGTCGAGCTTGCAAGGGAGAAGGGGGCTGCCCCGATTCTGGAGCAGGAGTATGAGGTCACAGCGTCCATGTTGCGCCTGCGTCCCGAGATGGCAGAGGATGGCTGGAGTGTTGGTGATGCGATCCTGGGCAAGGTACTGCATGCAAAATACAGCCGTTACATGCAGCAGATGGCAGAGGTGGAGCCGGAGCTGATGGCAGAGATGACCGAGGTGGGGAGCCGCTTTACCCACCATAGTTCGATTGCACCGACAGGGACCATCTCACTCTCGCTGGCCAACAATGCCAGTAACGGAATTGAACCCAGCTTTGCCCACCACTACTCGCGCAATATCATTCGCGAGGGGAAGAAGAGCAAGGAGAAGGTGGATGTCTACTCCTATGAGCTGCTGGCATATCGGGAGCTGGTCAACAAGGAGGCGATGCCCTATGCGGAGGAGCCGGAGAATGCACTGCCGGACTACTTTATCTCCTCCGAGACCATCAATCCCAAGGCGCATGTGGATGTGCAGGCCGCTGCCCAGCGCTGGATCGACTCCAGCATCTCCAAGACGGTCAATATCCCGACCGATTTTGACTACGGTGAGTTCAAGGATGTCTACCTCTATGCCTATGAGAAGGGGCTCAAGGGGTGTACCACCTTCCGCTTCAATCCGGAGGCCTTCCAGGGGGTACTGGTCAAGGAGCAGGATCTGGAGAATACCACCTACCGTTTTGAGACTGAGGATGGTGCAACCATTGAACTGAAGGGCAATGAGGAGATTGAGTATGACGGAGAGGTGCATACCGCCGCCAATCTCTATGATGCACTGAAAGAGGGGTACTACGGAAAGTTCTGAGGACTTTCAGGGGGATAGAAAAATGACAGTGAAGATCGAAAAGAAAATTGTTGGTTATCAGGTGATGGACGAGAGCGGTGCTGCAGAGGTTGCCCAGACAGAGAAGAACAATGTGATCCAGATGCACGAAAAGCTGGAGCGTCCGGATCAGCTTCTGGGGTCCACCTACAAGATCAAGACCCCGCTCTCCGAGCATGCGCTCTATGTTACCGTGAATGACATCCTGCTGAATGAGGGGACCGAGCATGAGCAGCGTCGTCCCTTTGAGGTCTTTATCAACTCCAAGAACATGGACCACTTCCAGTGGATTGTGGCACTGACCAGAATCATCTCGGCGGTCTTCCGCAAGGGGGGGGATGTCACCTTCCTGGTGGAGGAGCTACGTTCCGTATTTGATCCCCGCGGCGGCTATTTCAAGAAGGGGGGTAAATACATGCCCTCACTGGTGGCCGAGATTGGGGACTGTATCGAGTGCCATCTGAAGTTCATCGGAATGATCGGTGGAGACTGCATGGATGACCACCAGAAGGCATTTCTGGAGAAGAAGCGTGCTGAATTTGAGGGGGCCTCTGCGGAGACAGCTGCGTCACCAGCTGAGCCTGCTGCAGCTGAAGGGAGCGGTGGATCGGAGGGGGGCAGCTTTCCGGCAGGGGCGCAACTCTGCGCCAAATGCAGTACCAAGGCGGTGATCAAGATGGATGGGTGCATGACCTGCCTCAACTGTGGTGAGAGTAAATGTGGTTGACGTTACGATGGAGATCCATTGATCAGTCTGCCTCGAAAATGGTGAACAAGATCTATTGAGAGTTTTCCTCCAAGAGCCTGGCCCAGCTGCACAAACGGGGTAGATCCTCGTGCCTAAGTTGAAAAAGGATTTTCAGGCTGGGCATTTTTTTATCTTGGAGAGGGCATTGAAAGGAAGCAGAGAAGAGGGAATGAGATGAAGCGGATAGTATTTCAGAAGCTGTTACTGGCACTATTTGGGGCCATACTGGTAATCCCTGCAGCAGATGCACAGGATTACTACAAGCGCTACGGGTATCGCACGCCAGGTGCTACCAGCTATGGTTCACCCTACAAGGCACCGGTCCCAATGCGCCGTTACCGGCCCATCCGTCAGGCCACGCCCGACCAGCTGTTGCGACAGGGGGTGGAGCAGACCTTCTCCTACCTGCGGAGAACGGGAAGTACGGATCTCTCCAATGTGCTGGACTTTGTAAACAAGGAGCTGGGTCCCTACTTTGATTTTGAACACATGACCCGCCTGGCAACGGGGAAGATGTCCAAGGAGCTGAGTGACGAGGATGTCAAAAAGCTGTCGGCAAAGCTCAAGGAGATGTTCATGACAGCACTGGGTCAGCAGATTGCGACCTACGCCTACACCAACCACCGTGTCACCTTCTATCCTGCAAAGCGCTCCCGCTTTGGCAAGGAGGTCAGTGTTGCCGCCCGTATCACCCACCCGCGAGGATTTCCGGTCAAGATCACATTCCGTTTCCACCCCACGAAGGATGGATGGAAGATCTATGATGTCTCGGCAAACAACAACAGTGCGGTGATGTACTACAGGAAGCAGCTGGCGATGATTGCCCAGCGCTATGGAATGGATGCGTTATTGAAGAAGACTGAAGGATAAGGAGCGATGGCTATGGATGGAACAGTAATTTTTCTCTCTTTTGGTGTCATTGCGGCAGCGGGCGTGTTATTGCTACACTGTCGCTCATTTTCCAGAAATGGCTGCCAGCGGGGTGTGCTCGGAGGAAGCAACAAAAGAAGCTGAAGAGAAAAACGGAAGGGGCCCGAAAGGTCCTCCTCTATTGAGAAACCTCTGAACGGGCTGCGCAGTTGTACACATACCTGTTCAGAGGTTTTGTTGTTTTGGGGTGGTTCAGAGGCGGGATCTAGGCACCATACTGCGCCCTGTACTGCTGTACCCGCTCCAGGGACTCACCCATATCAGATCGATCCTGCAGATAGGTCACCAGATCGGTCAGGGTAACAATACTGGCAACCTCCACCCCATATTGAGACTCCACCTCCTGAATGGCGGATTGTTCCCCCTGCCCCCTCTCCTGACGATCCAGAGAGATCACCACGCCGGCAAACTCTGCGCCATTGGCATGGATGATATCGACAGACTCCCGTACCGAGGTGCCTGCAGAGATCACATCATCAATCACCAGTATCCGCCCCTTTAGGGGGGCACCAACAATCACCCCCCCCTCTCCGTGATCCTTCGCCTCCTTGCGGTTGAAGGCAAACGGAACATCGTGGCCGTGCTCCTCTGCCAGGTAGACGGCGGTTACAGCTGCCAGCGGGATCCCCTTGTAGGCCGGCCCATAGAGCAGGTCAAACTCAATGCCGCTCTCAACAATGGCGGCAGCATAGTACTTCCCGAGGCGGGCCAGGTGGGCGCCGGTATTGAAGAGGCCAGCATTGAAAAAATAGGGGCTGATGCGCCCCGATTTCAGGGTGAACTCTCCGAAACGGAGAACATCGGCTGCGATTGCGAAATCGAGAAAATCCCTCTTGTAGTTCTGCATGGCTTTCCTGGCTCCAAAAAATAGCGTATCAAGTGGGCGCATTATATACTCACCGCCACCCCGATATCTTCGACAAGAATCCATTTTGCAGCCCAGAATCTCAACAACCACACTCCGCCAGGCACTGTTGCTGTTCCGGGACAGACGCATGGTCTGGATCTTTCTGCTTGGATTCTCCAGTGGCTTCCCCTGGGTATTGATTGGATCCGCCATGACTGCCTGGCTGCAGGAGGCGGGGCTGACCCGCACAGCCATCGGCTTCTTCGGTTCTGTGTTTGTGGTTTATGCACTCAACTTTCTCTGGGCTCCACTGCTGGATCGTCTACGGGTTCCAGTGCTTGGAAGGTTACTGGGTCAGCGCCGCTCCTGGATTGTATTGATGCAGTGGACCATCATGGTTGCGGCAGTTGCAATTGGTCTGACCAGCCCCGCTGCCAATCTGCTCTGGACCAGCCTGTTGGCACTGTTGATTGCAGTTGCATCAGCAACCCAGGATGTTGCAGTGGATGCCTACCGTATCGAGATTATTGGCAGTGATGAGGCGGAGCGCATTCCCCACGCTGCAGCAATTACCACCAGCGGGTGGTGGACCGGGTTCAGTGTTCCGGGTGCGCTGGCCCTCTACCTGTCGGATCTTCCAGGGATGGAGTGGTCATCAGTCTATGGGGTGATGGCCGGGATCATGTTGTTGCTCTCCTGGATGGTCTGGAGGATTCGTGAGCCGGAGAGCAGCAGAGCGCAGAAACAGCATGAGACGGAGATCCATTACGAGGAGGAGCTGGAGGAGCACCATGTGGAGTCCCATCAGGCACAGCACTGGATGGCCTGGTGGGCAGTGACCGTTGTAGAGCCGTTTGCCGAGTTTTTTCGCCGTAATGGCTGGCGCCTGGCATTCACTGTGTTGGCCTTTATCTTCCTATTCAAGCTGGGGGAGGCCTTTCTGGGGAGGATGTCGATCGTCTTCTACAAGGAGATCGGATTCAGCAACAGTGAGATCGCCACCTACTCCAAACTGGTGGGGTGGTGGGTCACGATTGTCTTCTCACTGGTCGCCGGGGTCTTCAATGCCCGTTTCGGGATTGTTCGGGGGCTGATGATTGGGGGGGTTGCGATGGCCTCCACCAACCTGCTCTTCTCCTGGCTGGCACTTGCAGGCCCCAATACCACCATTTTTGCCACTGCGGTCGTGCTCGATAACTTTACCTCCTCCTTTGCCACAGTCACCTTTGTCACCTTTATCTCCTATCTCACCAGTCGTACCTATACAGCAACCCAGTATGCGTTGATGGCCTCTCTTGGGAATCTTGGAAGGACCACAGTGGCCTCATTCAGCGGAGTGGTGGTGGATGGATTGGGTGGAGACTGGTTTACCTTCTTCCTCTTGACCGCCCTGATGGTGACCCCTGCACTACTGCTGCTGTGGTGGATTGGGCGCCATCTTCAGCGGTCCGTAACCAACAACATAATGGAGTAGTCGATGAAACAGCAACGCATGCAATCCCACTGGAGTCAGGATGAGGCAGCAAGGTGTCGGAGTGACCTGGAGCTGCGTGTCTATAGCTCACGCCTGCTTGGGAGTGACCCGACATTGGTCCTCCATGGTGGTGGAAATACCTCCGTAAAGGTGACCGAAAGCAACCTGGTTGGGGAAGAGGAGGAGATCCTCTACGTCAAGGGGAGTGGCTGGGACCTTGCCACCATCGAGGCGGCGGGGTTTGCACCTGTTCGGCTGGAGCCGATGAAAAAGCTGGCAAGGCTGGAGTCATTGAGTGACCCAGAGATGGTCAATGCGCTGAAGACCGAGATGACACTGGCGGGGGCACCCTCTCCCTCCGTAGAGACCATCCTCCATGCGGTGCTTCCCTTCCGTTTTGTGGACCATACCCATGCCGATGCAGTGGTCACCCTGACCAACAGTGTTGATGGTGAGGAGAGGGTCAGATCTCTCTATGGGGATCGGGTGATCGTGGTCCCCTATGTAATGCCCGGATTTGACCTCGCACGACAGGTCGGCGAGGCCTTTTCCCGGGAGGCAACCGATGAGACTGTCGGGATGGTTCTGCTGAACCACGGGGTCTTTACATTTAGTGATTCTGCGCAGGAGTCCTATGAGCGGATGGTTGAGTTGGTCTCGATGGCGGAGCAGTACCTGCAGGATCAAGGTGCCTGGGATATTGAACAGAGCAGTGAGTTGCGGTTTGATGGTGAGTGCATGGGCTCCATTGCCGGACTGCGTGCAGAGATCTCCTCTGCGGCAGGGCGCCCCATGGTTGTGCAGATGACAGAGAGTGTTGCCGGGCTTCACTTCTCCCGCCTCCCCAATGTTGCAGAGATTGCCACCCGGGGGCCGGTTACCCCGGACCATGTGTTGCGAACCAAGCGTATACCGATGGTTGGGCAATCGGTCTCCGAATACGTTGAGCAGTACCGCAGCTACTTTGATGCCCATGCACCCCATGCGAAGGAGGAGAAGCGGATGCTGGACCCGGCACCGCGTGTGGTGCTGGATCGTGAGCTGGGGCTCTGTGTGGTGGGCAAGAGTGCCGTCGAGGCGGGAATCGTCTCCGATCTCTATGAGCACACGATGAGCTGTATCCAGCGTGCAGAGCAGCTGGGGGGGTGGCGGGCACTGCCTGCTGCCGATATCTTCGATCTGGAGTACTGGGATCTGGAGCAGGCCAAACTGAAGAAGGGGGGGAGTGCGCCCCTGTTTCAGGGTGAGGTTGCCCTTATTACCGGTGCTGCATCCGGAATTGGCAAGGCCTGTGTGGACTCCTTCCTGAATCGGGGTGCTGCAGTCATTGGGCTCGATATCAACCCCGATGTCGCTGGCCTTTATGACAACCCCGGTTATCTTGGAGTCTGTTGCGATATTGCGGATGAGCAGGCGCAGCGTGAGGCCCTGGAGCGTGGTGTCAGACACTTTGGTGGGATTGATATGGTCGTGCTCAATGCGGGGATGTTCCCTGGGGGAACAGAGATTGCAAAGTTGGGCACAGAGAGCTGGCAGCAGGTGATGCGGGTCAATCTCGATGCAAACCTGGCGCTGATGCGCGAGTGTCATCCGCTGCTGAGGCAGGCTCCCAATGGGGGGCGTGTGGTGGTGATGGGATCCAAGAATGTCCCTGCGCCGGGGGTCGGTGCTGCAGCCTACTCGGCATCCAAGGCTGCTCTGACCCAGCTGATGAGGATTGCGGCGCTGGAGTGGGGGGCGGACCGGATCCGGATCAATGCACTCCATCCCGATGCAGTCTTCGATACCGGAATCTGGAGTGAAGAGGTGCTGCAGGCGCGGGCAGACCACTACGGCATGAGTGTTGAGGAGTACAAGAGCCGCAATGTTCTCAAGGTTGAGGTGACCAGTCGTGATGTGGCAGAGCTGACAGCAGAGATGTGCGGCCCGCTGTTTGCAAAGACCACGGCTGCACAGCTGCCGGTTGATGGGGGCAATGAGCGGGTGATCTGATTCTGCTCAGCGCCTCTCTAACAAGGAGGCAGAAGAAAGGAGGGAGGCAGAAAAAAGGGCTCTCCCATGGGGGGAGCCCTCTGTTGATGCTGGCCCACCTGAAGATCCAGGTGTCCGATAGATGGGAGCGCTTTAGCCGGTAAAGAAGTTCTGTGTGAACTCAATGGTCTCTGCACTGCCATTGTCGCTGGCACCCACACTGTCAGAACTGGTGCTGAAAGGGGTTGGGTCAACATGGATCTGGAACTTCAGGGTATCGTTATTGCCAATCCGGAACTGATCCAGATAGTAGATGGTGTTCTGTTCACGCACCGGGAAGAAGTGGAGCGTGCTCAACTGGTTGTTGAGGTTGGTTGTGGAGCCCCAGACCCGCGCAGGAATTGGGGCAGTGGTGCCATCCTGTCCTCTCTTCATCACGGTGATATTGATCACGGCCCTGTGGTTGCTTCGGACAATGCCGTGACGACGGGCAACCTCAGCCGGGATGGAGTCCGAGCGGAAGGCGTTATAGTGGACAACATAGTCACCAAAGCTGACAGACTGTTCAGCACTGGCCTGAATAGAGATGAGCAACCCGCAGAGCAGGGTGAAGAGGCTGGTTTTCAGTTTCATTTCCAATTTCCTTTGGTAGTTGTTGTATCAATATTGTTGTTATTTGCACGATAGATATTCTCCCAATTCCTGTGGGATTTCAAGCGTGACTTCACCCATTTACAGGGTGGGTGGAGGAGTTTGGAGTCTCTTGGAGAGGTCCCTAGTGGTAGGGGATCCGTTCAAAGCGGTAGATGGCTGTCTCACCCAACAGGTTTGGTGAGAGTCTCAGCAGGGCGGGTTCACGATGCTGGTTGTCGACAACAGTACGTTCCAGAATACGGATCCCCTTCTCCTCACAGAGCTTCTCAAAGTCATCCACGGTACAGAGGTGGATGTTGGGTGTGTTGTACCAGCTGTTGGGTAGCGCCCGGGTTACCGGCATCCTGCCACCAAACATCAGCTGCAGACGGTTTTTCCAGTGTCCAAAGTTGGGGAATGTGATGATCCCCTGTTTCCCGACACGCAGCATCTCATCCAGCAGTTGGTCCGGAAAGTTCATCGCCTGTAGCGTCAGGCTCATGATGACATAATCAAAGGAGTCGTCATCAAAATAGTCCGCCAGCCCACGGTCCAGATCAGACTGAATCACGTTGATCCCGTTTTCCAGGCTACTGAGCACATTGCTGTCATCCAGCTCCAGCCCGTACCCCTCGATATTGAGATGATCTGTCAGGTATCTCAACAGTGTCCCGTCACCACAACCCAGATCGAGAATCCGGGTTCCCGGCTGAATCCAGTTGCATATCATCTCCTGATCAGGACGAAGCATGATCACTCTCCCTCCATGGCAGATTGGGGTTCGGCAGGTGGTGTGGCGATCCGCCCCATATAGGCGTGAAAGACATCAAGATAGTGGGCGATGGGCATCAGGAAGGCGTCATGTCCCTGATGGGCACTGATTTCAGCATAGCTGACGCTCAGGTCATTATCCAGCAGGGCACGAACCAGCTCCTGTGAGCGCTGGGGCGAGAAGCGCCAGTCACTGGTAAAGGAGATTACACAAAATTTTGCTGTCACACTGCGCAGAGCCTCAGCCAGATCATCCCCATGGGGATGGGCCGGGTCAAAGTAGTCGAGTGCCTTGGTCATCAGCAGGTAGGTGTTGGCATCAAATTTACCCACAAAAGAGTCTGCCTGATAACGCAGATAGCTCTCTACCTGAAACTCTACCCCATAATCGTACTTTATCTGACCCTCTCGCAGCTCACGGCCAAACTTTGTCCCCATCGACTCATCCGAGAGGTAGGTGATATGGCCCAGCATTCGGGCCAGTCGCAGCCCCCGCTCGGGAAGGGTGCCCTGTTCCAGATAGCGCCCCTCATGGAAGTCTGGATCGGTGCGGATTGCCTGCCGGGCCACCTCATTGAATGCAATGTTCTGTGCCGTAAGCTTGGGGGCGGCGGCAATGACAACGGCATGTTGAATCCGCTCCGGAAAGGCGATGCTCCACTGCAGCACCTGCATGCCACCGAGGCTTGCCCCGATAGCCGCTGCCCACTGGCCAATTTCCAGTTCATCGGCCAGCCGGGCCTGACTATTGACCCAGTCCTCTACGGTAACGATTGGAAAGTCTGGCCCGTAGGGCTTTCCTGTCTCCGGGTTGGTGCTGATGGGGCCTGTAGAGCCATTGCACCCTCCGAGATTGTTGGGACAGACCACGAAGAAACGGTTGGTATCAATCGGTTTTCCTGGGCCGATTGCAGTCTCCCACCAGCCCGGCTTGCGCTCCGGCTTGCCGTCACGATCGAGGTGGTACCCTGCGGCATGGTGGCTGCCCGAGAGGGCATGGCAGATCAGGATGGCATTGCTCTTCTCGGCATTGAGCACTCCGTAGGTCTCGTAGACCAACTCATAGCTCCCCAGTGTGGTGCCACTGACCAGCTCCAGGGGCTGATCAAAGTGGATGGTTTGTGGGGTGACCAGACCGACGGAGTCTTGTGGAAACTGCTCAGGCATGGCGAGAGTGTAATGACTGTTTGGTTTGGGTGCAATCAGCGGAGGAGTGGGTGCTGGATTCTTGATTGAGGTTCTGGACTCTCCCCTGCTACCGGTAGAGGCTCTCTCCAGAGTTCACTATCGCAGCAACATTCCGGCAATATCCTGTAACGGTGCAACAAGGAGGAATTCGGCAACCTTGATTCCAAGCAGTGCAATGATCGGTGTGAAATCGACCCCGGCTGTGGGCGGTATGCGCCGTCGAATGGGGCCTAGTAACGGGTCACTCAGCTGCTGCAGCATGGAGACACCAGGGTGGTGAGCATGTGGCTGAAACCAGCTCAATACTGCAAGGATAATGATGGACCAGAAGAAGATGCCGGCAGTCAGAGAGAGGAGTTCGGTGACCGAGAGAATGGCCAGCCCCAGCAGGTTTGCCTGAATGCCCTGCAGCGAGGCGATCAACAGCAGATGGAGGAACTGCAGTAGCAGAAGCAGGACAAGTGATGCACTATCGATCCGCCTTGAGGAGGGGAGCAGGGGGCGGATGGGGCGCAGAACCGGATCGCTGATTCGTGAAACGGTCTGTGAGATCGGGTTGTAGAAGTCAACACGCATCAACTGGAAGAGAAAGCGCAGCAGGAGAATCAGGATCACAATACCGAATAGCGCCTGCAGCAGGAAGAGTCCGGCACCGGATGTATGGGACATTGGCATTTCAGTCGTTCCCCAGGATATCGGCCAGTTCAATGGAGCGGTCACGGGCGGCAGTGAGGGCATTCAATACGATCTCCTCCAGCCCCTGTTCCTGAAAGAGGGCGATTGCCCGCTCGGTGGTCCCGCCGGGTGAGGTCACCATCTTGCGCAGGTCGGCACTGCTCTCCGGCCGTTCCAGGGCCATCTTGGCAGCCCCGAATGCGGTCTGAAGGGTGAGGATGCGAGCCGTCTCCTCCGGCAGCCCCAGCTCCTTTCCGGCTGCCTCCATCGCCTCCATCAGGAGAAAAAAGTAGGCGGGTCCACTGCCGGAGAGTGCAGTCACTGCATCCAGCTGCTGCTCCTCTTCCAGCCAGATGGCAGTTCCCACGGCACGCATGATAGACTCGGCAAGATCCTTCTGCTGTTCGCTAACATGCGGATTGGCATAGAGCCCTGTGGCACCACTGCGAAGCAGGGCCGGGGTGTTGGGCATGGTGCGGACAATCGCACAGCCGCCACCCAGCCAGCGCTGAAGATCAGACTCCCTGACCCCTGCAGCAATTGAGATAATCAGCGCAGAGTCATCAGGACGCTCTCCAATTGCCGCTCCAATCTCCGTTGCAACCTTGGCAAGAATCTGGGGCTTCACCGCCAGCACAATGGCGTCAGCTCCCTCTACCGCTGCACGATTGTCGGAGAGGAAGGGGATGATCCCAAACTTCTCCTGCATCATCTCCAGCCGCTCCTGCTTGGGGTCCGAAACCTGAATGTTGGAACCTGGACAATTTCCCGAAATCAGGCCGCCAATCAGGCTGAAGGCCATGTTTCCGCCACCAATGAATGCAATTTTTCGATTTTTCATGGGAAATGATTCTATCCTCCGTTTCCGGTCTTGGCCACCACCCTCTGAACAGGTGAGCATAAACCCGACCAAAAGAGTCAGGAAAATCCTTTTCCTTTATCAGGATGGTGGTACAATTGGAGGATCTGATGAAACAAAAAAGAGGTTTAGAGTGATGGCAGTTGCAGTTACCGATGAGTTCAAGATTTCCAGTGATGCAGAGCAGCAGTTGGCTGCGCTGCTGCAGTCCGAGGACAATGAGGAGATCAAGGGTGTTCGTATCTATGTTGCAGGCAGTGGCTGCAGCGGCACACAGTGGGGGATGACCTTTGCCGACTCCATTGGTGATGAGGATGCGGTACTGGAGTCTGATGAGTTGAATATCTATGTGGATCCACAGTGTCTGGCCACCCTGGATGGTGTGGAGATTGACTATATCAATGGCCCACAGGGTCCAAGCTTTGTCTTCAACAACACCAAGGCACCAGCCGGTGGCGGGTGTGGAACCTGCGGATCTGCAGGGGGTGGCTGTTCATAGAGGGCAGCACGATCTGGCAGAAAAACCCGGGGCTGGCTCCCGGGTTTTTCCGTTCTGGGGTGGAGGGGTTGCGGGTTGTGGCTACCGCAAGAGTGGTTTGACAACGACCAGGATGACAATTCCAATCAGCAACAGGGTGGGGATCTCATTGAAGAAGCGGTAGAAGGTGTGGCTCTTGCGGTTTTCTCCCTCTCTGAAGATGATGAGATATCTCCAGCACTGATAGTGGTAAATCAGTAGCAGAACCACCAGCATCAACTTGAGCATCAGCCACTCCGGAAACGTCCACTGCCACAGATCAACCATCCATACCCCAGTCGCCAGGGTCAGAATTGCCGCAGGGGTCATGATGTACCGGAAAAGCTTCTGCTCCATGATTTTCAGTGTCTCATCGGTGTCGCTGCTCTCATTCATCGCATGGTAGACAAAGAGACGCGGCAGGTAGAAAAGCCCGGCAAACCAGGAGATCAGGCCAAGCAGGTGGATCACCTTTGCACTCAGGAAACTCTCCCTGAAGTAGATAAATAGCGTGCCAACCACAATGGCCAGAATAGTGGGCTGGGCAATTTTCAGAAGGGTTCGGTTCATTGTTCTCCTCGCTGGGTAAACTCTTTTGCCAGTGCCTGATAGAGGGGGGTTGGGCAGAATAGCCTCGATACACCAAAGGCGATAAAGGCAGTGGCCATGAGCGGCAGTAACATCTGCTGATTGTCGGTCATCTCCATGATGATTACAAAGGCGGTAATGGGTGTCTGGATCATGCCGGCGAAGTAACCGGCAATCCCCAACAGGATTACAGCAGAGAGAATCTCGGCTGGAAACCACTGTGCAATCCCGGCCCCCAGCCCAGCCCCGGTAGCCAGTGAGGGGCCGAAGATACCGCCGGGAATGCCGGCAAGGAATGATGATATGGTGGCCAGCATCTTGAGAAATGGATAGAGCAGCCCAAACTCCCCCTCACCGGAGATGATCGCCTGTGTCTCATGGTATCCGGTCCCGAATATGCTGTTCCCGGAGAGCAGCCCCAGGGTGGCCAGAGTCAGGCCACAGAGTGCCGGGATGATGATGGGGTGGGCACGCAGATGCGGGGCAATACGACGCGTTCCATGAATCAGCCCCGATGCAAAGAGTCCGCCAACCACCCCGCCAGCAAGGCCACAGACCAGAACGGCACCAAGCCCTGTGAGGGTGAACGGCAGGGCCGCACCGCTGTGGCCAAAGTAGCTGTACTCTCCCAGAATGAGAAGAGCAATGACCCCGGAGATCAGTATGGCGCCCAGAATTAGACTATTGATGCGTCCATTAATGGAGCGGCTGAGCTCCTCAATTGCAAAAAAGATCCCTGCCAGAGGGGCATTGTATACCGCGGCAAGTCCAGCAGCACCGCCGGCAAGTATCAGACCATAGTCTAGGTTGTAACGGGGGAAATGGGCATAGCGCCCCATTGAGAAGAGAATGGAGCTCCCAATATGGACTGCCGGCCCTCCACGCCCAACGGAGGCCCCGCAGAGGAGCCCCAGCAGTGTGAGCAGGATCTTCCCTGCTGCAAGTTTCAGGGAGAGCAGGGTTTTTCGTGCCTCATGGGAGGCCATCTCCAGTGCTGCAACGGTTTGTGGGATTCCACTCCCCTGTGCATTGGGGAAGTAGTTTCTGGTGAGCAGAGAGATCACCACCAGTCCGACCGGTGCGAGCAGGAACGGCAGCCAGGGGGAGTGGCTGACCATCTCCCTGAAGAGGAACTCAACATGCTGGCCAAGGATCACAAAGAGTGCAACCGATCCACCGGTGGCCAGTGCCCCACCCCAGAAGACCAGCTGCCTCTTCCACAACTTTCTGGAGGAGATCTGGATACGGGTGCGCTGCAGTTTTTCTCTCATGGCTGTCCGGAGACCCCAGCTACTTCTGATCTCGAAGCGATAGGATTGGCCACCCCTTCTCTTCGGCAACGCCGCTCAGGATCTCGTCCGGATCGACAGCAACCGGGTGGTCGACACGATTCAGGAGAGCGAGGTCATTATGGGAGTCGCTATAGAAGGTACTCCCCTCGATTGAGAGTCCTTGCCCTGCAAGCCACTCATTGAGGCGGGTAATCTTCCCCTCCTTGTAGGAGGGGACCCCATCGACCCGGCCAGTATACTCCCCATCCACCTGCTCCGGCTCTGTGGCAATCAGATGGTCAATCCCCAATAGCGCAGCGATCGGTTCAGTAATGAAGCGGTTGGTTGCAGTGATGATCAGCAGGGTATCCCCTTTGTTGCGGTGAGAATCAATCAGTGCCTCCGCCTTTGGCAGCATGATGGGGTGAATATCCTCCCGGATAAAGAGCTCGCGCCACTCATTCAGTAGTGCAGCGGAGTGGGCGGCCAGCGGTTCGAACTGAAACTCCAGCCACTCCTGGATATTGAGCCTCCCCTGTTGGTACTCCTCATAGAAGCGGTCATTCTCCTGTCGGTAGAGAATGGGATCCACATGGCCATGGCGGACCAGAAACTCCCCCCACAGATGGTCGCTGTCCCCTGCAATCAGGGTGTTGTCGAGGTCAAAGATGGCCAGCGCCATGGAAGGGTCTCTCCTGTGTGGTTGATCTGTTGTGGCGTATTGTACAGCAAGCAAACTGCCCCCACTTATGTGCTAAACTTCAAGCAGACTATAAGGGACTCCATGTCTGGACAGATACCAATTCAGGGGCCCCCAATAATACACAGAGAACATTTTGGGCAGCTGACGTGATTGATGAGAATGGTTATCGCGCAAATGTAGGCATTATCGTCATCAATGGAGAGGGAAAGCTTTTCTGGGCCCGTCGGATCGGACAGGATGGATGGCAGTTTCCCCAGGGCGGAATTGATGAGGATGAGTCACCGGAAGAGGCGGTCTACCGCGAGCTCTACGAAGAGATTGGGCTCCTGCCTGACCATGTTGAGCTGTTGGGCCAGACCCGTGGGTGGCTCAAGTATCGACTGCCAAAGCGCTGTATTCGTGGAGGCAACCGCCCACTCTGTGTGGGACAGAAGCAGAAGTGGTTCCTGTTGCGGCTAATCGCACATGACTCCGAGGTGCGGCTGGATCGTGTTGAACACCCCGAGTTTGATGCCTGGCGCTGGGTCGATTACTGGGATCCGATTGGGGATGTGGTCTACTTCAAGCGCAGTGTCTACCGCAATGCACTCTGTGAGCTCTCCCATCTGGGGCTTCCCCATGGGAAGCGGCGCCTGCCTGACAAGTACAGGCTCCCCTGCCGTTCAAGAGGCTCCTAGGGGATAGACCAGCCGATCTCCTCACCGGCCCGGAAGGGGACTACTGTCTCCTCTCCAAACGGGAGCTCTGATGGTACATCCCACGACCTCTTCTCCAGGATGATCTTCTCCCGGTTTCGGGCCATGCCATAGAAATCGGCGCCAAAGAAGCTGGCAAACCCCTCCAGTCTCTCAAGTGCCCCCGCCTCTTCGAATGCCTCTGCATAGAGCTCGATTGCTGCATGTGCGGTGTACATCCCGGCGCAGCCACAGCCGCTCTCCTTGGCGCCACGGGCGTGGGGGGCGCTGTCGGTCCCGAGGAAGAATTTTGGACTGCCGCTGGTAGCGGCCTCTACCAGGGCAACCCGGTGCTGCTCTCGCTTGAGCACTGGCAGGCAGTAGTGGTGGGGGCGTATCCCGCCACTGAACATGGCATTGCGGTTCATCAACAGATGGTGTGCGGTGATGGTTGCTGCAACCGTCTCTGGCGCCTGCTCTACAAACTGGACACCGTCCCGGGTTGTAATGTGTTCAAACACCACCCGCAGCGAGGGGAGTTGCTCCAGGGTTGGTGCGAGAACCCGCTCAATAAAGAGGGCCTCGCGGTCAAACAGGTCAACATCGGGATCGGTAACCTCACCATGCACCAGTAGTGGCATCTTGACCTCTGCCATCTTCTCCAGTGTCTCCATGATCTTCGAGAGGTCGGTCACCCCCGAGTCGGAGTTGGTTGTGGCCCCTGCCGGGTAGAGCTTTGCAGCGCTGATCAGGCCGCTATCGGCAGCTCGCTGAATCTCCGCTGCCGAGGTGTTGTCTGTCAGATAGAGTGTCATCAACGGCCTGAATGGGGTGCCCTTCGGGATCGCCTCGAGAATCCGCTTTCTGTATTCAGAGGCAGCCTCCACGGTGGTGACAGGGGGGGAGAGGTTGGGCATCACGATGGCTCGACCAAACCGTCTTGCGCTGTCAGAGAGCACCGAGCGCATCGCATCACCGTCACGCAGGTGGAGGTGCCAGTCGTCGGGTCGGGTAATGGTGATGGAGTCACTCATCGGTTCTGGGGGGTTCTGAATATTGCTCTTCGAATGATGGGCAGATCATGTCACAAAAGGGAGGGTTTTGTCTGCAAAACTTCTCCCTTCAGGGGGATGGTTTCTTGACCTGTTTACCCAAAAAACCGATGATATACCGATCAACGAATCGTCAGATTATTCCTGGGCAGGATCCCGAGGATAACGGCCAAACAATAATAACGTACACCCGGGTACGCAACGAGGTTAAATGGCAACAATGAGTGACAAGGATCCACAAGAGACTCAGGAGTGGCTGGATGCACTGGAGTCGGTGATTGAGTTTGAGGGTACGGATCGTGCCCACTACCTGATTGAGAAGATGATGGATCGGGCGCGTCGCTCGGGCGTCAACCTCCCCTACAGCTCCAATACCGCCTATGTAAACACCATCCCGGTGAGTCAGCAGGAGCGCATTCCCGGAGATCAGGCGATTGAGCACAAGCTGCGTGCCTATATTCGCTGGAATGCGATGGCGATGGTGGTCAAGGC
>CAZYJG010000027.1:0-16727 GCA_964647745.1 uncultured Piscirickettsiaceae bacterium
TCTGTCGACCCTTTTGAGTCATTTGAGATAACGTTTCCTCCCTAAGCCCTAAGCCCTAAGCCCTAAGCCGTAGCTTGCCCCAGATCATGATGGAAGGGGAAGCTATCAGCTTGAGCGTTCTTATCGGTCGATACTTAGCAAGCCATTGTAATTGCTAATCAACTATTTCTTAGTTGATGCAGTCTTTTGGTAAGCCTGTTTGGGTCCATAGTAACCACTTAATGCCTGCATACCTCCTTTCAATATATAGACGTTATCAAAACCAATACTGCGAAGTGATGTTCCAACAGCTGTTGCCCGTGCCCCGGACTTACATATGATCATTACCGGTTTGCCCACAGGAATACGATCCAGGTTCTCTGGAAGAAAAAGTTCATTTACTGGAATTGTGAGGCTGTTTGGTAGAGACAACGTGAAAACACCCGTTTCAGCTGGTGTTCTGACATCTATCCCTACAATTTCCTTCCCCGCCTTGATGTCCTTGATAAAGGCGTCGGGCTTGACAAAGTGGAGAGCTTTACCTGCTTTTGCCCCCACTACAGGAGAGAATAGCTTTGCATAGCCCTCAGCCATTTCCGCATCGTATGACCATGCTACAGAACTTAAGGATATTGATACCATTCCGGCGACAGCAATCGTGGAGATTCGTTTCATAGTATTCACCTTCATTATTTTTCCCCATATGGAAGATAGGACGAAGCAAGGGGTACTGTCTTCGTCTAACGCTGACAGACTTAAAATAACTAGGATGAGGCACTTTCTCCATACGCAGAAATACGTATTTCTCTATATAGATTACTATAGAGAAGACAGAAGAAGGTGTCTATTGATAAAGGTCAGTTATTGGATCGGAAATAGACACAAGACGAACCCTACTGCTTCTGACCTTCACCCATCACCTCGTTGGCAAGCACGCAGACCCCCAGATAGGGGACAAACAGGTTGACCAGGGGAATCATCGTCAACAGATAGAGCAACAGGGTCGAAAGCAGATAGCGCCTCTCTCCAAATAGCGATGATCTGGCATCGATCTCCTCTACTGCCATCATGGACCCCATGACATCAATCATCAGCAACCTCCTGAAGAGGATAAACCCAATCAGGAAGAAGGCCAGATACCCTATCCCGACAACCAGCAGCAGTGGTGAGACGACCACCATCAGCAGGAGATATTTCCCGAGAACACGAAGTGTTGCGACCAGAAGCGCAACAGTGTCCGCCCCCGCTGTTATAGAATGGACTGGATATCGGTCTCGTTGGATGTTGTTGATGATTCTCTCTGTGAACAGGGAGACGATTGTCAGCACCACCGGGGCAATCAGGAAGTAGCTGAGAATCCCCAGCAGTGCATTCAGTGCAATTCTGGCAATCCAGGGGGTCCACCCCTCGTCTGTCTCCAGTGCAACCAACAGATCGGTTGCAACCCCATGGAGTGATTGATAGAGCACAATGATGAGCAGAACAAAGATGGCGAGCGCATAGAGAAAGTAGCGCAAATTTTCAGATTTCAGGGAGTCCCTTGTGCCGGCTGAAAAAGCCCTCAGTGTATTATTCATATTGAGTTGAATCTTCTTTCTCAGATATATCTGTTATTAATCTGCATGTTACAAGATATTTTTCCTGTTGAATATACGCCTGAAGAGCCCCTTTGGATTAACCCTCAACAGGACAGAATCACCCTGCGGTTTCTGTGGCCGGGTAAAGAGCAGCCTCCATCGCTGCCTGCGTTCTGACATCCAGTCCTGCTTGTAGGGCTCATTGCCGGTGAGGAAGTCGATCTCATCCACCCTGTCGACATCAATCACATGCTGCATCAGCCAGGCGGTGAGGATGGAGCCGGGGGAGTAGCGCTTCCACGCCTCATCATAGGCCAGCCTGAAGATACTCGCCCTGCCCTCAACAACAAACCAGAGCTGTGCTGCAGCGGGTCTGCCATCGATATACAAAACAGCGAGCCTGGTCCAGCCGGGCACTGAGAGGTTGATCGCCACTGCATCGAGCAGCTCCGCATACTGCTCGTTCGCCTTCCAGCTGGCCCGGTAGGCGGCATGATAATCCAGCAGCCCCTGCTTTACCTCACCCCCCCTGAACATGCGTATCGTCCACTCCTGTTCACGCTCCAGCTTGCGCTGTTTGCGTGCAATGGTGTTGCGCAGCTGGGCAGGCCTCTTAGCCATGTATTCATCGAATGAGCGCTGCTCTGTACGATGGATCCAGTTATAGAAAAAAAAGTGTCGTTGACATTCGTAGCCCAGGGATTCCATCGCCTGCTGCAGCCCCAACAGGTTGGCGTCATCCTCGGCAACAGGGCTCAGCTGGATGGAGTGGATGGGATATTGTCTCAACCCCTCGGCCAGACAGTAGAGGACCTCCTTCTGCCTCTCTTCTGACAGCAACAGGCTGTAGAGCGCCGTGTAGCGGTGGCTAAATGATTGCCAGTACCCGTTTTCCCCGGTCAGTGGCAGCAGTGCCAGCAGACGCTCTCCGTCAACTACACTGGCCAGCAGCAGTGACTGCCCCTCCTCAGAGATTGTTGCATCGAGTGCCTCGAACCATCCACGGGTGAGAAACATGCTCTCAGCCCCGCCATGGTCGAACAGCGAATCAACAGCTGCCGGTAGCTGACACCATCTGCTGTAACACTCAAATCTCACAGGGTTGCTGTCTGAAAGGCCCCTGAGTGACTCATTCGCCCCGGACAAAGAGTGCGATGGACTCCACATGGGCAGTATGGGGGAACATATCCATCACCCCGGCAGCGATGAGACGGTACCCCTGGTTGTTGACCAGCCCATCTGCGTCCCTTGCCAGCGTTGATGGATTGCAGGAGACATAGACGATCCGTTCAGGCTGAATCTTCCGCATCTTCTGGACGATCTCCAGTGCGCCACTGCGGGGGGGATCGAGCAGCACCTTGTTGTAGCGGTCGTTCAACCAGACCCCTCCACTCTCCTCATCCTGGAGATCCACGGCATAGAACGCTGCATTCTCAATGCCATTCCTCGCTGCATTGTCCCTCGCCCGCTGCACCAGCGCCTCGTCCCCCTCAACACCCACCACATGGCCTGCGGTATGGGCGATCGGCAGGGTAAAGTTGCCGAGGCCACAGAAGAGATCCAGCACCTCATCCTCACCGGAGAGCTGCAACATCTCTACAGCGCGGGAAACCATCGCCTGGTTGATGGCGGCATTGACCTGTGTGAAGTCGGTTGGGAGAAAGCGGTAGTCCAGACTGAATGGATCCAGGCGATAACTGAGCTCCACCTCATGATCACCGTTGAGTGGGGTCACACTCTCTGGCCCCTTGGGCTGGAGATAGATCTTCAGGCTATGGTGCTTTCCAAACTGGTCCATCCTCGATTGGTCTGCCTCCGAGAGAGGCTCCAGATTACGGAAGACAAGCAGACACTGCTGATCATCACAGGCCACCTCGATCTGTGCGATCTTGTTGCAGGCGTCCATCGAGGTGATCAGCTGGCGGAGCGCTGCAATACGCCCCCCAACCTCGGGAACAAGCACGCTGCAGGAGTCCATCACTGTCAGGTAGCCGCTCTGTTTCTCCCGAAAGCCGACCAGTGCCCCACCCTTTTTGGGGACATAGCGGACGCCAAGGCGCGCCTTGCGGCGATAGCCATGGTCGGGGCCAGTCAGTGGGGGGAGCACCTCTTCCGGGGTCACCTTGCCCAGGCGCTCAAAGTTATCGATCAGGCTCTGCTGCTTGAATGCAATCTGTGCGGTGGGGTCCATCTGCTGCAGGGAGCAGCCACCACATCCGGCAAAGTGTGGACAGGGCGGATCGACCCGATCTGGTGACGGGGTCAGAATCTCGACCACCTCACCGGAGTCAAAATTTCTGCGTCGTCCGGTCAGCCTGTAGCGCACCACCTCCCCAGGCAGGGTTCCCGGAACAAAGACCACCTTGCCATCGGTATGGGCAATCCCCTTCCCGTCATGGGCAAGGGACTCAATGGTTGCCTCTATCGGCTCCTGGGGTAGTGGTTTACGGCGTCTGCGGCCCATGTTGGTGGATAGTGATCAGTGGTTAGCGGGTGGTGCCGCACTATACACCATCCACCAACCACCAACCACTAATCCCACCCCTGGGTACAGTCCAGATTGACCCAGACCTGCTTGAGCCCGGGGATCCCATCCTCCAGCATGATGGTCAGCGGCGGGCGCTTGGAGAGGTATTTGTTGGTGTGACGCAGCCAGACCGCCCCCCCTGCCCTGCTTCTCGGGAAGTTGTGGAAGAGCGCATCACCGATCCCGATCAGATGGCGCACACGCTGCAGTACCGGCTGCTCATCCGGTACCGGGGTTCCATACCTGAACTGGGTCAGCATCCGCTCCTTGCCGGCAAGCCCAAGCAGCATCAACTGCTCTCTCTTGCCAAGCCCCCACTCCTCAAACAGTGACATCACCCGCTGGGTCAGCAGCAGACGCTCCTCGTAGCTGAACTCAATCTCTGCTTCACTGTTCTGGCTCATGACTGCCCCCTTGATTCCATAGTAATTTAGTCAAGATTATACATGCTCCGCATGAAAAGGGCCAACGCAGACCGGAGAGGGCATATGGTTACTCCGAGGGGAAAACGCCGGTGGAGAGGTAGCGGTCACCCCGGTCACAGATAATGGTGACAATGACACTGTTCTCGAGCTGCTGCGAGAGCTCCAGGGCCGCAGCCACAGCTCCCCCCGAGGAGATCCCGCAGAAGATCCCCTCCTCCGCTGCCAGACGTCTTGTAATCTCTTCTGCATCGGTCTGAGAGACATCAATCAGCCGGTCCACCCGGGAGGCATCATAGATCCTGGGGAGATACTCCTCGGGCCAGCGGCGGATGCCGGGAATGCTGGAGCCCTCCTGCGGCTGCACCCCGACAATCTGGATCTCTGGGTTCTGCTCCTTGAGGTAGCGGGAGTTGCCCATGATGGTCCCGGTTGTCCCCATCGCACTGACAAAGTGGGTAATCTCTCCAGCGGTGTCGCGCCAGATCTCCGGTCCGGTCCCCTCATAGTGGGCCAGTGGATTGTCCTGGTTGGAGAACTGATCAAGGATCTTTCCCTCTCCAGCGGCCTCCAGCTCACGGGACTTGTCAATCGCCGCCTCCATGCTCCCCTCTGCCGGGGTCAGCACCAGCTTCGCCCCGTAAGCACGCATCGAGGCACGCCGCTCCACACTCATGTGCTCCGGCATCACCAGAACCATCTTGTATCCCATGATCGCTGCCGCCATTGCGAGGGCGATTCCGGTATTGCCGCTGGTCGCCTCGATCAGGGTGTCGCCGGGCTGGATCTCACCGCGCGCCTCGGCATGCTGAATCATACTCAATGCAGGACGATCCTTGACCGAACCTGCCGGATTGTTTCCCTCCAGCTTGACCAGGATTGTATTCCCCCGCTTCACACTCTCCTCATCCGGCAGGCGCTGGAGCTGGACCAGTGGCGTATTGCCTACAAGGGACTGCATGGTTGGGTAGTTCATCTTCTATATTTTCCAAGCAACTGTTCAGCACTCTGCCGTAATCATTCAGATTACCCCTGAAACTCGTCAGGTCAAGGCACAAAATGTGAGTTTACAAATGTAAATGTCCGTTTTACAACGCTAAGATGGCGAATTTCAGGGGTGAGCAGAATGGTTACTTTTCCAATATCACAAATGCGACGGCATGTTCCTGTTCATCGGAGATTGAGAGGTGTGTTGATCTCACCCCAAGACGCTGCAACTCTCTCTCTGCCCCTGCAGAGAATCGCAGTTCCGGTTTTCCCTGCTCCGTATGGGTCACCTCAATATTCTGCAACAGTATCCCATTGCGAAAGCCGGTGCCCAGTGCCTTGGCTGCGGCCTCCTTGGCTGCAAAGCGTTTGGCCAGGAAGTGGGGCTGACTCTTCTCGCCACACCGCTGAAACTCCTGCCACTCCCCCTCACCCAGAATCTTTTGTGCAAAGCGCTCACCATGGCGCTGCAGACTCTGCTCAAGACGCTGAACGCGGACAATATCGGTCCCGATTCCGGTAATCATCGGAGGATTACTGACGCGCCTCGACGATCAACCGCTTCATCGTTCTCACGGCCTCTTCCAGTCCGCCCCTCAACACTGCCTGGGCAACAATCGAGTGGCCAATATTGAGTTCCACAATCTCCGGCAAGGCAGCAATGGATTGTACATTCTGGTAGTGAAGTCCATGCCCTGCATTGGGCTGAACCCCCAGCTCACTGGCGAATCGAGCCGCCTCACGAATACGCTCAAACTCCTCGGCCTGCTCCCTCTGTTCCGTTGCATCGGCAAAGCGGCCGGTATGGATCTCACAGACCGGAGCACCAATCTCGGCAACCGCCTCGATCTGACGGGGATCGGGATCAATAAAGGGGGAGACATGAATACCAGCTGCGGCAAGGCGGGCCACTGCATCCCTCATCTTTTCGAGCTGCCCGGCTACATCGAGCCCCCCCTCGGTGGTCAGCTCCTCACGTTTCTCTGGGACCAGACAGCAGTCTGCAGGCCTGAATTTCTCGGCAATGGAGATCATCTCCTCGGTCACCGCCATCTCCAGATTGATCTTGGTGTTGACCCTGGCAGCCACCTCCTCAAGGTCATGGTCCTGGATGTGGCGACGATCCTCGCGCAGGTGCATGGTGATCCCGTCTGCCCCCCCCTTCTCTGCCTGAATGGCGGCAGCCACCACACTGGGATAGTGGGTCCCTCGTGCCTGGCGCAGGGTGGCAACATGGTCAATATTGACCCCCAACAGGGGGAGGTTTTCAGTACTCAACGCGCTCTTCTCCTCTGCTGAAGGGGCTCCCCTCAGCTTAATGTTCCATATTCAGCAATCAATTTCCGGCTCTCCAGCTCGCCGGGAAGATGGTAATCAATCGCCATCCGCAGAAGATGTTTGGCCTCCTGCAAAATTCTCTTCTCTACCTCTTCCTCTGTAGAGCGCAGCCACTCCAGTGTCTTTCCCATTACAAGGAGGGCATGGGTACCCCCTGCAGAGATGCTGTGGGAAACGGGGGTGAGCCCCTCCTCCGGATGGTACCCGTAGTGCTGCTCCGGATGAATCGGAGAGCCGGAACAGTCCAGATGGAGATCGAAGCCAAACCCTATCGCCTCCAGCAGCAGAACCTCAAAACCACGCAGAACCCGTGCCTCATCCTCACCCTGGCTCAACCCCAAAAGTAGTTTTTGGTACCCATAAAACAGTTCCGGATGGGGGTCACCACGGTGAAGCATCCGCACCAGCAGCTCATTGGCATAGAGCCCACAGAGCATGCGCCTCCCCGGCAGTGTAAATGCGCTATCTGTCGCCTCCAGACGGTTGAGGGTATGGAGCTCTCCGCGTCCACTCCAGGTCAGCTGCAGTGGTGTGAAGGGTTGCAACAGCGCCGACTGGGGCGATCTGCCCCGTGTGGAGCCACGTGCAACCAGACCCACCCGACCCATCTTCTCGGTCAGGAGCTCGACAATCTGGCTGGTATTGCGAAAGGGGCGTGCATGCAGCACAAAGGCTGAATGAAACTGATCCCGGTCGCGTGCTGTCATGAGAGCTGATCCTCCCGGTACCCCAGACTCTGCAGGGCACGGTCATCATCGGACCAGCCGGCGCGCACCTTGACCCAGAGCTGGAGAAAGATCTTCCGCCCCAGCAGTTGCTCCAGCTCCTCCCTTGCCTCCTTGCCGACAGAGCGCAGACGTGCCCCCTTCTTGCCGATCACAATCCCCTTCTGACCCTCACGCTCGACCCAGATCACGGCGGCAATCTCTGTAAGGTTTCCCTCCTCCTTGAACTGTTCAATCTCAACCGTGAGCGCATAGGGGAGCTCCTGCCCCAGCTGCCGGGTCAGTTTTTCACGGATCCTCTCTGCAACCAGGAAACGTTCACTGCGATCGGTGATCTGATCCTCATCGTAGAAGTGGCCCCCTTCCGGGAGCAGTGACTCCAGGGTCTCCTCCAGTTGTGCGATCCCCTTCCCCTTGAGTGCAGAGAGCGGAACAATGGCACTGAACGGGAAACGGTCAGAGAGCGACTCAATCAGCGGCAACAGCGCCTCCTTGTTACCGATCTGATCCACCTTGTTTACAACCGCAACGACGGGGGCACGCTGCCCCTTCAGCAGCTCAAGAACAGCCTCATCCTCCTCACTCCACTTCTCCCCATCGATCACAAAGACCACGACATCCACATCCTCCATGCTGCCGGTAGCGGCACGGTTGAGATAACGGTTCATTGCGGTTTCGGCATTGGAGTGGATGCCCGGGGTGTCCACATAGACAAACTGTGCGGATCCGGTTGTCTTGATTCCCAGCAGGCGGTGGCGGGTCGTCTGAGGCTTGCGTGAGGTGATGCTGAGCTTCTCGCCAAGGATACGGTTCATCAGCGTTGATTTCCCCACATTGGGTCGACCAACAATTGCAATCACGCCACTTCTTGTAATTGAGTCGTCTGACCCGCTCATTCACGCTTCTCCAGCTCTATAATGGCCAGGGTGGCTGCCTCCTGCTCCGCCTTTCTGCGACTCCTCCCCCGCCCCCGGGTTGTCAGATTCATCCCCTCAACCCGACATGCTACAGTAAATGTTTGCAGATGACCCTCTCCCTCGACCTTGACCACCTCGTATAGAGGCAGCGGCCTGCTGCGGGCCTGCAGCCACTCCTGCAGCCGGGTCTTGGGATCCTTCAGTTGCGAGAGCGGTGGAAGGGATGCAATCTGCCCCTCAAACAGTGCCTTGAGCCACTGCTCACACTGTTCAAAACCACTATCGAGATAGATTGCACCGATGATTGCCTCCATCGCATCGGCCAGAATCGAGTCACGCCGGAAGCCGCCACTCTTCAGCTCCCCCTGCCCCAGCAGCAGCGCCTCACCCAGCCTGAACCCCCGTGCAACCTCTGCAAGGTTCTCACCACGAACCAGCCGGGCCCGCAGTCGGCTCAGATCCCCTTCCGGTACATCGGGAAAGTGATGGTAGAGCATCCCGCTCACCACAAAGCCGAGAATGGAGTCTCCCAGGAACTCAAGACGCTCATTGTTCTGTTGCCCCATGCTGCGGTGCGTCAGGGCCTGTCGAAGAAGATCTCTCTGCCGGAAGGTGTAGTTCAACCGTTTTTCTAGACTCTCTAGTGGACTACTGGACATCTTGGTGACTCATACAATCTACTCAGTGGTACTCGTAACTGAGTCAGTTATTACTCAATCGAGCCGATTCGACCCCAACTGATCCCATCACCACAGTTGAAGTCCCAACTCATCCAGACACCTACTGCCTTGCCGACAATATTCCCCTCAGGGACAAATCCCCAGTAGCGGCTGTCCCGGCTGTTGTCGCGGTTGTCGCCCAGCATGAAGTAGTGCCCCTCCGGAACCAGCCACTCCCCCTCAGCACGCGAGGCACGACGGGGGATGATCAGAATCTCATGGTCACTATCAGCCGTCTGCTCACGGAAACGGAGCGAGTCGATGGTCTGACAGCGGTTGTTCATCCAGAAGTGGGTGCCGCGCCGGCTCACCTCGGATGCCACCCCATTCACAAAGAGCTGACGGTTCCTGTACTCAATACGGTCACCCGGTATACCGACAACCCGCTTGATGTAGTCGATGCTTGGGTCCTCCGGATAACGGAAGACCATGATATCCCCACGCTGTGGCTCCCCCACATCGATGATCTTGGTATCGACAACCGGCAGGCGCAGACCATAGGCAAACTTGTTGACCAGAATAAAGTCACCCACCACCAAGGTTGGGCGCATTGAGCTGGAGGGGATCCGGAACGGCTCAAAGAGGAAGGAGCGCAGTATCAGGACAATCAGAATGACGGGGAAGAAGGAGCGTGAATACTCAACCAGAATCGGCATATCCGCCCCCTGACGCTTTTCTGCCCACAGTTTTGCGTCCAGCAGCCAGATCCCGCCAGTCAACAGCAGTGCAATCACCAAAATCCCGGAAAAGTCCAAATGCATAATGTTCTACTTTTTACCTGTCTGTAACACGGCCATAAAAGCCTCTTGTGGGATATCGACCTTGCCGACCCGCTTCATCCGCTTCTTCCCCTCTTTCTGCTTCTCCAGCAGTTTCTTCTTTCGGGTGATATCTCCACCATAGCACTTTGCGGTTACATTCTTGCGCAGCGCCTTGACCGTGGTCCTGGAGATGATCTTGGCCCCGATGGTGGCCTGAATCGCCACATCGAACATCTGCCGCGGAATGATCTCTCTCATCCGCTCTGCCAGATTGCGCCCCCTTGGGATGGAGTCATCCCGGTGAACGATCATCGACAGGGCATCCATTTTATCGCCATTGATCAGCAGATCCACCTTTACCAGATCCGCCGGCTGAAAGGCCTTGAAATAGTAGTCCATTGAGGCAAAGCCACGACTCACCGACTTGAGGCGGTCAAAGAAGTCGACCAGCACCTCGGAGAGCGGCAGCTCATAGTTGAGCGAGACCTGGCGCCCCATGTACTGCATATCCTTCTGTACGCCACGCTTCTCGATACAGAGACCGATGACTGCCCCCACATAGTCCTGTGGTACCAGAATATTGGCCACAATCATCGGCTCGCGGATCTCGTTGATCTTGTTGACCGGGGGGAGGTCGGCCGGATTGTCGATATGGATCACCTCGCCGTCACTCTTCTCGATCTCATAGACCACTGTCGGCGCCGTGGTGACCAGATTCAGTCCATACTCGCGCTCCAGCCGCTCCTGGATGATCTCCATGTGGAGCATCCCGAGGAATCCGATACGGAAACCAAAACCGAGTGCTGGAGAGACCTCCGGCTCATACTCCAGCGCAGCATCATTGAGACGAAGCTTGGCCAGTGCATCGCGAAAGTCCTCATAGTCATCGGTATCGACGGTGTACATTCCGGCAAAGACCTGCGGCTTGACCTCCTGAAAACCGGGCAGTGACTCCTCAACCGGATTGTCTGCCGAGGTCAGGGTATCCCCCACCGGGGCACCATCAATCTGCTTGATGCCGGCAATGACATAGCCCACCTCGCCCGCCACCAGCTCATCCTGCGGGGAGCGTTTGGGGGTGAAGATTCCGACCTGATCCACCAGGTGGCTGTTTCCGGTCGACATCACCTTCATCTTCATGCGGCCACGAATGCGGCCATTGACCACCCGCACCAGAGAGACCACACCCAGGTAGTTGTCAAACCAGGAGTCGATGATCAGTGCCTGTAGCGGACCATCTGGATCACCCTCTGGTGGCGGAATCTGCTTAACAATCTCCTCCAGCAGCTCATCCACACCAAGCCCGGTCTTGGCACTGACCCGCTTGGCATCCTCCGCATCGATGCCGATGATCTCCTCAATCTCCTCTATCACCCGCTCCGGCTCTGCCGATGGAAGATCAATCTTGTTCAGTACAGGAAGCACCTCAAGCCCAAGCTCAATTGCGGTATAGCAGTTTGCTACCGTCTGTGCCTCCACCCCCTGGGCGGCATCGACCACCAGCAGCGCCCCCTCACAGGCTGCCAGTGAGCGGGAGACCTCGTAGGTGAAATCCACATGGCCCGGGGTGTCGATAAAGTTCAGCAGATATTTCTTGCCATCCTGGGCGGCGTACTCCAGCGAGACGCTCTGCGCCTTGATGGTGATCCCACGCTCGCGCTCGATATCCATCGAGTCGAGGACCTGCTCTGACATCTCACGATCGCTTAGCCCCCCACAGACCTGGATAAATCGATCTGCAATGGTCGATTTGCCGTGGTCAATATGGGCAATAATGGAGAAATTTCTGATCTGCGAGAGGTCGTACACTACTTGTATCCGGACATTATTCGTTTCAACACCCTTGGCAGCTCCTGTCTGCGGCGCGCTCAAGCACATCCATGTGGCGCTCGACTGTGGACATCCCTGTCCACAGACGGCCGCAGCTCAGGACTGCCAAGGGTGCTGTAATCATTGATACCTGTTCCATTAAAAAAAAGACCCCATTCGGGGTCGATTTCCGGTTATTGTCCCAGATGTTCTCTGAGGCGTTTTTCATCCAGGAAATAATGACAGATTTCTTCCGATTGCTCCAGCAGAACCGGCACTTTTGTGCCGTATTGCGACTCCAGCTGCGCCCGGTTGTTGATCACAACCGGCTCCACCTCAAAGTGGTCCCGCAGCGGATGGTGCTCCAGCAGGTCTGCCATCTCGTCACAGAGATGACACCCCTGCCGGACCATCAACTGAAACCGGTGTTTGGGAGGCTGGTTAATTGGGCATCCTCAGGGCGAGAAAGATTGGGCCATTCTCACGCACAACATAGACCGGGACACCTCTCCCCTTGGGAAGTCGATCCAGAATCTGGAGCAGATGGTCAACCCCCTCAACCACCACATAGTTGACCCGGCTGATCACATCACCGGCCTTCAGCCCTGAATGGTCGGCAACACTCCCCTGCTCCACCTCCTCTACCAGCGCACCGCCGGAGTGGATTGAGCGGCTGTTGCGAATCTCCTTTGGGATCTCTCGCAGAGTCATCCCGAGGCGCTCTATTGTCGCCTTTTCGGCCTTTGCGTTTTCAGGCTGCTCCGGATCGACGGATGCCGGCTCATCCTCTGACGGAAGCTCCCCCACGACCACCTGCACTATCAACTCGCGCCCCTCGCGCATCACCTTGACCGGGACCGGGTGTCCAACCGGGGTTCTGCCAACAATGGGAGGCAGGTGCGAGTTGCTCTCCACAAAGTGACCATTGAACTCAATGATTACATCCCCAACCTGAAGGTCAGAGCTTGATGCAGGGCTATCCTCCAGGACCTGTGCAATCAGTGCACCAACGGGACGATCCATGCCAAAGGACTCGGCCAGATCACTGGTGACAGGCTGGATCAGTACCCCAAGCCAGCCACGTGAGACATGTCCCCCATTCTTGACCTGCTGGACCACATCCATTGCCACCTCAATGGGGACCGCAAAGGAGAGTCCCATATAGCCGCCGGACTTGCTGAAGATGATGGAGTTGACCCCAACCACCTCTCCCTCCATATTGAAGAGCGGGCCACCGGAGTTGCCCGGATTGATTGCAACATCGGTCTGGATGAAGGGGACATAGTTGAAGCGGTTATCGCCATCAGAGATGTTGCGTGCCTTGGCGCTGACGATACCGGCGGTTGCCGACATCTCGAACCCAAACGGGGAGCCGATTGCCATCACCCACTCACCAATCTCCAGCTCCTTGCTGGTACCGGTCTTGATTACAGGCAGCTCATCCGCATCGATCTTGATCAGTGCAACATCCGATCTTGCATCTGAACCTACAACTGTCGCCCTGAACTCTCTGCGGTCATGGAGACGAACCATGATCTCATCCGCATCCTCAATCACATGGTGGTTGGTCAGGATAAACCCATCCTCCGTCAGAATGCTTCCAGAGCCCTGGGCCTGTGACTCAAACTCACGAGGCTCAGGGTGAGGCACTCCCGGACCCATTCCACGGTCCTCGAAGAAGCGCTTGAAGAACTCCGGCAACTCATCATAGGGGAGATCATCGGGCCCCTGCCGAAAGGGGTTCATCCCCTGGATCTGGGACATGGAGCGTTTCTGGGTCACACTGATACTGACCACTGCCGGCATCTGCTCCTTCACCAGTTGGGTAAAGTCGGGCAACCCCTCAACTGCTGCAGATACCACCGAGGCTGGCAGCAGCCAGACGGCCCCAACCACTGCTGCAACCGCACGCTTCCGTATAGCTCTCAATGCCTTGTTCATCTCTATAATTTCCTTTAGGTATATCTATTAACTAACTGTAATATAGTTATGTTCAGAATCAATATTTACAATCTCTGGAACCATGTCAGAGTGCTCAAGCCACCCCTTGCGCCTGACCCAGACGACTGCACCATAGGCCCCGGCAACCCCGCTCAGAATCGAGATCCACTCCCACTCGAGCGAGAAGAGGTTCGATGCAACCCACTCTCCCGCAGTTGCAGAGAGAAAGAGGGCCAGCAGCGGAACCATGTAGAGCAGTGCTGCCCCCCGCATCAACCCGTTCTCCGGAACGGCGATGGTGACCCGCTCACCAACCTTTGCATGCAGCGGATTGGTTACACGCACCCTGAAGGGGCGATTCCCCAGCACCTTTGAAAAGGTGGCCGTTCCACACCCGGATGAGGATTCACAGCTGCTACAGGAGGATTGGCGTGTCGTCTCCACCCAGGCATCGCCCCCCTCCAGCGCAACAACTGTTGCCTTCTCCTTAACCACGCTCGGCCTCCACCGAGGTTGCGACCTGCCTGATCACCTCCATCGGCAGTTCAGCCAGAACAGTAATCCTGTGCCCCAGCATGGAGTGGCTGTAGATATTCAATTTCCGCCCCCGACGCTCCATCTGCTTTTCAGTAACCCCCTCGTGGGCAGACTTTTCAATAAAGATTGAGAAGACATCATCGCCGTTACTGAGTACAAGGTGGTCAACCGCACCACCAAATGCAGGGATTTCGTGCTGCAGTGAGTCCACCTTGCTGTAGCCGTCTGGAAGCCAACCGGCCCTCCAGCCAATAATATGTTTTACAACCCTTCTGCCCTCATCTCGTGCAGGTGGCGCAGTGGAGACCAGGGATGCGCTGTTTTGTGCCCTGCCCCGATTCTCGTCATGGCGCACCAGATAGGAGCGTACACGGGAGGCGTGCTCTGACGGGCTGACCAGCCGCTCGACCCATGCCCCATCAACCTCAACCCATTCGGTTTCGACCCCTGCAACAACCCTGGGTGCACTCTCTGCCACCAGGGTTGGCTGATGCTCGACTGTATTCAATTGCTGAACAACCAACAGGGCAACGGTAGCCAGTGATGCAGCCAGTGCATAGGGGATCCAGCCGGAACGCCGCTCTCCGACAGCCGCTTTCCGCCCCTGTTCTCTCTGCGGGGCCAGCAGTGCTGGCTCCTGCTCCAGCGCAGCCGAGACACGATCTGCGAACCGTGTCTCAACAGCGCCATTGGTGAGTGGATTCTCTCCACCACCCTGCTCAAAAAGCAGCTGACGCGCCGCATGGTGGTTGGCCCACTGCTGCCTGAGCCCGGGATTCCTCTCAATCCCGACCAGCAACCTGTCAAGCTCCTCTCCAGAGAGTTCACCATCCATCAGTGCAGAGAGCTGCTCCTCCATTCCGTTCCGCTGTTGATCCATCACCCCTCTCCCAATGCCTGTAGCTGCCGGGCAATCGCCTCACGAGCACGAAAAATTCTTGATCGAACGGTTCCGATTGGACACCCCATGATCTCCGCAATCTCTTCGTAACTCATGCCTTCCAGCTCTCGCAATGTTATAGCCATCTTCAAATCTTCCGACAGACTCTCCAGGGCGCGAGAGATTGTCTGCTGTACCTCATCCCGCAACAGCTCATTTTCTGGTGTTGCCTGCTCTGTCAGACCCTCCTCCTGAAAAAAAAGTTCCGCATCCTCGGCATCCAGATCACTTGCTGGTGGACGACGCCCCTTGGCCACCAGATGATTCTTCGCTGTGTTGACCGCAATCCGGTAGAGCCAGGTATAGAAGGCGCTCTCACCACGAAAATTGGTCAATGCACGGTAGGCACGAATAAAGGCCTCCTGGGCCACATCCTCGGCCTCGGCATGATCCTTGACAAAACGCCCCACCAGGGTGACCACCTTCTGCTGATATTTCAGTACCAGCAGATCAAAGGCACGCTTCTCTCCCTGCTGCACCCGCTCTACCAGAAGTTGATCAACAGCTCGCTGTTCCAATTGAAATCCTTCTCTCTTTCACGTTCCCAACGTTTTGGCAGACTCTGTTTGCGGCACGTTCAGACACATCCATGTGTCACTCGGCTGTGGGCATCCCTACCCACAGACGGCCGCAAACAGGAACTGTCAAAACTTTTCAATCATTGATAGCAGCGACAGTAGCATAAAGCGCACATCAACACAGTGGATGAAATAGACTCGAACATTGTAAAATGGTTCCGCAATTTATTACCCCCCCACCCATCAATGGCTCTCTATCAATACGATGTCCTGATTATCGGAAGTGGTGCAGCAGGCCTTACACTGGCTCTGCAGCTTGATCCCGAACTCAGGGTTGCACTACTCTCCAAGTCCCTGCTGGATGAGGGCAGCACCCTCTATGCACAGGGTGGAATCGCTGCTGTTCTCGACAAGGATGACTCCATTGAGTCCCATGTGAGTGATACCCTGCATGCCGGTGCCGGACTCTGCAGTGAGGATGTTGTCCGTTTCACGGTTGAGAGTGCCCGCGCCTCAATCGAGAACCTGATCGAGAGCGGGGTTGAGTTTTCACACACAGAACCATCAGATCCCAGCTCCCCCTTTCATTTGACACGTGAGGGTGGACACAGCAAGCGCCGCGTACTCCATGCCGCAGACAGCACCGGCAGAGAGATTGAGACCACGCTGGCCCAGCAGGTCAGGGGGCGGGAGAATATCGATATCTTCGAGAACCACATTGCGATCGACCTGATCACCAGCTCCAGGCTGGAGAGAGGAGAAAATCGTGAGGATGAGCGGGTGGTTGGGGCCTATATTCTCGACAGAAGCAGCGATCAGGTGCACACCTTCCAGTCCCCCCATGTGGTATTGGCCACGGGAGGCGGAAGCAAGGTCTATCTCTATACCAGCAACCCGGACATCTCCACCGGTGACGGCATTGCCATGGCCTGGCGTGCCGGCTGCCGGATTGCCAACATGGAGTTCAATCAGTTCCACCCAACCTGCCTCTACCACACACAGGCCAAATCCTTTCTGATTACCGAGGCGG
>CAZYJG010000028.1:0-16578 GCA_964647745.1 uncultured Piscirickettsiaceae bacterium
GCGGCTGGCAGTAGAGGGGTATGAGCAGTTTCGGGCTCTCTTTTCATCAACTCATTCAGATGGTGGGTAAATCTCGGAGATAGTTTCGATATTGCGCCCAATCTGGGTGACACATTTTCCACTGCGACGAACCTCTTCCGTAATAAAGATTGCTCTTGCCTTGGAGGGGGTATCGGCCTCCAGGGTGAATTTTTGATGATACGCAGTAATTTCAAACTGTTTCATATGACCCGCCTTGTTAATGTAGTGATTCCGGATAAATTACGTTAGTGGACGTGAATTGGATTCAGTTACAATCAAAATCTGGTATCGGTCGCTTTAGACGAGGTGGGGTTTGACTACAGATAGCAACCATATTGGTGGTTTGCTCTCCAGGACGGCATTGGGGGATCGCCGCGCCTTTGAGGAGCTATACAGGGCAACTTCCTCGAAACTATTGGGCCTCCTCATGCGTATATTAAAGCGAGAGGATCTCGCGCAGGAGTGTCTGCAGGACGCCTATGTTCTGATCTGGAATAGAGCAGGGGATTATCGGGCAGACAAGGCAGCCCCGATTACATGGATGGCAAGTATCGCGCGATATCGTGCACTGGACCTGTTAAGGAAGAGAAAGCATGAGGTTTCAGTGGATGATGAGGTTCTCTCACAGGTACCGGATGAACATCAGGTTAAGTTTGATGATCAGCTGGTTGAGATTGAGGATGCGCAAGGGCTGGAAGAGTGTATGAAAACATTGAACATAAACCAGAGGAACTGTATCTACATGGCCTATTTTGATGGGTACACCCATCCGGAAATTGCCATGCGCATTGATGCCCCAGTTGGATCGGTCAAAACCTGGATTCGCAGGGGGATGATGAGTTTGAAGGAGTGTCTCTCATGAGAGAGCAGGAGAGCAATATTGAACTTGACGAGCTTGCCACTGAGTACGTGCTCGGTACGTTGGAGGGTGACGATCGTCTGCTGTTTCAGCAGCGGATAAAAGAGGACCCCGAGGCGGCTGAGGCCGTACAGCAGTGGGAGAACCGTCTTGCCCCAATGCTGGATGCGGTTCCTGAGGTAACTCCTCCAGAGCAGGTCTGGAGCGGAATAGAGAGGCGTCTCGGTTTTGTGGAGGAGAAGAGAAGCTCCCTCTGGAACAGCCTGCGTCTCTGGCAGGGGCTTAGCGCAGCGGCAACTGCAATTGGCCTGGTGCTGGCCCTGGTTCTGGTAAATACCGTACCGGTGAATCCTGAGATGCTCTATGTGGTGCAGGATAATGATCGTACCGAGTGGGTGGTACGTGCCAGTCATCAGGAGAGTATGGTGGCGATGCAGGCAGTGGACCCCCCACAGCTACCGAAGGGGAAGGTGTGTCAGCTCTGGGTGACCACCCCGGACGGGCTCATTCACCCTCTGGGTGTATTGCCTCATGATGGCACCGTAACATTCCCGGTTATCAATCAGCGTGACCAGCTTCTTTCGCAGGATGCGGAGATCTCAGTCACCATTGAGGATCAGATGGATGGTTTTGAAAGAATGCCAACCGGTCCTGTAGTCTCCAGGGGAAAGTGGATTCGGATCTAGACAAGACCTCATTTATTGCCGGTTGTATCAGCCCCCGGGATGTATAGACTCCCGGGGGCATTTTTTTGAAAAAAGAGAGAAAAAGCTGAAACCATTTTTGAGTCCAAATCGTATTTGTGATCAGGACATGGAAATAAGTTCTGGTTCTAGTTGATTAACAGAAGTTGATTAAAATCGATATTAGGAGTCAATAATGAAAAAAATAGCAATCGTATTACCATTTATTCTGGCACCAGCACTGGCTGTGGCTGGAGGGATGCCCTTTGGTGGTGAGGATAGTGTCAGTGATGCAGCAGATCTCTGGTCCGTAATGCGTTCAGAGGGGCTGGTAGGGGAGAATTCGGTAGTCTCAAAACCATACAAGGGGATGCCGCCCCATGGCATGGTACTGGATACCATTGAGAAGGATGTTACCGTTAATGGCCATACAGGAAGGGTGATTATTAAACGCAACTATGGTGGAGAGGGTATTGATGTTGCCAAGGTGGCAAAAGATCCCAAACCATGGCTGAAGGCGGTTACCGTCATGTTCAAGCGTGAAAAGGGTTATGACGCAGATAACCAGGACTGGTTCTACGCAAAATATAAGCCAGATGGCTCTCTTCACACCAACCCTATGAAAATGTTGCTTGCAGGTCGTGTTATGAAGGGGGAGGCTAAAGGCTGTATAGCCTGTCATCAGGCAGCTCCGGGTGGGGATTACCTCTTTAATAAATAATTGGCTTGTCGTTAGGGTGGCCGTACCATAAGCTGGTACGGTCATCTTTTGCTGCAAGGAACAGAAACAGTGAAAATAAATAGTAGTGGCGGTATCTGTTGGCCTGTTATGGCGCTCCTGTTTTTCGTAACGCTACCAGTAACGGCCATTGAATCCAGATTTGTCCCGGTCGGGACCCCAAGTGATATCCAGTACGCCCAGCAACTCTGGGATGCAATGGTTCAGGGGCGGATTGAGGGCGAAGGGAGAAGAGCAAGCTCCCCATTCTTTGGTGGAGCCAAACCACACGGTGAGATTCTTGAGCTAAGTTATCAGAACCTTACCGTTAACGGACATACCGGTTTTATTGTAGTCAAGCGCAACTATGGAGTAGTAGGGGCTCCAGGGGTGCGTGGCCATGTTACGGTGGAGAGCGTAAGGGCAGATCGCAACAAATATCTGGACTCGATTACTGTGATGTATCAGCGAGAGGGTGGCTATGATGATGCCCACCAGAACTGGTTCTGGGCAAAATACCGGCCCGGTGGATCACTATTTACCAAGGAGATAGAGGGCAGGTCAACCCAGCTTGCCGGTCGCCTGCTCAAGGGGAAACAGCAGCAGGATAATAGCGGCTGCATCTACTGTCACAGTTCTGCGGGTGGCGGAGACTATATCTTCTACCCTCAGATTGTCCCATAGGGAGAAGTCACCGGATTCATCCTGTTCATCTCCTGCACTCTAGTTTGGTTGGAGTGAATCCCAAATCCCATTCTCATACGTATATTTAGATACAGAGAGACAGGGGGTGGAGAAATGGAGCATGAGACAAAAACATATCTAGATGAGGTGGCCGAGATCGCGCAGGCCAATGTCAACTATCACTACAGTGGTCGAGGTGATGAGAAGGGCTTGGATAGTGTTGGTTCCAGTCTGCTGATGAGAGAGTATCTGAATCTCTATCAAACCTATTTCCATACAGAAAGAGAGGTGGAGGCCCCAGCGCCGACAACACTGTTTGCTGTTCAGGCCTGTTGCACTATGCGTCACAAGTTACAGCAACGCTCTCCCTATCTTTGGAGTGACCATGATCATGGGCTCTATAAGCTGATGCAGGCACTCATGTTTCTGTTCAAGGAGCTGTATGTGGTGGTGAATTAGGTCGCTGCAGATGATTCGATTCTGTGTGATGTTATCTTGCTGATTAGTATGCTATTCATTGAATAGTTTATTTGAATATCGCATACTGGAAAAAACAATAACAAGTTATGTCATCACGTTTTATTAAGCTACTTGCCGCAGTACTGGTACTGACACTAATTCCAGTGCTCTATCTGCTTAGCCCTCCCCTGCTGTGGGGAGTGTTGTTATTGGTTATCCTGCCTCTTCTCTCTATTGCGGTTTTCGACCATTTTCAGAAGAGGCACTCCATACGGCGCAACTTCCCCCTGTTTGGCCGCGGGCGCTGGATCATGGAGGTTGTTCGTCCCTATGTGCGCCAGTATTTTGTTGAATCGGATACGGATGGTGCTCCTATCAGTCGCATGTTCAGGGAGATTGTCTATCGGCGTGCAAAAGATACGCTGGAGACCGTTCCCTATGGGACACGTGTGGATGTCTACAGAACAGGATATGAGTGGATTGGCCATTCACTGGCTGCGATTGATGTCTCTGAGGTAGATCGTGATCTGCGGGTAATGGTGGGTGGAGCGGATTGCAGACAACCGTACGAAGCCAGTGTTTTCAATGTCTCGGCATTGAGTTTTGGTGCTCTGAGTAGTAATGCAATCAAGGCGCTGAATCTGGGGGCAAAGCAGGGCGGTTTTTTCCACAATACGGGAGAGGGTGGCTTGACTCAGCACCATCTCGAGCATGGGGGAGATCTGGTCTGGCAGATTGGGACAGGCTATTACGGATGCAGAGATTCGGATGGAAATTTTTCTGCTGAAGCCTTTCAGAAGAGAGCGGCAGAACCTGCAATCAAGATGATTGAGGTGAAGCTGTCCCAGGGGGCAAAGCCTGGCCACGGAGGGATCCTTCCAGCAGAGAAGAATACAGTTGAGACTGCAGAGATCAGGGGTGTTCTCCCCGGGGTTACAGTGAGCTCCCCGTCAACTCATTCAGCATTTAGTACGCCACTTGAGTTGCTCCATTTTATTGCGCAACTTAGGGAGCTATCAGATGGCAAGCCTGTTGGCTTCAAATTGTCAGTGGGTAGAAAAAGTGAGTTTGTGGCGATCTGCAAGGCAATGGTTGAGACGGGTATAAAGCCTGACTTTATTACAGTAGATGGTGGAGAGGGGGGGACCGGTGCGGCTCCCCTTGAGTATGTGAACTCTGTTGGTATGCCGTTGCGAGATGCTGTTGCATTCGTCGCTGACTGTCTCACCGGATTTGGGTTGAAGCAGGAGGTCAAGGTGATTGCCTCAGGCAAGATTATTACCGGTTTTCATCTGGTAAAGAATATGGCTCTTGGGGCAGATATCTGTAACAGTGGACGAGGAATGATGATTGCGCTGGGCTGTGTACACTCACTGAGTTGCAATGATAATGAGTGCCCAACCGGGATCACTACGCAGGATCCGAATCTTGTGAGGGGGCTGGTTGTATCCGATAAGGCTCCACGGGTTGCCAGTTATCATCATAAAACTGTTCAGGCAACAGCAGATATTATCTCCTCAGCTGGTCTCCATCACACCTCTGAACTGAACCGGAGCCATATCTTTCGCAGGATCAGCCAGGAGAAGATTATGCGCTACGATCAGATATTTCCTTATGTTGCAGAGGGGGCGCTGTTGCAGGGGCAGATTCCAGACTCATTCAAACTGATTATGGAGGAGTCCGATATGCATCGATTCTCTCCTGATGATTACCTCACCCGCTTTGGAGAGGAGTGCAGGGAGATACCAGAGTAACGATTATTGGACACCGCCCCTTTTGTTGATTCAATAGGGGGTGTATGGTCTTAATGTATAGGTTGGCCATTGGGGGAGAGTCAATGAAGGCAGCGGTTCTGTTTGTAAAGGCGCTGGAGGCGGAGGGGGTCGAATATATCTTCGGCATCCCCGGTGAGGAGAACCTCGATTTTATCGATGCACTGAGGGATTCATCGATCCGGATGATCCTCACCCGTCATGAGCAGGCAGCAGGCTTTATGGCGGCCACCTATGGGCGCCTGACAGGGAAGGCGGGGGTCTGTCTCTCTACCCTGGGGCCAGGGGCCACCAATCTGGTTACGGCAGCAGCCTATGCCCAGCTGGGGGCAATGCCGATGCTGATGGTTACCGGACAGAAGCCGGTCAGGAGCAGCAAGCAGGGCCACTTCCAGATTGTCGATATTGTCGACATGATGCACCCGCTCACCAAGAGCACCCACCAGATTGTCAGTGCCAACAATATCCCGACCCGGGTTCGTGAGGCCTTCCGTCAATCGGAGAATGAACGCCCCGGTGCGGTCCATCTGGAGCTGCCGGAGGATATTGCCCGGGAGGAGACCGATGCCCCGCTGATCAGGAAGAGCATGTTCCGCCGTCCGGATGCCGACCAGGTCGCAGTTGCCACCGCCGTCGAGATGATCGAGAAGGCGACCAGCCCACTGATTCTGGTGGGTGCCGGCGCCAACCGCAAGCGGACCAGCAAGAGTCTGCGTCAGCTGATCGACAAGACGGGGATCCCGTTCTTCTCTACCCAGATGGGGAAGGGGGTGGTGGATGAGCGCAGCCCCTGTTTTCTCGGTTGTGCATCACTCTCGGCAGGTGACTTCCTCCACCGCGCCATTGAACACGCGGACCTGATCATCAATGTGGGACATGATGTGGTGGAGAAGCCCCCCTTCTTCATGGATGAGGATCGGCCAGCAGTGATCCATGTCAACTATCTGACAGCAGCGGTAGATCCTGTCTACCACCCGCAGCTCGGGGTGATTGGGGATATCGCCAACTCCCTGAGGAAGATTGCCAACCGGATTGATCCCCAGCAGGGTTGGGACTTCTCCCGGGTCATGGAGATAAAGAACCACCTCAACCACCATCTGCATGAGGGGACGGATGACCCCCGTTTCCCGATCTATCCGCAGCGGCTGGTGGCCGATATCCGCAAGGTGATGCCGGAGGATGGAATCATCACCCTGGACAACGGGGTCTACAAGATCTGGTTCTCCAGAAACTATCCAGCCTACCGCTCCAATACGGTACTGCTGGACAATGCACTGGCCTCCATGGGGGCGGGGCTTCCCTCGGCCATTGCCGCAAAGCTGGTCTATCCCGAGAAGAAGGTGATGGCGATCTGTGGGGATGGTGGCTTTCTGATGAACTCACAGGAGCTGGAGACCGCAGTCCGTCTCAATCTGGATCTGGTGATCCTGGTGCTGCGGGATGACGCCTACGGGATGATCAAGTGGAAGCAGAGCAACATGGGGTTTGAGGATTTCGGGCTCGATTTTGGCAACCCAGACTTCATCCTCTACGCCAGGAGCTATGGGGCGATGGGGCACCGTATCGAGTGTGCGGATTGCCTGCTGCAGGTGATCGAGCACTGCTTCCGTACCCCGGGGGTCCACCTGATTGAGGTGCCGATTGACTACAGTGAGAATGACCGGATTCTCAACCATGAGATCAGTGAGAGGAGCCAGTTGATATGAACAAAATTACAATTGTGGGTGCAGGCCGGGTGGGGGAGGCGACTGCCCAGCTACTGGCGGTTCGCGAGCATGCGCGTGAGGTAGTGCTGATCGATATCAGTGAGGGGGCGGCCTCCGGAACTGCGCTCGATATTCAGGAGACGGCACCGATCCTGGGGTTCGATACCAAGGTGACCGGCAGTGATGACCCTGCGGCGATGGCGGGTTCCGATGTGGTGGTGATTACCGCCGGGGTTCCGCGCAAGCCGGGGATGTCCCGTTCGGATGTGCTGGATATCAACCTCAAGGTGATTGATGGAATCGTGGCCAACATTGTTAAGTATGCATCAGATGCAATTATTATCATGGTGACCAATCCGGTTGATGTATTGACCTACCATGCATGGAAGAGCAGTGGGTGGGATCGCAGTAGGGTGATGGGGCAGGCTGGGGTGTTGGATTCGATGCGTATGGCGAGCTTTGTCTCAATGGAGACCGGCTTCTCGATCCGGGATATCAGTGCGATGGTGTTGGGTGGCCATGGCGATACCATGGTTCCGCTTCCCCGTTTTACCACTGTGAATGGAATTCCAGTTACCCAGTTTATTGCGGAGGAGCCGCTGCAGCAGCTGATCCAGCGTACTCGTGATGGGGGTGCCGAGATCCTGGCGCTGAAGCAGAACAGCAGTGCCTACGATGCCCCGGGGGCGGCAGTGGCCGAGATGATCAGTGCAATGAGCATGGATCGCCGACGGATCCTCCCCTGTGTCGCCATTCTTGATGGTGAGTACGGGCAGAGTGACATCGCAATGGGGGTGCCGGTCGTGCTGGGGCAGAGCGGAATGGAGCAGGTGGTGGAGCTCGATCTGAACCGGGAGGAGTTGTCTGCATTCTCCCGCTCGGCCGAGATGGTGCGTGCCGATCTGCAAAAAATTTGAGTGTTATGCAGTGGATCCGGTTAATCGGTTGATACGTATATATGAAGAGGGAAATGGTCAGGTGAGATATGCGGTATTGTCCTTTGGGGGGTCATTCAGATGGGTGTGGAGGGTGACAGGCAGGGGTTTTTTTCTCGAGTCTCCAGGAGGCTTGAGGACGGGCTCAATGGTTGGCTCCTGTATGAGGAGAAGCCGAGAGGCATCCCGCTGCAGGATTTTACCAAGCTGTGTAAAGAGCTCAGGCCGGCAGATGTGATTCTGGTGGAGGGGAGGAGCCGTGTCAGTCATGCGATCCGTGCCATCTCGCAATCGCAATGGACCCATGCAGCACTCTATATTGGGCGCTGTTTCGAGGTTTCAAAGGATCCCGAAATGGCAGAGATTATACGCTGCCACTTTCATGGGGATCCGGAGGAGCAGTTGGTGGTTGAGAGCATCCTTGGAATGGGGATGATTATTACGCCACTCTCCAGATATGCAGATGATGAGCTCCGCATCTGTCGCCCACAGGGGGTTAGTGACGAGGATGCAAGGGAGGTGGTTCGTTTTACGATTGCTCAGGTAGGGCGTGAGTATGATGTGCGCCAGCTGCTGGATCTTGCCCGTTTTATCTTTCCTTTTGGCATTGTGCCAAAACGCTGGCGCTCATCGCTGTTCCACCATAATGCGGGTAATCCGACCAGAGCGGTCTGCTCCACTGTGTTGGCAGAGGCCTTTATGCAGATTAAATTCCCTATACTGCCGGTAATCCGGCAGATCAACCAGGATTACACCCTGACAAAGCGGAATCCACGCCTCTTCATTCCGCGTGACTTTGACTACTCGCCCTATTTTCAGATCGTCAAGGTTCCCTATATCTCATTTGACCGTTCCATGTTGGGCCTGCGCAAGAGTGGCTATCGTAACCTGCCATGGCATAGCAATGAGAATGTCTACTGCAACAGCAGAAATGAGTGTTATGTGATGGGAGAGGATCTGGTGGAGGGTGTGGCTGATGAGGTGGAGGAGCCATGAGTAGCTACTGGGTTTTGCTGTTGCTTGTTGTGGCCATTCTGCTGGTCCCGGTGGTGCGTCAAAATCTGCTGACACGTATTATCTTCAAGGCGTTAACAAAGAGAATGCCAACAATCTCCTCAACAGAACAGGAGGCAATTGATGCTGGAACTGTCTGGTGGGAGAGGACCCTGTTCCATGGAAAACCAGAGTGGGAAGAGTTGCTTGCGGTTCCTCCAGCACAGCTTACCCAGGAGGAGAAGGCATTTGTAGAGGGGCCGGTTGAAGAGTTGTGCAGAATGCTCAATGATTGGGAAATCAATGAGCTGGAAGATATTCCTGAACCTGTATGGAGATATGTAAAGGAGGGCAGGTTCTTTGGGATGGGGGTTCCCGCCAGCTATGGTGGGCTGGAGTTCTCAGCATTTGCCCACTCTGCGGTTATCCAGAAAATCTCCAGCCGAAGTGTGGCTGCAGCGGTTACTGTCATGGTGCCCAACTCTCTGGGACCGGCAGAGCTGTTGACCCATTACGGTACCGATGAGCAGAGAGAGTACTACCTGCCACGGTTGGCAACGGGGCTGGAGGTCCCCTGTTTTGCCCTGACAGGCCCCAATGCAGGCAGTGATGCGGGTTCCATGTCTGACCTCGGTATTGTGGAGCGTAGTGAGGTTGATGGAAAAGAGGTGCTGGGAATTCGCCTCAATTTCAATAAGCGCTATATCACCCTGGCCCCGGTTGCGACACTGGTTGGGCTCGCATTCCATCTTCATGATCCGGACAAGCTGCTTGGAGAAGAGAGTGACATTGGGATTACTGTCGCCCTGATTCCGGCAGATCAGAAGGGGGTGGAGATCGGGCGGCGCCACAACCCACTCAATACCCCATTCATGAATGGACCCATTAGTGGACGAGATATATTTATCCCCATGGATTGGGTGATTGGTGGGCAGGAGCGGGTTGGTCAGGGGTGGCGCATGTTGATGGAGAGTCTGGCGGCAGGGCGTTCAATCTCGCTACCGGCACTCAGTGCCGGGGCTGGCAAGTTTACCTGTCGGCTCATCAGTAGCTATGCACGGGTACGGGAGCAGTTTGGGATACCGGTTGGAGAGTTTGAGGGGGTGTCAGAGAGAATCGCCAGGATCGCAATCTCTACCTATACCATGGATGCCGTGCGCCGCCTCAATACCCAGGCGATTGATCTCGGGGAGCGCCCATCGGTACTCTCCGCCATTGCCAAATACAATCTGACAGAGATGATGCGCCAGGTGGTCAATGATGGAATGGATGTGGCTGGTGGCAAGGGGATCATGCTGGGGCCATCCAACCTGCTGGGGCATCCCTATATTGCACTACCGATCAGTATCACGGTTGAGGGGGCAAATATCCTGACTCGCAGCATGATTGTATTTGGGCAGGGGGCCATTCGCAGTCACCCCTATCTGCTGGATGAGATCGAGGCAATTCACGACGCGGACAGGGAGCGGGCACTGCGTTGCTTTGACCGGGCGCTTGCTGCCCATGTCGTCTCCACAGCCTGGGGGGTGGTGCGCTCTTTCTGGCTGATGTTGAGTGGAGGGCACTTCTCTGCACGACCTGCTGGAAGCTCAGTCCCTGGAATATACCGACAGGTGAATCGCCTTGGTGCGGCCTTCTCTATCATGGCAGATATCTCTCTGGTCGTACTGGGTGGAAGGATGAAGGTGATGGAGTCTATCTCAGGGCGTTTTGCCGATTGTCTGAGCGGCCTCTACCAGGTATCTGCAATCCTGAAGCTGCACCATGACAGGGGGGAGCCTGCGGAAGAGAGGGATATTGTGCGTGCTGCAGCAGAGTCTGAACTGCTGCGTGTGGAGCAGTCACTGGATGGGGTGTTGAGAAACTTCCCCGTTCGTCCGGTTGCATGGCTGCTGAGGGCAGTGACCATGTTGTTTGGTGTGCGCAGCCATGGTCCCAGTGATCAACTGCTTCACAGGATCAGCCGAAGTGTCATGCAGCAAGGTGAGCTGCGTGATCAACTGACAAAGGGGATATATATCCCTGATGGTGATGATGAGCCGCTGGCCCAACTGGAGGCGGCAATGAGATCTGTAGAGGATGTATCTGCTATCCGCAACACCCTTAGGCAGCGTTATGGTTCATCTGCCATCAAACCCGGGAAGATTCTGCATACCATTCGGCAGGCAGCCAGTGATGGGGTCCTATCGGATATTGACCGTCACAGGCTGGAACAGTGGCTGGATCTGCACGATACGGTGATTGCCGTGGATGACTTTGATTCTGAGGAGATGGTTCATGGATAGGGTGCAACATCACAAGGTCTACGTAGTGGATGGGGCCCGTACCCCATTCCTGAAGGCGCGTGGAAAGCAGGGGCCATTCTCTGCCTCGGACCTGGCTCTGCAGGCTGGCCGATCCCTGTTGATGAGGCAGACCTTCAGGCCGACCGATCTGGATGAGGTGATCATGGGGTGTGTGATGCCGAGCCCTGATGAGACCAATGTCGCACGGATCATTGCGTTGCGACTGGGGTGTGGCAAGCGTGTCCCGGCGTGGACGGTGCAGCGTAATTGCGCCTCTGGGATGCAGGCCATTGATGCGGCACGGCTGAAAATAATGACAGGGGAGTCAGATCTGATTCTTGCAGGAGGAACCGAGGCAATGAGTCGGGCTCCCGTACTGTTTCGACCAGAGATGGTGGACTGGTTGGGGCTCTGGCAGAAGGCGCGTTCATTTTCTGAGAAGATCGGCGCACTGAAAAAACTGCAACTGCGTTTTCTTGCGCCAGTGATCGGGATTCTTCGCGGGCTCACTGATCCGGTGGTTGGGTTGAGTATGGGGCAGACTGCAGAAAATCTTGCATGGCGCTTCGGGATCAGCCGAGAGGAGATGGATGCATTCTCCATCAGAAGTCACCAGAGACTGGCCAGCGCAATTGAGCAGAAACGTCTGAGTGAAATCGTACCGATCATCTCACCGGGGGGTGATCAGTTTGTCTCTGATGACGGGGTACGTGGTGACTCCACCATGGAGCAACTGGCCGGACTCAGGGCGGTTTTTGACAGGAAGTTCGGGCTGGTTACTGCAGGTAACAGTGCACAGATTACCGATGGGGCTGCGCTGCTGTTGCTGGCCAGCCGGGATGCGGTAGAGCGTTACGGACTCTCCGTTATGGGAACCATCGATGATGTGAACTGGGCAGGGTTGGATCCGGCACAGATGGGGCTGGGGCCTGCCTATTCAATTTCCCCAATGTTGCAGCGCAACAAGATTGGAATTGATGATATCGATGCCTGGGAGATTAATGAGGCCTTCGCTGTACAGGTACAGGCCAACCTGCTTGCACTTCAGGATGGTGATTTCTGTAGGGACGAACTGGGGCTGGATCAGCCGTTCGGGAAGATTCCGCAAGAGAGCATGAACAGGGATGGGGGGGCAATTGCAGTCGGCCATCCGGTGGGTGCCAGTGGGGCAAGGATTGTCCTCCATCTGCTCCATACACTGAGAGAGCGAGGCGGAGAGAGGGGGGTGGCATCACTCTGTATCGGTGGTGGCCAGGGTGGGGCAACACTGGTAACGGCGGGGGATCAGTTATGAATGGCAGAGATCAGTGGAGACTGGAGATGGATGAGCATCAGGTTGGCTGGCTCCATTTCGATACTCCGGATGCAGCTGTCAATACACTCTCCCGCCGTGCCCTTGAGCAACTCAACGAGATCATTGGGGAGATTGAGCAGGGTTCTCTCAAGGGGGTGGTGATCCTCTCTGACAAGAGGGGTGGCTTTATTGCAGGGGCAGATGTCAGGGAGTTCACCTCAATCAATAGGGAAAGTGAGGCTGAAGAGTTGATGAGCCATGCACGTGGGGTATTTGCCCGACTCGAGGGGTTGTCGATACCAACGGTTGCAATGATCCATGGGCACTGCCTTGGTGGGGGGCTGGAGTTGGCCCTGGCGTGTCGCTATCGGGTGGCCCGGGAGGAGGCCTCACTTGGGTTTCCTGAGGTGCTTCTGGGGATCTTCCCGGGATTTGGGGGTAGTGTGCGCTCCATCAGAAGAGTGGGCATCCTCACGGCAATGACGATGATGTTGAGTGGGCGCCCGCTTCATGCAAAACGGGCAGCAAAGGTGGGGCTGGTGGATGCTGCAGTGCCTGGGCGTCAACTACGCCGTGCGGTGCTCCACTTTATTGAGCATCAGCCAAAACAGAGACGTCCCTCAATCGGGGTGCGTCTGTTGGAGATGGCGCCTCTGCGGCCACTGGTGGCCGCACAGCTAAAGAGGAAGACGGCTGAGCGGGTAAATCCAGACCACTACCCGGCACCCTTTACCCTGATTGATCTCTGGAAAAAACATGGCGGCAATAGTGAGGAGATGTTCCGGAGAGAGGGGGAATCAGTCTCCTCTCTTCTGGTCGGAGCAACTGCACAGAATCTTGTTCGTGTCTTCTTTCTGCAGGAGAGGATGAAATCCTTTGGCAAGAGAGCCCCCAAATCTGTAGGGCACCTGCATGTTATTGGTGCCGGTGTGATGGGTGGTGATATTGCGGCCTGGTGTGCGCTGCAGGGGATACAGGTGACGCTGCAGGATCGGCACCTGGAGCCCGTTGCGGCAGTAATTGCTCGGGCAGAGAGGCTGTTTCGCAAGAAACTGCACAATCCACGGGATCGTCAGGCCGCACTGGATCGACTGATCCCGGATCTTGATGGAGAGGGTATTCGAACTGCAGATATTGTTCTGGAGGTAATCATTGAGGATCTTGATATCAAGCGTGCCCTCTACCGGGAGATAGAGCCAAGGATGCGACCTGATGCAATCCTTGCAACCAATACCTCAAGCATTCCAATTGATCAGTTGGCAGAGGGGCTCTCCAGGCCGGAGCGAATAGTGGGGATACATTTCTTTAATCCCGTTGCCAAAATGAAGCTGGTTGAGGTGGTTGCTGGTTCCATCAGCAGTGATAAGAGTCTGCAAGGCGCTGCCGGTTTTGTGACGCAGATTCGTCGCCTGCCACTGCCGGTCAAGAGTTCCCCCGGCTTCCTTGTGAATCGGATCCTGATGCCCTATCTGATGGAGTCAGTCCAGATGGTGGGTGAGGGGATTACTCCCGATGAAATTGATCGAATTGCATTGGAGTTTGGTATGCCAATGGGGCCGATTGAGCTGGCAGATACGGTAGGTCTTGATGTCTGTGTGGCAGTGGCGAGAGAGTTGTCTGAGGTTACTGGAGACAAGGTTCCCAGCCAGTTGCTCCAATGGGTGGAGGAGGGGCGACTCGGGAGAAAGAGTGGTCATGGATTCTACCGTTACAAAAAAGGGCAACGTGTTGACAAGAGAGATAATGGAGGCTCTTCTGGGGAGAGCGCGTTGATTCTGGACCGTATGGTCCTGCGCATTGTCAATGAGGCACTCCGTTGTCTGGATGAGGGCGTGGTGGAGAGCGGTGATCTGCTGGATGCGGGGATGGTGTTTGGCACAGGCTTTGCCCCCTTTCGTGGTGGCGTAATACAGTACATCAGGCAGCGTGGAAAAGAGAATATTGAGAAGCGATTGTTGGAGCTGGAGCAGACGCTAGGTGACCGCTTTCAGAGGGTTCCAGGATGGGATCAAGTATAGAGACACTGCACCAGCTTTTTCTGGACCGTGCTGAACAGACACCGGACGCAGTTGCCTATCGGAGTCATGACAGTGAACACAGCATCTGGATTGATCTGAGCTGGAGGCAGGTTGCAGAGCGTATTGGGCTCTGGGCGCAGCAACTACGTGAACAGGGAGTGTCCCGTGGAGAGCGTCTGGCCATTCTGCTGGAAAACTCGCCGGAGTGGATTGCCATTGACCAGGCCGCTCTCTCTCTTGGGATGGTGACAGTCCCGCTGTTCTATAATGATCGTGCAGAGAATATGGCCTACGTGGTTGCCCACTCCGGTACAAAAATTCTGATACTGCGAGAGCGTGAACAGTGGAAGGCACTGCAGCCCCTGGTTGAAGATTCCTCTCTTGAGAGGGTGCTGTTGATTCCGTCAGGATGGGAGAGCTCGGGTGAGCTTCACTATCTCTGGAGAAGGGGGTCCGCTGTTCAGGAGCAGTGCCGCTCCTCCATCTCTGAGGAGCTGGCGACAATAATCTATACCTCCGGGACTACGGGAAACCCCAAGGGGGTGATGCTCTCCCATCACAACATCCTGGAGAATTGCCGTGGTGCGCTGACTGTGGCGGAGGTCTTCCCCAGTGATGTTTTTCTCTCTTTTCTTCCACTCTCCCATGCGCTGGAACGTACCGTTGGCTGCTACCTTCCGATGATGGCCGGAGCAACGGTTGCCTTTGCCCGTTCAGTGTTGACGATACAGCGTGATCTGCAGGTTATCCGGCCCTCGGTATTGATCACTGTTCCCCGGCTATTTGAAAAGGTTAATGAGCGTTTTGAGGAGAAGATTTCGGATGCCTCTGGGTTGATGCGCTGGTTGGTGAACAGCGCCGAGAGAACGGGAGTCATACACTTTCTGATTCAACAGGGGCGATCCAGATGGGGGGTTGCCCAGCTTCTCTACCCCCTGCTGGATCGGGTTGTTGGCAGAAAAATACGAGCCTCACTGGGTGGCAGATTGCGTATTGTGGTCTCTGGGGGCGCTCCACTGGCTGCATCCATTGCCAACCGCTTCATCGGTTTTGGCGTCCCTATCCTGCAGGGGTATGGGCTGACGGAGTGCAGTCCGGTGGTCAGCAGTAACCGTCCAGAGTCGAACCATCCGGATAGCGTTGGTGAGCCACTGCCGGAGACAGAGCTGAAGATTCAGGGGGGGAGTGGCGAACTGTTGGTGCGTGGCCCAGGGGTTATGATGGGATATTGGGAGCAACCTGTAGAAACAGAGAAGGCCATTGATTCAGAGAAATGGTTTCATACAGGCGATGTTGCTGAAATTCGTGCTAATCATCTCTACATTACCGGCAGGATCAAGGATATTCTGGTCCTCTCCAATGGTGAGAAGATCTCGCCCGTCGACATTGAGATATCAATTCTTCAGGACCCATGGGTTGATCAGGTAATGGTGGTTGGCGAGGGTAGACCTTTTCTGATTGCACTGGTGGTACTTAATGATCAGGGTCAGGGGTGTGATCGTGATACCTTGCTGGCCCGAATCTCTGGCCATATGGAGAGGTTCCCCGGGTATGCGAAGGTGAAACGGGTAATTATTGCCCACAAGCCGTGGACCATAGATCAGGGGCTGGTTACGCCAACCATGAAGCTACGCAGAAGCAAGATTGTTGAGCGTTATGGGGGTCGGTTGGAAGCTATCTATAACCAGAATGATTAAAGATTTAGTGGACCAGAGTGGCCTGATCACAGAGTATATCCTCCTCCTTCAGGCCACCCCATCCACTTACAGATCCTACCCGTACCTTCCCTGAGGGCAATACGTGTTTTTACCTGTTTTTCTGCTGCACCGGAAGTGCAGGAGAGAGATCCATCTCATGTATAATTCCCTGCTATGCAACTGATTGCGATTGCTGCCGGAGGTGCCCTGGGTGCCGTAATGCGTTATCTCGTCTCCAACGGGATCTACGGCTGGCTGGGGCGCGGGTTTCCATGGGGTACCCTGACCGTCAACGTGCTGGGCTCATTGGTGATGGGGCTGCTCTTTGTGCTGCTGACGGAGCGTCTTGCACTGGGGCCACAGTGGCGTGCCTTTCTGCTGATCGGTTTTCTGGGGGCGTTTACCACCTTCTCGACCTTCTCGATGGAGACACTGAATCTGCTGGAGGGGGGTG
>CAZYJG010000029.1:0-16333 GCA_964647745.1 uncultured Piscirickettsiaceae bacterium
GCAGTTGAAGAAGGGGTCGAACTGGGGTTACTGTTACGCAGTGGAGAGAAGATTACCGCAACAGGTCGGGGCAGAGACTTTCTGAACGATCTGCTGGCACTATTCATGGAGAGAAAAACAGATGGAGGTTAGAGAATGAAATCGATGGGAGACTTTCGTATAGAGCAGCGGATGATGCGTTACAGCAACTTTGTTCCGAGGCTATACAACTTCTGTCTCTCCCTGGGGTTCGAGGTGGGCAAGATCATGCCCTCGCGTGCCTTCTGTTCGGATGAGAACCAGGGCTTTCCGATCATCCTCATTGCCAAGCACTTCGGCACCTTCCCCTTCAACCATGGTCGGGTAGGCGGAATCATGGCAACGGATCGTCACGGCCCCCATGCCCACCACGGCCAGGATATGATGATCGTCCAGGCAAGTCATGTCGGCTATGATCCGGAGACAAGGCAGTTTGGAAGTTATCGCCGGCTCCAGACCAGCCACTGTGAGACCACCTCCGACTGTGGAAAGATTGCCGGTGTCTCGGCCTGGTATCTCGGTGAGTACCACTTTGCCTGCGAGAAGATACTGATCGAGCGTCGGAGCGGTGAGATTGTGGTCACCATCGACAATCAGTTGCTGGACCCCTGTCGTCAGGAGGGGCTGATGCTCGATCTGGACAAGATACTGCAGAAGAACAGCTTTGGGGCGCATGAGCCGATGCAGGTACTCAGCACCTCAAAGAGCTTTCTCTCATCAACAGTATTTGCAGAGCGCTTCTCCAACCTGGAGGAGGGGGAGACCCAGGTGATTGGCTCCTCCCTGAGCAGTGAGCTCTTCTCCTTCCAGCGAACCATTATTGATGAGGAGGAGGGGCATGACCATCTGGAGAGAAATCTGCTCCCCCACATGCCAAACATCGTCACCTCCGCTGCACCCTCACTGGTTGCGGCACAGGTCAACTCACAGGTTGAGTTTGACCGTGCATTTCGTACCATCACCCGGGAGCCGGCCTACCATGGCAAGCGCCTGCTCTTTGTGTCGGGAATCCATATCGATATCTCGCCACAGACGGGGCAGATCTTTCCATTGACCAAATTTATCCCCTGGGCGGCCTACTTCCAGGACCAGGATGGCTCCAATGTCACCTATGAGCAGCAGGAGCTGTGGGATCTGCTGGAGCAGCAGTCAACGGAGAACCCTGATCAGATTGATCTGGATGCGGCCATTCAGCAGATGGAGGGGCTGCAGGAGGTGGTCATTGAGGAGATCCCCTAGGGGGCTTCTCACCAACAGCCCTGGCTGTAACAGGGTATTCCTCTGTTGAGGTGCCTCCGGCTGTTAACCGATGGCCAGAGAGAAGTAGTGCTCATTGACCAGCATATGGACCCAGATACTGGCCCCATAGCCAAGCGCAATGACCGGTGCCCACTTCAGGTGTCCAACAAAGGTGTACTTTCCACGTGCCTGCCCCATCAGTGCCACACCGGCGGCTGATCCAATGGAGAGCATGCTCCCCCCGACACCAGCGGTCAGGGTTACCAGCAGCCACTGCCCCATCGACATGTCGGGCATCATGGTCAATACCGCAAACATCACCGGGATGTTGTCAACAATCGCTGAGAGAATGCCAACCATGATGTTGGCCTCGGTAATGCCCCACTGTACATACATCACCTCGGAGGCGAGGGAGAGATAGCCAATAAAGCCAAGGCCGCCCACCGCAAGGATCACCCCGTAGAAGAAGAGCAGGGTGTCCCACTCGGCACGGGCCACCTTGTTGAAGATATCAAAGGGGGCCGGCAGGGCCGGATCCATGCGGTCACCATGCTCACCACTGTCGGGGACATCCTTGCGGAAGGTCTTCTTCAGGTAGTAGCCGAAGAACTGGAGATAGGCGAGCCCGGTCATCATCCCGATCACAGGGGGGAGATGAACAAAATTGTGGAAGCTGACCGCCGTGGCGATGGTCATCAGGAAGAGCAGCATGATTCGTTTGGCGCCACGCTTCATGATGATGATTTCATTGCTGGCCTCTGGGTGCACATTGGGAACTGCAAAGTGCATGATCGCAGCAGGTATCAGGAAGTTGACCACCGAGGGGACAAACAGGGCGAAGAAGGTGCCGAAGTCGACAATCCCCTTCTGCCAGACCATCAGTGTGGTGATGTCCCCAAATGGGCTGAAGGCACCGCCGGCATTGGCAGCCACCACAATATTGATGCAGGCAAGCAGGACAAACTTGCTGTTGTCTCCACCCACCGCCAGCACCACGGCGCACATCAGCAGGGCGGTGGTCAGGTTGTCGGCAACCGGGGAGATGAAGAAGGCGAGGATGCCGGTCATCCAGAAGAGCTGGCGAAAGCCAAACCCCTTGCGAACCAGCCAGGAGCGCAGCGTGTCAAATACGCGTCGCTCCTCCATGGCATTGATGTAGGTCATCGCAACCAGCAGGAAGAGCATCAACTCGGAAAACTCCAGGAAGTTGTGACGTACCGCCACCTCTGCCGCATGCGGCATGCCGTGTGAGGCATAGGCCAGCGCAATCATCACCCAGATAATGCCGGCCGCCAGCAGCACCGGCTTGGATTTGCGCAGATGGGTGAACTCCTCCACCATCACCAGCAGATAGGCGAGGGAGAAGATAATCAGCGAGAGAATCCCAACGGTCTCCCCGGTGAGGTCGAGTTGTTTCCCCTCACCACCGGAGGCGAGTGAGAGTGCCGGGAAGAGGAGTGCGGAGAGTGTAAGGAGCAGGGCTTTCATTTTGTACAGGATCTGGTCTGGAGAGGTTGTTACAGGGTCTTTGGAAGGTGAATTATATCTCTTTGGGAGGGGGCTTGTCCCTCCGGCACCCCTACCCCCCTGTTCGGGGGGCGGTCTGCGGCTGCAAACGGCCTCAGAAGATCCTGCAGGATGAGATAGCCGGCGGGAATCAGGATCAGGCTGATCAGGGTGGCATAGAGGATGCCAAAGCCGAGGGAGACAGCCATCGGGATCAGAAACTGTGCCTGGGTGCTCTTCTCCAGAATCAGTGGGGTCAGACCGAAGAAGGTGGTCAGTGAGGTGAGCAGAATGGGGCGAAAACGGGCTGCCCCGGCACTGCTGACGGCAGAAAAGAGCTCAACCCCCTCCCTGCGCCGGCGGTTGATCCACTCCACCAGAATCAGGCTGTCATTGACCACCACCCCCGCGAGGGCGAGCATCCCCATGATGCTGATCAGGCTGAGATTCATCCCCAGCACCATGTGGCCCAGCAGTGCACCCACCACACTGAATGGGATCACCAGCATTACCAGCAGGGGCTGGCTCCAGGATCTGAGGGGGATGGCGAGCAGTGCATAGATTGCAGCCAGTGCGATCATGGCGCCGTGGAAGAGGCTGCCGAAGGACTCACTCTGCTCCCGCAGCTCGCCCTCGAGACTGTAGCGTATCCCGGGATACTCCTGTATCAGCCCATCAAGAAAGGGCTCGAGGTCGCGCACAATACGGTTGGTATCCACCCGCTTCTTGTCGAGGTCCGCAGTTACATTGATGGCGCGCCGGCGGTCAATGCGGCTGATCTCGGTAAAGGAGCGGCCATGGATAAAGTTGGCCACGTTGCCAATCGGGACCTCCGATCCATCCGCGGCGCGGATGCGCATCGTCTCCAGGCTCTCCAGAGAGCTTCTCTGCTCCTTCGGGTAGCGGACAATGACCCGCACATCGTCCCGTCCGCGCTGGATCCGTTGAACCTCCGCCCCAAAAAAGGCCTGCCTCACCTGGCGTCCCAGATCCTCCGTTGTGATGCCCAGATCCTCCGCATCCGCTTTTATCGCAAGCCGGATCTCCGGTTTGCCATTTTCGAATGTGTCCTGGATATCAAAGAGCCCGGGGTACTCCGCCAGCCGCTGGCGGACACGTGCAGCCGCCTCGCCGAGCATGGAGAAGTCGTCCCCCGTAAGCTCGATATCGATCGGGTCCCCGCCGCGCCCAATCTCGGCCCGGAAGTTGAGTTCCTGTGAACCGGGGATGGCGCCGATCCCCTTGCGCCAGCGCTGCACCAGCTCCCTGGTGGTGACGGCAACGGAGCGCTCCTCGGGAGGGACAAGCTCAAGACTGACCTGTCCCGTCTCCGCCTTGCCTGTGGCATCCCGGCGGTGTGAATTCCCCGCCTTCCACCCCGCACTGATCAGGATGTTGCGGACCATCGATTCACCACTCTCTGGATCCACCATCTCCGTCTGCAACTGCTCTGCAACACGGGCCATCTCGCGCACATGGTGTTCGGTGATCCGGGCCGGGGTCCCCGGCTGCATGATCAGGGTGGCGCGTGCGGTCTCGGTCTGCACCTTGGGAAAGAAACTGAAGCCATAACGCCCACTGACAACAAAGCTGACAATGATGAAGGTGACGCCGATAAAAACTGCCAGGGTCAGATAGCGCTGTCTCAACAGCCGTTCCAGCAGGGGGCGATAGATGGAGGTGATGGCGCGCTCCAGACCGTCGGCGATCCCATGCTGCATGCGGCTCAGCAGGGAGGGGCTGTGGGCCTGTCGTAGCCGAATATGGCGCAGGTGTGCGGGGAGGATCAGCTTGGATTCCATCCAGGAGAAGAGCAGAACCGGGATGATGATCATCGGGATCTGGGCAAAGAGGGCACCGCGCCGCCCCTCGATAAAGAGCAGCGGAAGAAAGGCCGCGAGGGTGGTGAAGAGGCCAAAGGTGACCGGGACCGCAACCTCACGGGTTCCCTGGATGGCTGCATGGATGGAGTTTTCGGCCCGCTGCAGATGGCGATAGATGTTCTCTCCGGTGATGATGGCGTCGTCCACCACGATGCCGAGCACCAGGATAAAGGCAAACAGGCTGATGATGTTGAGTGTCACACCCATCTCAGGCATCAGTGCAATTGCACCGAGAAAGCTGATCGGGATACCGACACAGACCCAGAAGGCGACCGCGAAGCGGAGAAACAGGGCGAGGCAGAGGAAGACCAGCAGACCCCCCTGCCAGGCGCTGTTGAGGAGGGTGTTGAGCCGCAACTTGACGATGCGGGAGCGGTCCCGCCAGTATCCGAGCGCCACCCCCTCCGGCATGATGGAGTGGCTATCCTCCACATAGTTGCGCACCGCCCGCCCCACCTCGAGCGCACTCTGCTGCCCGGTCCGGTAGACATCAATCATCATCGCCGGACGGCCATTGAACTCCGAGAAGAGCGGGGTCTCCTCAAAGCCATCATGGATGGTGGCGACCTCCCCCAGTGTCAGGTGGGTCCCATTCGGGTGAGAGAGAATTGGAATGCGGGAGAAGTCATCCCTGCGGTAGGCCTGTCCCTGGGTGCGCAGGACAATCTCGCTGTTGTGGCTCTTCAGGGTTCCGGCCGGAAAGTCGGAGGAGGAGCGCTGAATGGCCTGGACCACATCATCCAGGGTGAGAGCATGTCGGGCCAGGGTGTGTTCATCCACCTCGATCTGGATCTCGAAGGGGCGGATTCCGCTCAGTTCTGCAAGGTTCACCTCGGGCAGTGCCGTCAGGTCGTTGAGCACCTGGTCACCCAGCTGGCGCAACTCCCGCTCCGGCAGCCCCCCGGAGACCACCACACTGATGACCTGGCGGTGAAACTGCTGAACCCCGTAGGTGGGTCGCTCCACATCGGCGGGGAAGGTGGTGATGGCATCAACCTTCCCCTTGACGTCATCGAGCAGTTTTCTGGCCTGCCCCAACTCGGTCTCAACGGTTACCAGGCCGGCATTCTCAAAGGCGGAGGAGGTGACCCGGGTAATCCCCTCCAGCCCTGCAATCGCCTCCTCGATGCGGATGACCACCGCCTTCTCGACCTCTGCCGGGCTGGCGCCACGATAGCTCGCCGCAATATTGATGCGGTCCTTCTCGAATTGCGGGAAGACCTCAAGGATGACCCGCTCGTAGAGGGTCCAGAGGCCAAACAGCAGGATGAAGGCCATCAGCAGATTGGCGGCAACCTCGTTACGGGCAAACCATCCGATGACACCCTCTCGTTCCATGTTCATGGCCTGTTCAGGGTCTCCCTGATTCCCGCTCCCTGATCTTGATCCTCATCCCCTCCGGTGCAAAGGGGAGCGGGGTGGTGATGACCTGTTCGCCGGAATCGATGCCGGAGGAGACAATCAGGTGTTCCGCCTGCTGCCAGAGTGTCTTGATGGTGCGTCGCTGAATGCGCTGGTCCGCTCCGGCAATCAGGATCTCGTCGCCATTGAGGACCGCCTCACGCGGAACCAGAAAGACGTTGTGCAGGGTCCTGCCGTGGATCTCCGCCTTGACGAACTGGCCAATCCGGAGGGGCGGCACCCCCACCTGCTGGTGTCCGAAGGGGTTCTCCACCTGTGCAACAACATGCATCTGTCGGGTGCGTGGGTCGATGGCGGCCTCGCTGCGCACCACCCGCCCACCCCAGCGGTACTCACTGCTGCCAATGGCGGCAATCAGATCGACGGTTGGCCCCGCTGCCGCAGGGGTTGCGGGGTCGCTGTCCAGAGGGTCGGGGAGCTGGAGAAAACTGGCCTGCCGGTTGGTGATTGGGAGCCGAACCTCGGCGAAGTCGGTGGCATAGAGCGCAGCCAGTGTGGTGCCGCGGGTAACAAACTGGCCGATATCGGCCCCCTTCTCCAGCACACGCCCTGCGTAGGGGGCGACAATCTTCGTCCGCTCCAGATCACGCTCAGCCTGTGCCAGCCGCGCCTCGGCGGCAGCCAGGGCTGCCTCGGCCTTCTTGAGCTGGGGGCGGTGCAGTGTAAGGTCCGTCGGTGCACCTGTCAGCCCCATCCGCTTCCAGTCCTGCGCTGCCTGTGAGGCCTTGGCGCTCTCCTCCTGCAGTGTCAGTCGTGCCTGTGCCAGATCGGAGCGGGCGATGGTTGCTGCATGCAGATAGTCGGTGGCGTCAATGGTGACCAGAACCTCTCCCACCTCGAAGAAGCCGCCAGGCCGGAAGTTGGAAGAGACCGCAGTGATGCGGCCGGAGATCTCGGCAACCAGCTCCCCCTGGGTGTGTGGGGTGATGTTTCCACGGCTCTGGATCACCATCGGATACTCAACAGCGCTGAGGGTTACCGTCTCAACCAGGGGGGTGGACTGCTCTGCCGGTCGGCGCCCCGCCTCCGGTGCGGTCTTGATGAGATGGAGACCAAGGTAGATGCTTGCCCCAATGATGGCGACAGGGAAGAGGATGCGCAGCAGCTTTCTCATGGGCTGCTGGATACCCTCTCCAGCCCCTGATCAAAGGGGCCGCCCAGCGCAAGGTGGAGCGCAATTCTGTTCTCGATGCGCGCAGCGACCGCCTTGAGGCGGGTGCTCTCATGGTCATAGGCACGCTTCTTTGCATCAAGCAGGGCAAGGATGTCGATCAGCCCGTTCTGGTAGCGGGAGAGTGCAAGCACGGCCGCGTGGTGTGACTCTGTTGCGGCGCGTGCAAGAGCAGCCACCCGCAACTGGTGGTAGTGGTCTGCAGCCAGCGCATCCTCCACCTCGCGGAATGCAACCAGTATGGTCTGGGCATGGTCAACCCACGCCTCCTGGTGGTCAATCTTCTCCAGCATCTCCTCGGCCTTCAGCTTCTCCTGCTGAAACAGGGGCTGGGTCAGGTCACCCAGCAGGGACCAGATCAGATAGTCCCAGTCGAGCAGGTTGTGCAGCTCGAGGCTTGAGGTTCCCCCTTTCGCAGTCAGCGAGAAGGAGGGGAGCCGGTTTCTGGAGGCCACCTCTGCATCGAGTCCTGCTGCGACCAGTCGCCTGCTGCTGGCGGCGATATCGGGCCTGCGCTGCAGCAGGTCGGAGGGGAGTCCGGCGGGGATCACCGCACTGATCCCAGGCAGGGAACCGGCGCTCTCCAGCTCGGCTGCTGGATAGCGGCCAAGCAGAATCTCAAGTGCTCGCACCAGCTCCTGCTCTCTCATCCTTTTGCTGGTCAGCCGCTCCTCTGCGGTGGCCGCCTCGCTGCGGGCCAGGTGGAGATCGAGCGCATCGACCAGTCCGTTGCGATAGCGCTCCTCAATCACCTCCAGGGCCTGCAGGTCACTGTCCAGCTGGTGTCTGGCCAGCTGCGTCTGCTGTTTCGACTCGATGACGGAAAACCAGCGCTGCGCCACATCGGCAACAAGGGAGAGTCTGGCCGCCTCCAGATCGGTGGCGGCGGCCTGCTCCAGGGCAACGGCGGCCCGCTGCTGGTCCGAGAGACGGTGCCAGAGGTCGATCTCCCAGACGGCGGTGATGTCCAGCTGGTAGCGCTCGCTTGTGGATGCAGTATCGCTGGAGGAGAGAGAACGCGCCCGCTTTCCACTCACCCCCCCCTCTACGGTGGGACGCAGGTTGGCCGAGGTGATGGCGGCGCTCTGTTGAGCGCTCTGCCAGTTGAGGGCGGCAATCTTCAGGTCGTGGTTGTGGTGCAGCGCCTCATTCACGATCCTCTCCAATTCTGGCGAACCGAACTCCTGCAGCCACTGATCGGAGACGCCCCCCTCCCGGGCGCTGTCATGGTCCGCGCTCCAGGCGGCGCGGGGCTCCACTGCAAACTGCAGTGTCTCTGGCGGCAGCGTGGGGTCACCGGCACATCCGGCCAGCAGGAAGCCGGCCAATAGCAGCGGCAGAAGAGGGCTGTTGGTTACGCCATGAACGCTCATGGCGCTATGATGGCCCCATAGCGGCTCTCTTGTCTATAGTTGAGCGCCTGTTGTGATCCCCGCGGCACATAGATCAGGCGGCCCCTTCGGCACCGCCCTGGTGGCGGTGGCAGAGACTACTGCACCAAATTACTGGGTTGGAAGCAGCTGGTAGGCGTGTTTCAGGGCATCAAGTCGATCCGCCTGTACATGCTCCTCCTGAATGCCATCAAGGACATTATGCTTCTCAAGGATGCTGTGCACACCGGGACGGGCGCCGACAACCATCACCTTTCTGCCGGTCTCCCTGGCATCAGTAATGATGTCACTCAGTGCCCTGGCAGAGGTGTAGTCAACCATTGGAACCTGCTTCAGGTCGATGACCAGGACATCATAATCCTTGTGTTCGGCAAGCTGGCGGATCATCCCCTTGGCAGCACCAAAGCTGAGTGGGCCACCCACATGGTAGAGCAGGATGCGTCCCTGTGCCTGGTGCAGCAGTGAGGCACCCTCCTCACAGATACCCTCCGGGGCATCATCAACAGAGCGCACGATGTGGATGCTTCCCACCTGCAGATCCACCATGCGCTGCATGAAGACAAAGGAGGCCATCACCATCCCCACGGCAACCGCCTGGATCAGGTCGACAAAGACGGTCAGCAGCAGCACGGTCAGCATCATCGCAATTCCCGTCAGCGGTGCCTTGCGGATATTCTTCAGGTAGTCCCAGTCGATGATGTCGGTCCCCACCTTCACCAGAATGCCAGCCAGTACCGCCTTGGGGATATCGCTGGCATAGGTGCCGGCACCCAGCACAATGATCAGCAGCACAACGGCATGCAGCGCACCGGAGATCGGGGTCAGGCCACCGGCATTGACGTTGACCACGGTACGCATGGTTGCGCCAGCACCAGGCAGGCCGCCAAAGAATCCCGCAACGGTATTACCGATTCCCTGACCGATCAGCTCACGGTTTGATTTGTGCTGGGTGCGGGTGACGTTGTCGGCAACCAGCGAGGTGAGCAGGGAGTCGATGGAGCCAAGGGCAGCCAGCGTCAGGCCGGAGACGATCATCTCCCACAATAGCGAGAACTCGATGGTGGGGAGAATCAGGTCCGGGAAGCCGGTCGGGATCTCGCCAATAATGCGGATGGAGGGGCTATCCTGCATAAAGAGCAGATAGCTGAAGGTCCCCACCAGCAGCGCAATCAGGGGTGCCGGAAGCATCCGGTTGAGCCTGGGAAGAAAGGCTGGAACGCCATAAACCACCGCCAGGGCGATCACCCCAAGCAGTGCCGAGGCACCATCCATCGCGGCAAAAAAGTCGGGGATTGCAGCGGCGGCATCAATGGGCTTGGAGACCCCGATCTGGCCCAGTAGTGGCCCGATCTGCAGCAGGATGATGATGACGCCGATCCCGCTCATGAATCCGGAGACCACCGGGTGGGGGACCAGCTCGATGTAGCGTCCGATCTTGAAGGTGCCGAAGAGGATCTGGAAGATGCCGCCAAGAATGACCACAGTGAAGGCCAGTGTGGCCCCCTTGACCGGATCATCGGGAAACATCCCGGTGTACTGGAGAAAGATTGCCGCCATTACCACCGTCATCGGGCCGGTGGGGCCGGAGACCTGGGCCGGGGTGCCGCCCAGCAGCGCAGCAAACAGTCCAACAAAGATGGCGCCATACATTCCGGCAATCGGACCCACACCGGAGGCAACACCCATCGCCATCGCCAGTGGCAGTGCAACCACAGCTGCAGTGAGTCCACCGTAGATATCCCCGCGCAGATTGTTGAAGTGAAGACCGTTTACATAACGCGTTGCCAGTGACATCCCGTTTCCCTTGTTGGTAAAAGTTTTTTGAAATAAAAAAAGACCGGCAGGCCGGTCTTGAAATCTGGTTCGACCCCGTGAGGGTCGAAGGCTCTGCGCAGGCTATCTGCTGCAAGGAGCGCTGTGCGGGACCCCATCTGTCCCATATCAGGGAACCATTATACGCTGATGTCCGCTTGAATAACAAGTGATTGATTGCTATCATCCGCCGCCAACCCGATGAGCCCTTCTGCCTCATATCGAGTCGATATGCGGCCTCCATGCCGTGCTGCAAACTGATAACTAACTGAATGGTAATAGTTTTATGGAAATGATCCAGCGCTTTCTCCCCTTTCTGAAATGGTTCCCAATGGATGGAGAGACCATTCGGGCTGATCTCATTGCCGGTGTCACCGTTGCCCTGGTTCTGATTCCACAGTCGATGGCATATGCACAGCTGGCGGGGCTCCCCGCCTACTTTGGACTCTACGCATCCTTTCTTCCGGTGATGGTCGCCGCCCTCTGGGGCTCCTCCAAGCAGCTCGGAACCGGACCGGTTGCGGTGGTCTCGCTGCTGACAGCCGTTGCGGTCGGCTCTGCCCTGCAGTCCAACCTCCCCGAGGGGGTGAGCAGTATTGATGCGTTGATGCAGAATCAGGAGCTGCTGATCTCCTACTATGTGCCGCTGGCCGTTCTGCTGGCCCTGCTGGTTGGCCTCTTTCAGCTCACCCTTGGGGTGTTGAAGCTGGGGGTGGTGGTCAACTTCCTCTCCCATCCGGTGATTGTCGGCTTTACCAATGCCGCAGCGATGGTGATTGGCCTCTCGCAGCTCAACAAGATCTTTGGTGTCACCAAGGAGCGCAGTGACTTCTTTATGGGGGATATCTGGGGGGTCCTGATGCAGGTCGGGGATACCCATATCATGACACTGGTGATGGGAGTACTCGCCTTTGGCATCATGATGGGGGTGAAAAAGTTCATACCGAAGCTCCCGGGTGTCCTGCTCGCTGTTGTGATTACCACCCTGATGAGTTGGGGAATGGACTTCCAGGGGATGGGTGGTGCCGTGGTGGGTGAGATCCCAGAGGGGCTGCCAACGATGAGGGTTCCAGAGATCAATTTTGAGGTCCTCGGCATCCTCTTCACCAGTGCCATCGTGATCTCCATGGTGGGCTTCATGGAGGCGATCTCCATCGCCAAGGCGATGGCGGCCAAGACCAAGGATCGTATCGATCCCAACCAGGAGCTGATTGGACAGGGGTTGGCCAATATCTTTGGCAGCTTCTCTCAGGCCTACCCCACCAGTGGATCCTTCTCTCGCTCTGCAGTAAACCTGAATGCAGGGGCCAGAACCGGTATGTCCTCGGTCTTTACCGCGGCACTGGTTGTGATCACACTGCTCTTCCTGACCCCGCTGCTCTACCACCTGCCGAAGGCGGTACTGGCTGCGGTGATCATGATGGCGGTAGTTGGGTTGATCAACTTCAGGGCATTCAAGCATGCCTGGCTTGCCAACAAGCATGACGGGATCGCCTCGGTGGTCACCTTTGTTGCAACCCTCGGTTTTGCCCCCCATCTGGATCAGGGAATCCTGATTGGTGCGCTGCTGGCGCTGGGGCTCTACCTCTACAGCACCATGAAGCCACGCGTTGCCATCCTTGGCCGTTATGCAGATGGAACCCTGCGTGATATCCGGGTCCATGATCTGCCGCAGGACAAGCGAATTGTTGTGCTCCGTTTTGACGGCTCACTCTACTTTGCCAACGTTGCCTACTTTGAGGAGGCGATCCTGGAGGCGCTCTGCGAGCGACCCGAGGCGCAGTACGTGCTGGTGGTGGGTGATGCCATCAACACCCTTGATGCATCCGGAGAGGAGGTGGTCCACCAGCTGGTCTCACGCCTGAAAGACAATGATGTCACGCTGGTCTTCAGTGGCCTCAAGCGTCAGATTCATCAGGTGATGCAGCGTACAGGGCTGTTTGGCCATATCGGTGGCGAGAACCTCCACCCCAATGAGGACATGGCGATCAAGTATATCTACCGCCGACTCGATGGTGAGGATTTCGACCAGAACTACTGCCCGCTGATCGCTCCGGATGAGGAGAAGAAGGATGATGTCCACCGTGATGCGCTGGAGGAGACCTTCTGATCTTCTGGTTCAGAAGCTATTCAATCCATGGAGGGTTGCCCGGAGTCGGGCAACCCTTTTTTATCAGAGAGAGCAATGAGCCCAACAGCGTCAGAGAGCAGACAGTTTCAGGTTGATATCGACAACTTCGAGGAGTCGGTGATCGAGGAGTCCTCAAGGCGACTGGTGGTGCTCGATATCAGTGCCGAGTGGTGCGGCCCCTGCCGGGTGCTGGAGCCGATCCTGGATCGTCTTTCCGAGGAGTACGAGGGGGCGTTCCTGCTTGCCAAGCTGGAGGCGGAGGATGAGAACATGAAGATTGCCGGCCGCTACGGGGCGCGTGGCTTTCCGACCGTGCTTGCCATTGTCAACGGGGAGGAGGTGGAGCGCTTTCAGAGTGCCCGGCCGGAGCACTTTGTGCGGGACTTTATCGATCGCAACCTGGTCGATTGAGTATTGTTGGGTCAGCGAATCCCGCGCAGGTAGAACCACTCAAAGAAGAGCTTTGACCAGTGGAAGAGGCGGGTCTTGAAGATGATGGCCCGCTTCATGTCCCGGTAGACCAGGACACCGGAGTTGATGGAGTCGACAATGCAGACCAGTTCAACGCGGAACTGATGCCCAGCCGGCTCTCCACGCTGATCCGAGAGCATGTTCCTGACCGCTGTCTCTGCCTGCAGATCGGCCATATGAGCCTGCTTCGGCATCCACTCCGGCCCCGGGAAGCTGCCGCAGTCGCCCGCAACATAGATCTCCCCAAACCCGGGAACCCGCCCCCCCTTGTCGGCAACCACAAAACCACCCGGGGAGAGCGGAAGGCCGCTCTCGGCGAGCCAGGCGGGGCCGGTCATGCCGGGCATGAAGAGGGTGAGGTTGCTCTCAAACTCACCCCCTTCGGTGATCACGCTCTTCTCGGTAAACCCCTTCATCTTGTGGCCAAGGTGGGTCTCGATTCCCCTCCTCTCCATCTCCCGCAGCAGCCCCGCTACCGCCTTCGGCCCCAGCCGCTTGCCGGGCTCGGGGGCGGGGCTGAAGAAGATCAGTCTGAAGCGGTCACGGCGCCCCTGCTTGCGCAGCAGGGTGTCCAGCCCATAAAGAAACTCAAAGACCGGGCCACCACGCATTGCGGCAGGCTCCTTGGAGTTGCCACCAAAGCCCATGGCGATGGTTCCCCCATCCATCTCTGCGAGGCGATCGCGGATCTCTTCACCGGCGGCGATCCCGTCACAGGGGATGATGACATGCTCCCTGATGCCAGGCAGCTTCTGGATGAAGCGGGCGCCACTGGCAATCAGCAGCCGGTCGTAGGGGAGGGTGCCCTGATCGGTGACAATCTCGTGCCCCTCTGGGTCGAGCCCGGTGACGCTGCCCTGAAAGAAACGGACATTGAAGCGGGCAAGAAAGTTGTCGAGGGGGATCTCCAGATCCTCGCGGCTGCGCAGCCCCGATGGGATCCAGATGGTGCTGGGCAGATAGGAGAAGGTTGCCCGTGGGGCAACCAGCGTTATGGAGCCGTTGAAGCGATTCTTGCGCAGTGTCCGGACCGCCTTGAGTGCGGCAAACCCGGCACCGATGATTACAATCTTTTCACTGCTGAACGCCATGGTAGGACTCCTGCTCCAGAATAGTGGGGTGTTCTCGACTCTCTCCGCTGAATATAGCGGATCTGGCCGCTGCGGTCGATCATTGTGCTCCCCGCTTCTCGAAGAGCAGGTCCCATACCCCATGGCCCAGCCGCAGCCCCCGTTTTTCAAACTTTGTGACAGGGCGTGACTCGGGACGTGGGGAGTAGCTGCCGCTGCCGGCAAGGTTTGCAAACCCGCTCTCCGCGCTAAGGATCTCCATCATCCATTCGGCGTAATCCTCCCAGTCGGTGGCCAGATGGAACAGCCCCCCCGGCTTGAGCCGGGTGAGGATCAGCCGCACAAAATCGGGCTGCACGATGCGCCGCTTGTGGTGTCGCTTCTTGTGCCACGGATCGGGGAAGAAGAGCATCACGGAGTCGAGACTCTGCTGCGGCAGCTGATCCCTCAAAACCTCAATCGCATCATGTTTGAGCAGGCGGATATTGGTGATTCCCCGCTTGTCGATCTCATCCAGCAGCCGCCCTACACCGGGGCGGTGCACCTCGATCCCCAGAAAGTCCTGGTCGGGGTGTGAGGAGGCGAGCTCCAGCAGTGCATCGCCCATCCCGAATCCGATCTCAAGGTGGAGTGGTGCAGAGCGTCCAAAGAGGGTCTGTGGATCGATCCGCTTCCCCGGCTCAATCCCAAGGTGTGGCCAGTGCTCCTCCAGTGCACGGCGCTGGCTCTGCGTCATCCGCCCCTCGCGCCTTACGAAGGAGCGGATATGGCGCATCTTTTCCGGGCTGACCACAGCGAAAGGGGGTTGCAAGATGCCCTACAGAAAGATCCCGTCCAGTGGAGAGGAGGCACTGGCATAGGCCTTCTTCGGCATGCGTCCGGCGAGGAAGGCCTCGCGTCCCGCCTCGATCCCCTTCTTCATCGCCGAGGCCATCAGTACCGGATCCCTGGCGGCGGCGATGGCGGTGTTCATCAGCACCCCGTCACAACCGATCTCCATCGCAATGGCGGCATCCGAGGCGGTCCCAACCCCTGCATCTACCAGGATCGGCACATTGGCGTTCTCCACAATCAGCCGGATGTTGTGCGGGTTGCGGACCCCAAGGCCGGAGCCGATCGGGGCGGCCAGCGGCATCACCGCAACACACCCCATCTCCTCCAGGCGCTTGGCGATCAGCGGGTCATCGCTGGTGTAGACCATCACATCAAAATCGTCCTTGATCAGAATCTCTGCAGCCTCCAGTGTGGCGGTGATGTCGGGATAGAGGGTCTTCTCATCACCCAGTACCTCCAGCTTCACCAGCTTGTGTCCGTCCAGCAGTTCACGTGCCAGGCGACAGGTGCGTACCGCATCCTCGGCGGTAAAGCAGCCGGCCGTGTTGGGGAGGATGGTGTATTTCTCGGGGGGGATGGCATCCAGCAGGTTGGGCTCATCCGGATTCTGGCCAATGTTGGAGCGGCGGATCGCAACCGTCACAATCTCCGCACCACTGGCCTCGGTGGCCAGCCGGGTCTCCTCCAGATCTTTATATTTTCCACTCCCCACCAACAGGCGGGAGTGGTAGCTCTTGCCAGCAATTACAAATGTGTCACTCTCAGCCATAATGGTTGGTTCCTTCTCTATCTCTGCACAGATTCCCTGCCGCTGCCACCACCAATGGCATGAACAATCTCAATTCGATCCCCCTCATGGAGCTGGTGAGACCCATAACTGCTTCTTGGGACAATCTCCAGATTGACCTCCATCGCAATCCTCTTCCCCCCCAGCTGCAGGGACGCTACAAGGTCGGCAGCGCTGGAGTTGTCGGGAAGGGTGTGCTCCTCGCCATTAAGCAGAATAACCATGGGGTGGGGTATCGGTGATCATCAGGGGTTGTGGTTTGAGTCGCGGATTGTCGTTTGATCTCCCTGTGCTGTCAATGCCCGGATCCGCATATAGAATCACGGATGAGAGCGCATGATATTGATTCGTAGAGCAACCTTGTGACTACGCGGTGTACTTATCCTTAGATGACCGCGAGCACAGCTCGTAGGGTTATTGATACACCCAAAGGAACAAGGATTGCTATACGGACCAAGAGCTTGTGCTATCGCCATGATCTCTATGTGCGGATCCGGGCAATGGATGGGGATTGACTGGGTCTGCCAATCAGTGGACAATCCTCGCTCTTTCGCGGGTGTAGTTCAATGGTAGAACTGGAGCTTCCCAAGCTTCAAAC
>CAZYJG010000030.1:0-16044 GCA_964647745.1 uncultured Piscirickettsiaceae bacterium
CGAACGGATCTCTTCCAGCGCAAAAAACAGTGACCAATCAGGTTGTGGTCAATCGCATGGAGAGGTCAATCGCCTGGATATGCTTGGTGAGCGCCCCGATTGAGATGTAATCCACCCCAGTTACTGCAATGGCCGGTAGCTGCTCCAGGGTCACATTTCCGGAGACCTCCAGCTTTGCCCTCTTCTCGGTAATGGCAACAGCCTGCCCCATCTCCTCAATGGAGAAGTTGTCGAGCATGATGATATCGCTGCCGGCATCGAGTGCCTGTTGCAGCTCATCCAGTGACTCCACCTCCACCTCGACCGGCTGTTGCGGATCGATCACCCGCGCTGCAGCCACGGCCGCACCGATGGAGCCACAGGCGGCGATATGGTTCTCCTTGATCAGAAAGGCGTCGTAGAGCCCCATCCGATGGTTGGTGCCGCCCCCGCAGCTGACCGCATACTTCTGGGCCTCGCGCAGCCCCGGCAGGGTCTTGCGGGTGTCGAGAATCTTGGCACCACTCCCCTCGATCTCTCTGACATAGTGACGGGTCACCGTTGCGGTGGCAGAGAGGGTCTGCAGAAAGTTCATTGCCGTCCGCTCTGCGGTTAGCAGTGCACGGGCCGGCCCCTCGATGGTGACCAGAATCTGGCCAGCCGGGATCTCTGACCCATCCTCTGCGCTCCACTGCAGGGTGATGGAGGGGGCCAGTTGGTGAAAGCTCTCATCCACCCATGCCCTTCCACAGAGTACCATCGGTTCGCGGGTACGGATGGTTGCCCTTGCATGCTGCCCTGCCGGAATCAGCTCTGCAGTAATGTCACCGGATCGAATGTCCTCCTGCAGGGCCTGCGCAACAGAGTGGTGAATGGCTGAGTCAGGAGGGGTCATGGTTCTGGAGTTCCTGGGGGGTGGTGATCTGTTGTTCAATCAGGGATTGTGCATGGTCGCTCATCGGGATCATGCCATCCTTGATGGCGTGGTTGCGGATCTCTCTGGCGGTCACTCCGGACGCAATCAGTTCACGTGTTGTGGCGCCAATCCGCAGTAGCTCATAGATGGGGATTCTTCCATGGAACCCGCTCTGGTTACAATGGTGGCAGTGCCCCATTTTGATGGGGATTCCGTTGCACCATCTGCAGATCTTGCGGACCAGGCGCTGGGAGATGATGCCGAGCAGGGTGTCTTTCAGCATGTAGGGCTCCATTCCCATTTCCAGCAGGCGGGTGACGGCACTGGCCGCATCCCCGGTGTGGAGGGTGCTGAGCACAAGATGGCCGGTATAGGCGCTCTGCAGGGCAATCTGCGCAGTCTCCTGATCCCGGATCTCCCCAATCAGGATCACATCCGGATCATGTCGCAGCACATGGCGGAGGTTTTTCGCAAAGGTATTCCCGGCCCGTTCATTGATTTCGATCTGTCGCACATTCTCAATCCGGTACTCAACCGGATCCTCAATGCTGATGATGTTGAGGCCACTGTTGCGCAGTGCGTGCATGGCAGCATAAAGGGTGGTGGACTTGCCGGAACCGGTCGGCCCAGTGACCAGGATCAGACCACTCCGCTGTTTCAGCATCTTGCGGAACCCCAGCTCGTCGGCCTCGCGAAAGCCGATTCTGGAGAGGGTGCGCAGCCCTCGCTTGGGGTCAAGAATCCGGATCACCACATTCTCCCCCTCAAGGACCGGTATGGTGGAGATTCGGAGATCCACCTTTCTCCCCTCAATCGAGAGGTGGTGTGCCCCGTCCTGAGGGAGGCGGTGCTCGGCGATATCCATGTTGCCGAGAATCTTGATCCGGCTGACAACAGCCGGGTAGTGTCTGGGGTCAATCTGGTGTGCCAACTGGATGAAGCCGTCAATCCGGTAGTTGATCTCCACGGTTGAGCGGGAGGGCTGGAGATGAATATCGGAGGCACGCTGCTCGATCGCCTCACGAATCATGGTCTCAACCAGTGTCACGACGCGCTCACCATCCACCCTCCGGGTGGCCTCTTCTGTTGGGGGGGAGTGGTCAACCGTGAGTTGGTGGGGGCTCTGAACCGGCAGAAAGAGGTGGATTCCCGTTGCATGGGCCCCAACGTTGTATAGATGGTGGCCCGCACGGTCTTGTTGATGGTATTCGGCTGTCGAGTTCAGGGTACGGTTGTCGGAAAAGTTGAGCAGAAATGGGAAGGGGGTGCGTTCGGGGAGCGGCTGGTGGTGGTAGAGGTGACTGATCTGCTGAAAGCCGAGCTCTTCGATTGTGGCAGAGGATGCATCCTTGTAGTGGACCGACTGTGAATCTGCATCAATTTTTTCCAGCTGCCCGCTGATGGTCTCACCACTCAGCAATTTGCATGAGAAGGGGCTGCTGTGGGAGGGGGGGTTAATCATTGTGGCTCCACCCCTCAATGGATGGGGGAGATCCCAGTGGCCCGGAGAGCTGGGCCGTGATCTCCTGGCGTGCCCCGGATTCGGGATGGATCCCCTCACTGGTTACGCTGTAGAGCCCATCGGATAGAGTCACTGTTGCGCTGTATCGACTCTGTCCCAGGGTGCCCGTAATCGATGTGGCAACCTGGTTGTTGGCATGGTTGCTGATCGCCTGCCCCACGCCCGCCTCTGCGGCATGGAATGCGACGCTCCCATAACGAAAATTGGATGCCATCTTCTCCTCCAGTTGTGCAGCCTGCATCGCTCCAAGGCCCAGCAGGCTCATCAGAGTCAACAGCAGCAGGCTGACCACCAGTGTGCCTCCTCGCTGCCGGTTGTTGATTAACGGATGGTTCAAAACTGGGTTATGATTCCTCGGATGAAAAATCCATTCTACTGCAAGAGTTGCCGGTGCGAGAACTGATTCTGGGCGGTGTTCGCTCGGGCAAGAGCAGCTATGCGGAGCGAGTGGCAGAGGAGAGCGGCCAGGAGCTTCTCTATCTGGCAACTGCCACTGCAGGTGACAGTGAGATGGAGGCGAGGATTCGTCACCATCAGCAGAGCCGATCCCACGGCTGGGGGCTGGTTGAGGAGCCACTCCATCTGGCCGATGTACTGCAGCGTGAGGCGCGAGAGGGGCAGACAATTCTGGTGGAGTGCCTGACGCTCTGGCTCACCAATCTGCTGATGCAGGAGGATGAGGCGCTGTTGATGGCAGAACAGGAGTCGCTTGTTGAGCTGCTGCCGACCCTTCCGGGCACCACGCTCCTGGTGGGAAATGAGACTGGGATGGGGGTGGTACCGATGGATGCAGTGAGCCGCAGATATTGTGATGAGGCAGGGCGGCTTCATCAGCGGCTGGCGACCCTGTGTGAGCGGGTCACACTGGTGGTTGCCGGCCTGCCACAGAGACTGAAGGAGTTGTCATGAGTGACCGATGGTGGGAATCCCCGGTTCATCCAATCGACCGGCAGATGATCGAAGAGGCGACTGGACGGCAGGCACAGCTGACCAAGCCGCCCGGTTCGCTGGGACGTCTGGAGGAGCTGGCGATTCGGCTCTCTGCAATGCAGCGGCAGTTGAGGCCAGCGATCAAGAGCCCCTTTGTCACGGTCTTTGCCGCCGATCATGGTGTGGCGGAGATGGGGGTCTCGGCCTTTCCGCAGGAGGTCACGGCAGAGATGGTGCGCAACTTCTCGCGCGGGGGGGCTGCAATTACGGTTCTGGCCAGCCATCTGGGTGCAATGCTGGAGGTGGTCAATGTGGGAACCCTGCACCCGGTCGAGCCACTGGAGCGGGTTGTCGATGCCCGTATCGCAGCGGGTACCAGAAACTTTGTCTCTGCCGCCGCAATGGATGGGGAGGAGTTTGAGCTGGCACTGGCAGCCGGAAGGGGTGCTGTGGAGCGGGCCCTTGAGCAGGGTGCAGACCTCTATATTGGTGGTGAGATGGGGATTGCCAACACTACAGCTGCAGCTGCGGTTGCCGCAGCACTGCTGGGTGAGCGCGGGGAGGCGGTGGCCGGCGCGGGAACCGGACTCAATGCAGAGGGGGTCTCCCGGAAAGGGGGGGTTATCCAACAGGCACTCGACTTTCATCACCCCTTCCTGAGATCCCCCATCGAGGTGCTGCGCAGGCTGGGTGGATTTGAGATCGTTGCACTGGTCGGTGCCTACATCAGGGGTGGTCAGCAGGGGTTGCCTCTGCTGGTGGATGGATTTATTGCCTCGGTTGCTGCCCTGGCAGCGGTTCGCATCAATCCCGATCTGCAGGAGTGGCTTCTCTTCTCCCACTGCTCTGCAGAGCAGGGACACGCTGCAGTCCTCGACTCTCTGGGTGCAGAGCCCCTGCTCGATTTGGGGATGCGTCTTGGGGAGGCGAGTGGCGCTGCAGTTGCCGTTCCCCTGTTGCAGCAGGCCTGTCTGCTGCATGGAGAGATGGCAACCTTTGCCGAGGCCGGGGTCTCCGAGGGGTAGCCAGCAGATGGTCCACTCCCTGGTGATCGCCTTTCAGTTGCTGACCCGGATTCCATTCCCGGTCAGGGTAGAGCGGAACGCAGGGAATCTGGGCTACTCCATCCTCTTCTATCCCATTGTCGGGGCAGCCATTGGTGCCCTGTTGCTGCTCCTCTCACAACCATCTCTCGGGCTCCCTCCACTGCTGCAGGGGGCGTTGGTGCTGACTGCCTGGGTTGCAGTGACTGGCGGACTCCATCTGGATGGACTGGCGGATAGCACCGATGGCTGGGTTGGGGGGATGGGTGACCGGGAACGGATGCTGGAGATCATGAAGGATCCCCGGTCAGGTCCGATGGGTGTGGTTGCAATTGTCCTGATTCTGCTGCTCAAGTGGAGTGCAGTTACAGCACTGATTGAGATGGGTCACTGGGCGCTGCTGCTCTGGCCCCCAGTGCTGGCGAGGACGCTGTTGATTGGGCTGTTTCAGAGCACCAACTACCTGCGTGCCGGGGGGATGGGTGAGGGGTTGCTGGAGCGGGTTCCATCCTGGGCCGCTGTGGTGGTACAGCTGTCGGTTTTTGTGGCTGCCGCTCTTCTCGGGGTTCACTGGACTCTGCTACTGACCGTGGTTATGGCGGCACTGCTGTTTCGCTGGGTGGTGGTCCATCAATTGGGGGGCATCACCGGGGATATTGCCGGGGCAATGGTGGAGAAGATGGAGACGCTGCTGCTGTTATTGCTGGTTATTGCTGGTTGAGGTATTTGCAAAACTCGTCATCAGCAATTCTCATTTTTGCAGTTCTCCAAAGAAAGTCGTCATCCCCGCGTAGGCGGGAAACGTAGTAACGCCAAGGGCGGTCATCCAGAAAACAGATGGCTAACATCAGTTTATTCCAAGGAGTTTTGCAAATACACCTTCCGTTCAGAAATAAAAAAGCGCCTGTCATCGATAAGATGTCAGGCGCCTGCGTGGTTGGGGCAAATTGCCAGGCTATCCAACCACAATCCTCACCAAGAAAAGAGGTTGTTCATGGGGCGCAGAATAGTGAGGCCAGTGACCAGGGCTCTCTCTTGGTCTCCTGACTCTTTGCTCGCTTCTCCTGCTGCGTCCTTGTTCTCTGGATAATACGGTTGGCACGCTGCTGTTGTTCTGCCGGAGCTCTTTTGGAGGAGGAGATCACGCTAGCCTCCCGCAATGGTCGAAATCACGGAGATCACAACCCAGCCAAACAGGCCTGCCTCGACCAGAATGACCGCAGTGGTTGTCCCAACATCAGGGAGCCATTTCTCGTTTTTTGTTAAATCCAACATAACCGTACCTATCCACAATAGAGGGATGTCCCATACTGACGGGTTATGTTTAGATTGTCTCTACGTAGAACTACGTATTTTTATAGGAAATCAGCCTGTTATGTGGTTTCTTGCCTGAGTCCAGAAAGAAGGAGGTCCAGATTGATATGGTTTTCAATCTCACTGGCCAGCCGCTCAAGGCTCTCTTCCCGCAGTTCATCAATATCCAGATGCTGCCCGCTCTCTTCCATTCCTGCCCATGAAAGCAGTGCCTCCAGCCCCTCCGGGTGGTCGAAGAGGCCATGGAGATAACAGCCGGCAACCTGTTGGTCACTAGAGATGCCACCATCGGTTGTATCGCCCTCCAGCCGGACCAGTGGCCGCTTGAGTGCATCGCCAGAGGTAACTCCGGCATGAATCTCATATCCAGTGACAGGGGCACGATTAGGCATGAGTTCCCCGGAGAGATTCCTTAGCTGTTTCTCCGCAGCGAGACGGGTCTCCATCTCCAGCAGGCCAAGTCCGTTGATGGATCCGGGGCTGCCCTCAATACCGTTCGGATCATGGATCGCCTCCCCCAGCATCTGAAAGCCGCCGCAGATCCCAAGGACCTTTCCTCCGTAACGCAGATGTTTCTGGATTGCTCGCTCCCACCCCTGTTCACGAAGCCACTGTAGATCGGAACGCACGCTCTTGCTTCCCGGCAGCAGGATCAGGTCAGCTGCTGGAGGGGGTCTGTTGGGTGCAACAACCTCCAGATCAACCTTCGGATGGTGGCGCAGTGGGTCGAGATCGGTGTGGTTGCTGATGCGTGGCAGTGCAGGAACGACAACCTTCAGCCCCACCTCTCCGGCGGTGGACTGTTCCCGATTCAGTGCATCCTCTGCATCCAGGTGGAGTCCGTGCAGATAGGGAAGGACACCAAGCACCGGCTTGCTGGTACGCTCCTCCAGCCAGTCAATCCCGGGCTGCAGTAGCGAGAGGTCACCACGGAAGCGGTTGATGATAAAACCCTGGATCCGATTCTGCTCACTCTCCGAGAGCAACTCCAGGGTGCCGACCAGGTGGGCAAATACACCACCCCGGTCGATATCGGCAACCAGCACAACCGGACAGTCAATCGCCTCGGCAAACCCCATATTGGCGATATCGTGGTCTCGCAGGTTGATCTCTGCCGGGCTGCCTGCCCCCTCAATAATGGTGGCCTGATGTCTGGAGGAGAGTCGCCGGTAGGCGGCAACCACCTCATCAAGCAGTTGTGGCTTGAGATGGTGGTAGCTGTTTGCATCACGATTACCGATCGCCTTGCCGTGGAGGATCACCTGTGCCCCGATGTCGGTGGTTGGCTTCAGCAGGATCGGATTCATCTCCGTGGTTGCAGGAATTCCGGCAGCGATGGCCTGCAGTGCCTGTGCACGTCCGATCTCACCGCCATCCACGGTAACCGCGCTGTTGAGCGCCATATTCTGGGGCTTGAATGGGGCAACGGAGTACCCCTTGTTGCGCAACAGGCGACAGATCCCGGCCACGATGATGCTCTTTCCAGCATCCGAGGTAGTGCCCTGAACCATTAGGGTGAAATTCATAACGACCCATTATACGATAGCCCAATGTTGGAGATTGCCATCATTGTTACGGTCGCCCTGCTGCTTGATATGCTGCTTGGAGAGGTAAAGAGGTTCCATCCCCTGGTTGGATTCGGGTGGATTGCAGGCAGGGTGGAGAGGATTCTTTTCAGGGGCAGAGAGCGCTCAACCAGGGTCTGTGGCGTGGTGGGCTGGGCTGCAGTGGTAATGCCGGTCATCTTTCTGGCGCTGCTGTCACAATACCTTGAGGGCTACTGGGCCATCGTTGTGCAGATTGTTGTACTCTATCTTGTGATCGGTGGTCGCAGCCTGGCCTCCCATGCGATGCTGGTTGGCAATGCTCTGGACAACAGTAATCTTCCGCTGGCCCGGGAGCGTGTGGGGTGGATTGTGAGTCGTGATACCGATCAATTGGATGAGGGCGGCGTGGCAACGGCAACGGTGGAGTCTGTGCTGGAGAATGGCAATGACGCCATTTTTGGGGCAATCTTCTGGTTTGTGGTTGCGGGTCTGCCCGGGGCACTACTCTTCAGGGCGGTGAATACACTGGATGCGATGTGGGGTTACAAAAATGAGAGGTTTCTCGATTTTGGGTGGTTCTCTGCAAGAGTCGATGACTGGATGAACTGGATCCCCGCCCGCCTTACAGCAATCAGCTACGCCCTGCTGGGGGATACATCCACTGCACTGTCGAGCTGGAGAGCGCAGGCCGCTCGATGCAAGAGTCCGAATGCCGGGGCGGTAATGTCTGCTGGTGCCGGGGCACTGCAACTCCAGCTTGGAGGAGGGTCGAGCTACCATGGTGTGGTTGAGGAGAAGCCGCTGCTTGGCAGGGGTCGAGCGGCAGATGCCGGGGATATCTGCCGTACACTCTCCCTGGTCAACAGGAGTGCAATACTGTGGCTGGCACTGTTGTGGACCATTGCCACCTTTTCGGAGATTTTTAGACTCTATGGATAGGAAAGAGAGACCACAGCATGGGGGTGGCAGGCGCTACTGGGCAGAGCAGTATGGGTTCGGTGCGCATGAGATGGTGGACCTCTCCACCGGAATCAACCCCCGTGGCTGGCCTGTTCCGGAGCTCCCAACCGATGTTTGGCAGCGTCTTCCAGAGCCCTCATCAGAGCTGCTGGATAGTGCAGAGCACTACTATGGGACACGCTCCCTGCTGCCGGTGGCCGGAAGTCAGGCGGCAATCCAGGCGCTGCCACGGCTGCGTCCCAGTTGCCAGGTCGGAATACTCGCCCCCTCCTATTTTGAGCACCGGGCGGGGTGGGAGATGGCGGGTCATGAGGTGACAAATCTCCATTCAGACGGGATCGAAGAGAGTCTGCCAACACTGGATGTGCTGGTTGTCGTCAGCCCCAACAACCCGACAGGGGAGCGCTTTCCGGTCGAGCAGTTGCTGCAGTGGCACCAGCGGCTGGCCGATCGTGGGGGGTGGCTGGTTGTGGATGAGGCCTTTGTCGATGCCACCCCGGAACAGAGCCTCTGCAACCTTGCGGTGCCAAGGAGCGGACTGATTGTATTGCGTTCACTGGGGAAGTTTTTCGGTCTGGCCGGGATTCGTTCCGGATTTGTCTTTGCCATGCCCTCCCTGTTGGAGCAGCTGGAGCAGTTGTTGGGGCCATGGTCACTCAGCCACCCGGCACAGTGGGTAACCGAGCGAGCACTTCGGGATAGCAGTTGGCAGCAGCTGATGCGTGGCCGGTTGGTGGATGAGAGTGGTCGACTGGCCCGGCTCCTGGAGTCTGTCGGGCTGGCGCCAGCCGGCGGCACCCCCCTGTTTCAGTGGGCAATAACACCACTGGCAGCAGAGGTTGCCACCCAGATGGCGCAGCAGGGGATCCTGATCCGGCTCTTTGAGACCCCCTCCTCGCTCCGTTTTGGCCTCCCTTTCAGTGAGGCGGAGTGGCTGCGCCTTCAGGAGGCACTTGTCACGCTCACTATCCTGCATGATGCGGCATAGTCAGATGAGGGAGATTGACTGCAGGATCGGAATTGACCTTGGGGGGACCAAGATTGAGGCCATTGTGCTGGATCGTGAAGGGGTAGAGCGTATCCGTAAACGGGTGGCGACCCCACAGGGGGATTACCGGGGAACAGTGCAGGCGGTTCATGCACTGGTGGAGCAGGTTGAGGCAGAGAGTGGCCTCCATGGTTCGATCGGTATCGGGGTCCCGGGGGCGATCTCGCCATCGAGCGGTCTGATCAAGAATGCCAACTCCACGGTACTGATCGGTCATCCACTGGACCGTGACCTGGAGAGTATGCTGCAGCGACCGGTACGGCTGACCAATGATGCCAACTGCTTCGCCCTTTCCGAGGCGGTGGATGGGGCGGCTGCCGGGGCAGAGAGTCTCTTTGGGGTTATTCTCGGAACCGGGGTGGGGGGCGGAATCGTAATCAATGGCCGGGTTGTGACCGGGGTCAACGCAATTGGCGGGGAGTGGGGCCATAATTCTCTCCCATGGATGGAGCCATCCGAACTGCCAGGCCCTGAGTGCTACTGTGGAAAAATGGGCTGTATCGAGACCTATCTCTCTGGACCTGGCCTGCAGATGAGTTATTATCGTCGGACAGGAGTCCGAATTTCGGCACATGAGATTGCCGATAGAGCAGAACAGGGAGAAAGTGATGCGAACAGGACCATGGAGCGGTATGAAAATCGACTGGCACGAGGGCTTGCATCTGTGATCAATCTACTGGACCCGGAAATCATTGTTCTTGGCGGTGGTGTCTCCAACATCGACCGTCTCTACCCGCATGTGAAAGACCTCTGGGGAGAGTATGTCTTCTCGGACGAGGTGCGGACCGAACTGGTCAAGGCACAGTATGGTGACTCTAGTGGGGTACGGGGTGCTGCTTGGCTCTGGTCAGACCGGGAGATCTGGGGAGACCAGAGATAGTGAGTAACCGGGATCTGGAGAGCCAGGAGCAGCTCGATCAGATTCTGGCCAGTGAACCGGGTGTGCTGCTCTACTTTAGTACCCCGCAGTGCAATGTCTGCAAGGTGCTGCGCCCCAAGCTGATGGATCTCTTTGAGGAACACTATCCAGAGATCGGTCGTTACTATGTGGACTCTACCAAAACCCCGGAGATCTCCGGCCAGTATTCGGTCTTTGCGGTTCCAACCATCATCCTGTTTCTTGATGGCAAGGAGTTTGCGCGCAAATCCCGCAACTTCAGTCCTGCCGAGCTGATTGAGGAGATCCGACGCCCCTGGGAGATCATGAACTCCTAAGAGAGTCCATAGCCCCCGGGGAAAAGAAGAATCGACCCCAGCACCGCAATCTGAATCAGAATAAAGGGGGTCACCCCCTTGTAGATATCGGTTGTCTGGACTGATGGAGGGGCAACCCCTTTCAGATAGAAGAGGCTGAATCCAAAGGGTGGAGTCAGGAAGGAGGTCTGCAGGTTCATCGCAATGAGGATTGCAAACCAGAGCAGGGGGATCCCCAGGATCTCGGCAATCGGTAGCAGAATCGGTACCACGATAAAGGCGATCTCCACAAAGTCGATAAAGAACCCCAGGATCAGGATAAAGAGCATCGAGAAGATCAGGAACCCCCACTTCTCACCGGGCAGCTGCAGCAGATACTCCTCGACAATCCGGTCCCCACCGGTATAGGTGAAGGCCATTGAGAAGGCGGTTGCACCCACCAGGATGGCGAAGACCATCGCGGTAACCCTGACCGTCTCCTCGGCACTCTCCAGCAGCGCCTGCAGGGAGAACTTCCCATAGAAGATGGAGAGCAGGATGGCACCCGCTCCACCAACGGCGGAGGATTCGGTTGGGGTGGCAATGCCGGCAAAAATCGAGCCCAGCACCACAATGATCAGGATCATCGGCGGGATGATCGCCTTCATCGCATTAAGGTACTGCTGGCGGCGGGTGATACGGTCGTTATCATCGAAGGGAATGGGGGGTGCGCTCCCCTCAACAAGGTGGGTGTAGATCAGCACGTAGAGAATGTAGAGTCCAACCAGTACCAGCCCGGGGATAACGGCCGCCTTGAAGAGGTCCCCGACCGGGATTCCCATCACATCCCCGAGGATAATCAGGATGATCGAGGGGGGGATGATCTGTCCAAGTGTGCCAGAGGCACAGATCACCCCGCAGCTGAGTGGACGGTTGTAGTGGTACTTCAGCATCACTGGCAGGGAGATGATCCCCATTGCCACCACGCTCGCTCCAACCACCCCGGTGGAGGCGGCAAGCAGGGTACCTACCAATATGGTTGATATCGCCAGTCCGCCAGAGAGCTTCCCGAAGAGCCTTGCCATCGACTCCAGCAGCTGCTCCGCCAGCTCCGTCTTCTGCAGCATGATCCCCATGAAGATGAAGAGGGGTACCGCCATCAGTACCGAGTTCTCCATGATCGACTGGATGCGGAATGGCATGAAGGCGAAGATCTGAGCCCCCTCCGAGAACACCCCAAAGAGCAGTGCGACCCCGCCAAAGGTGAAGGCGACCGGGAAGCCGAATAGCAGCAACAGCAGGGCAGTGACAAACATCAGAACCCCAATCATGTGTTCCCCCCCATTCGTCGCCATGCCCGTAATACAAAGCCGATGCTACCGATAATCACCAGCAGGAAGGAGAGCGGAATCATCGACTTGATGATCCAGCGGTAAGGGAGACCTCCAGGATCACCACTTCCTTCACCAAGCTGATAGCTTTCAGCAACAAAGCCGACCCCATACCAGACAATCAACAGCGAGAAGGGGAGCAGAAAAAGTAGCGTGCCACCAATGTCCACCATCGCCTGGCGGCGTGGGGAGAGGCGGTCATAGATCAGGTCGACCCGTACATGACCATCCTGTGACAGCGTGTAGGAGATGCCGAGCAGGAAGAGCGAGGCGTAGAGGTGCCACTCCAGCTCCTGCATGCCGATGGAGACATCATTGAAGAGGTAGCGCATGATCACGTCATGGAAGACGTTGAGGAGCAGTAGCAGCAGGAGGATGGCAGAGAGCCTGCCAACCCTTGCCGATAGCCGGTCGATCCCTCTCTCGATAGTCTCTATTGTGGTCATGAAGGGGGTGATTATACCGGACAAAAAAAGGGGCCAAGAGGCCCCTTTGATTCAGACTGTCTGAATGGAGTTACTGCAGTGCCTCCATCGTCTCGTAGTAGCTCTGATCCGAGATCCTGGTCCAGGCCCGTGCCTTCTTCAGGTAGGCCGCCTGTGATTCGATGATCTCCCTGGCCAGTGGATCTGCAGCAGCCCGCTCGGCGATCAACTCATCATTGGCATTTTTCATCGCCTGCAGCACCTCAGTCGGGAACGACTTGACCTGAATATTGGGGTATTCAGACTTCATCGAGGCCCAGTTCTCGGCACTCTCATGGTAGGAGTGGGCATACATGTCATAGGCCGCTACCCGCATTGCGACCCGAAGGATCTCCTGGATATCGGCCGGCAGGGCGTCCCACTTCTCCTTGTTGAACATGAACTGCAGCTCGGAGCCTGGCTCATGCCATCCAGTGTAGTAGTAGGGGGCAATCTTGTGGAACCCCATCCGCAGGTCAAGTGAGGGGCCGACCCACTCCAGTGCATCGATGGTGCCGCGCTCCAGCGCTGTGTAGAGCTCTCCGGCGGGGATGTTGGTCGGTTTTGCCCCAACCTTTGCAAGCACCTCACCCGCAAAGCCGGGGATGCGCATCTTCAGCCCCTGTAGATCCTCAATGGAGTTGATCTCTTTTTGAAACCAGCCACCCATCTGGTTGCCGGTATTGCCGCCAGGGAAGGAGACCAGGTTGTGTGGTCCATAGACCTTCTGGGTCAGCTCAAATCCACCGCCGTAGTAGAACCAGGCGTACTGCTCCTCGGCGGTCATCCCGAAGGGCATGGAGGTGAAGTAGAGGGTGTTTGGAACCTTCCCCTTCCAGTAGTAGGAGCCGGAGTGTCCCATGTCATACTGGCCCGACTTCACCATGTCGAAGATTCCAAATGGGGCCTTGTGCTTGTTCTTGGAGTCGATGGTGATGTTGATGCGCCCGTTGGACATCTTGTTGGCCATCTCCGCCATGCCGTGAATGGCATCCCCAAAGATCGGGAACTTGGTAGGCCAGGTGTGGGCCAGGCGCAGGTTGTAGACCTCTGCAGGGGCAGTTGCAGCAGGGGCAGAGGCTGACTCCGTCTTTGGACCCTCTCCGCAGCCGCTCAGGGCCAGTGTTGCCAGTAGTGCCATCGTGGCCGTAGTGGTTCTTCGAATGAGTCCGTTCATCATCGCTCCTTGTTATTGGAAATTGGTGCTGCAATCTTACATCAATACCTCAACCGATCCAGTGGTACCAGAGCGGCAGGGTGATCAGCGAGAGCGCAGTGGATAGGGTGGTTGCCGCGGCGAAGAGTGCGGTGTCCAGGCGGTAGCGGTCACAGATCACCATCCCCAGCACCATGGTAGGCATTGCCGCCTCGAGGATGACCGCTGCCCTCAGATCTCCACTAAGTCCGATGGTCTGGCTCATCCAGAAGACCACAAGGGGGACAATGGCCAGCTGGATCAGAATGGCTGGGGCGAGCAGGGGCAGCCGGTTCCAGCGCAGGGTATCCCAGCGCAGCCCCATCCCAAGGGCGATCAGCATCAACGGGGCTACGGCACCCCCCAGCATGTTCAGTACAGTGCCCAGCCCCGTTGGGAGAGGAACCTGATAGAGGTTGAGGGCAATTGCGACGATAGCGGCCCAGAATGCCGGTACCCGAAACACCTCTCCCCTGGTTTCGCTGCTCTCCCCTGATCCATGTCGCTGGGCGATCCAGATGCCCAGTGTCAGCAACAGGGGGGTGTTGGAGAAGAGGTCATACTGCAGGGCAATACTGCGGTACTCACTGCCAAAGGTCTGCTCCAGTACCGGCAGCCCAAGATAGGTGACATTGGCCCAGGAGGCGGCAAGGATCATCGCCCCCCGCGATGGTGATGCCATCCAGCCTCTGCGGTAGATCAATGAGGCGGTTGCAACCCCAGTCAATACACCAGTGGCAGACATCAGGACAACCCTGAGAGAGTCTGCACCCAACGGTGCCTTCCAGAGTACATCCAGAACCAGTGCCGGAAGCAGTAGCAGATAGACCAGCCCCGTCACTGTCTGGCGGGCGGTATCGGCATCGATCCCCATCGGCCTGAGTGGACGCCAAAGGGTTCCGGCCAGGATCAGGATGGCCATCGGCAGCAGGATGTTCAGCATGGGGTCAGAGGGGGCTAATAATAGACTGCACGAACCTGCTTGATCTCCGGGTCATCGAGGATGCAGTGGTTCAGTGTCTCGGAGAGCTGATGGGCCTGCTCCTTTGTCTCCATCCTGTCGAGCGGAATCCAGAGCTCCAGCTCCAGCTCGCCATCAAGATAGTGGAGGGTGACATCCTCGATCAGCCTGCTCTCCGGGATCTTCTCCCAGCACCCCTCCAGTCTCTTTAGCAGCTCACTGCGCATCGGGAGAGAGCGGCAGGGGGTGACCTTCTCATCATTCTCCGGATCGATATGGATTGTGACATCGGAGATGTGCTCAACCTCTTTGTAGAGCCTCGACTCCACCCGGTCGGCAATGTGGTGCCCCTCGGAGACGCTCAGCCTTGGGTCGACCAGAATATGGACATCAACCAGAACTCTGGCCCCCATCCTGCGGGTACGGAGGCGGTGCATGGCACGTACCCCCTCAATATTCTGGATCAGTTGCTGGATGGAGTTGATCTCCTCCTCCTCGAGACCGGTATCGATCAGCTCCTGAATACTCTCCCAGGCCAGTTCCCCGCCCGCCTTGGCGACCATCAGCGATACCCCAACGGCCGCAATGGCATCCAGGTACCCGAGACCGGCCATGGTTCCCGCTACACCGACAAGCACAACAATGGAGGATAGTGCGTCACTGCGGTGGTGCCAGGCATTGGCACGCAGCAGGTTGGAACGGATCCGGTTGGCAATCCTCAGGGTGTAGTGGTAGAGCCCCTCCTTGGAGAGGATTGAGATCACTGCGGCAACCAGAACAATGACCCCCGGTTGAGTCAGCTGTTCGGGGTGGAAGAGTCGGTTGATGGCATCGAGGGAAATTCCAATCGCAACGGCAATCAGCAGTACCCCAACGGCAACGGTGATTGCTGTCTCAATCCGCCCATGGCCATAGGGGTGGGCCTCATCTGCCTCCATCCCCCCATGCTTTGCCGCATAGAGCACCATGACGTCGGAGATCAGGTCGGAGAGCGAGTGGATGCCATCGGCAACCAGGGCCTGGGACTGTCCCAGGGTTCCAACCACCACCTTCAGGATGCTCAGCAGCAGGTTGATGACCCCGCCCACCAGGGTGGCACGACGCGCCTCTGGATAACTGGAGTGGCTGGGGTTCAGGTCATGCATGGGCTATTTGGTGCCGTTACTGATCCTGACCATTTCCGGGAGATCGATACCCGCCTCCTCCCCCAGCTGCAGTGCCCGCTCCAGCCGTGCCGGTGCGCTGCGCCCCATACAGTTGTGGTTGAGATCTCCATTGAAGGCCTCAACCATGCCGTTGATCAGCGCCTCACGATTGAGACTCTCACCGGTAAGCCACTCCTGCAGATCGATTACCTCATTGGCGATGGTACGGGCAAACTCCCGGTGGTCCTGCCACAGCTCGCCGACATTGCCTCCAGCCTCAAGGCCTGCAATATTGGTAGTGAGGATGTAAACATTCTTCAATACCAGCTCGAGCAGCAGCTCCTGGTCAGTCGAGAGCACCTTGGTGGTGATCCCCAGTGTGGCCAGCGCATCGGCAATGTTCTGGGCATAGGGGCCCAATACTGGTGAGGGGATGATCACCTTGAAATCCATTCC
>CAZYJG010000031.1:0-5561 GCA_964647745.1 uncultured Piscirickettsiaceae bacterium
CCGTGAGGGTGGCCGAACTGTAGGTTCTGGTGTTGTTTCGAAGATTATCGAATAACACTGCAAGTGATTGGAATCATTTGCAAAACCTGATGATAAATAGTTATTAAATTATAAGCGAACTGAGTATAAGCAATGGCTGGACAGAGAATTCGTATCCGTCTCAAGGCGTTTGATTATCGCCTGATTGACCAATCAGCACGTGAAATCGCGCAGACGGCAAAGCGTACCGGGGCACAGGTTCGAGGACCGATCCCGCTACCCACAAAGAAAGAGCGCTTTACCGTTCTGACCTCCCCGCATGTCAACAAGGACGCGCGTGATCAGTATGAGATGCGCACCCACAAGCGGATGATGGACATTGTTGATCCGACAGAAAAGACGGTTGATGCATTGATGAAGCTGGATCTTGCTGCGGGCGTGGATGTGCAGATCAAGCTCTCCTGATGGATAGAACTAGATAGAGAATAGAGGAATTAGAGATGTCAATCGGACTTGTAGGTCGAAAGGTCGGAATGAGCCGGGTGTTCACCGAAGAGGGTGCATCGGTTCCTGTGACCGTGATCCAGGTAGAGCCAAATCGGGTTACCCAGGTTAAAACAGATGAGACTGATGGGTACAACGCAATCCAGATTACCACTGGTGCTCGCAAGGCCTCCCGGGTATCCAAACCCATGGCAGGACACTATGCAAAGGCTGGTGTAGAGGCGGGTCGTGGTCTCTGGGAGTTCCGTCTGAGTGCAGACGAGGTTGCCGACTTTGAGGCTGGAAAAGAGGTTGAGTCCTCCATCTTTGAGGCTGGACAGAAGGTGGATGTAACCGGCATCAACCGCGGATTTGGTTTCCAGGGTGGTATCAAGCGTCATAACTTCAGCGGTCTGGATAATACGCATGGTAACTCCATCTCCCACCGCTCCAATGGATCCATTGGGCAGTGCCAAACCCCGGGACGTGTATTCAAGGGCAAGAAGATGTCCGGCCAGATGGGTAATGTCCAGCGTACGGTGCAGAACCTTGAGGTTGTTCGTGTGGATTCCGATCGCAACCTGATCCTTGTGAAGGGTGCGGTTCCAGGTGCAAAAGGTGGTGACCTTGTGATCCGCCCGGCGGTTAAGGGATAAGGAGAAGAGTCATGGAATTGAATGTACGTGATTTTCCTGCAGGGAATGAGCAATCGAAGGTCTCCGTTTCCGATGAAGCCTTCACTGCAGACTACAATGAGGCACTGATCCACCAGGTTGTGACTGCCTATATGTCAGCAGCCCGTGCTGGAACAGCGGCCCAGAAGAATCGCTCGGATGTGAGCGGTGGTGGTGCCAAGCCATGGCGTCAGAAGGGAACAGGACGCGCTCGTGCCGGAACCAGCCGCAGCCCGATCTGGAGAAGCGGTGGTGTCACCTTTGCTGCCCGTCCAAGAAACTATGAGCAGAAGGTCAATCGCAAGATGTATCGCGCAGCAATGCGCTCCATTCTCTCTGAGCTGATTCGTCAGGAGCGTCTGACCGTGGTCTCGGATCTTGCGATTGAGACCCCTAAGACCAAGGCACTGAACAGTGCACTGGGCGGCATGGGGCTGGATAACGTCCTGATCATCTCCGGTGAGGTGGATGAGAACCTGTATCTTGCAGCACGCAACATTCCGAATGTTGGTGTTGTTGACGTAACTGCAATGGACCCAGTCAGCCTTGTCTCCTATGGCAATGTGTTGATGACCGAGTCCGCACTGAAGCAGATTGAGGAGTCACTGGGATGAGCATGAATCAAGAGCGTCTGATGAAGATTGTATTGGGGCCTCATATCACTGAAAAGAGTGCGATGGCTGCCGAGATGCGCAACCAGTATGTGTTCAAGGTTGCACAGGATGCCAGGAAGCCGGAGATCAAGCAGGCGATTGAGCTGATGTTTGATGTCAAGGTGGATGGGGTCTCTGTCAGCAACGTAAAGGGCAAGGTTAAGCGCAGCGGAATGAAGTTTGGCAGACGCGCCAACTGGAAGAAGGCCTTCGTTACACTGAGCGAGGGGCAGGAAATCGAATTCATGGGTGCCGAATAGGATCCAGAGAGAAAGATTCTTTGAAGGAAGAGTAGAAAATGGCAATCGTAAAATCAAAACCAACATCACCAGGACGTCGTTTTGTCGTCTCTGTGGTGAACCATGAGCTGCACAAGGGCAAGCCTCATGCTGCACTGATTGCAAAGAAGTCCAAGAGTGGCGGTCGTAACAACAATGGTCGCATTACTACACGTCATCGTGGTGGTGGCCACAAGCAGCGTTATCGCATCATCGATTTCAAGCGCAACAAGGATGGGATTCCTGGGCGTGTAGAGCGTCTGGAGTATGATCCAAACCGCACTGCAAATATTGCACTGATGCTCTATGCAGATGGTGAGCGTCGCTACATCATTGCACCGAAGGGTGTGGCAGCTGGAGATCAGCTGATGTCTGGCAGTGGTGCAGAGATCAAGGTGGGCAACACCATGAGCCTGCGTGACATGCCGCTGGGTTCAACGGTTCACTGCATTGAGCTCAAGCCAGGCAAGGGCGCACAGATTGCACGCTCTGCAGGGACCTCTGCACAGTACGTAGCAAAAGAGGGTGCCTTCGCAACCCTGCGTCTCCGCTCCGGCGAGATGCGCAAGGTACTGCTTGATTGCCGCGCAACCATTGGTGAGGTGAGCAACGGTGAGCATTCGCTGCGCAAACTGGGCAAGGCCGGTGCTACACGCTGGCGTGGTGTTCGTCCAACCGTTCGTGGTGTTGCAATGAACCCGGTCGATCACCCGCATGGTGGTGGTGAGGGCCGTACCTCTGGTGGACGTCACCCTGTCTCTCCATGGGGTATGCCAACCAAGGGCTACAAGACAAGGTCAAACAAGAGGACGAACCAGTACATTGTTCGTCGCCGTAACAAGTAATAGTAAACAGAAACTGAGACAAGGAAACAAACGTGCCACGTTCAATCAAGAAAGGCCCATTTATTGATGAGCATCTTCGCAAGAAGGTGAAGGATGCGGTTGAGAGCAATAACCGTCGCCCCATCAAGACTTGGTCAAGAAGATCCATGATCATGCCGGAGATGATTGGCCTGACCATTGCTGTACATAATGGTCGCCAGCATGTACCGGTACTGATTAATGAGAATATGGTAGGCCACAAGCTTGGAGAGTTTGCCCTGACCCGCACCTATCGCGGTCACGCGGCAGACAAGAAGGCCTCAAGGTAGGGTAAGAAGCCATGGAAACTTACGCAAAACTTAGAAACGCAAAGATTTCTGCACAGAAGGTACGTCTGGTTGTTGATCAGATCCGTGGCCTCCCTGTGGAGAGGGCGGTGGATCTGCTTCAGTTCAGCAACAAGAAGGCAGCACATATCGTCGGCAAGATCCTCAACTCTGCAATTGCCAATGCAGAGCACAATGAGGGGGCAGATATTGATGAATTGAAGGTCTCGACAGCATTTGTTGACGAGGGGCCAACTTACAAGCGAATTCAGCCTCGTGCGAAGGGACGCGCGAATCGAATTCTTAAACGCACCAGTCACATCAGTGTGGCTGTGTCTGATCGCTGAGGAATAGCGGAATGGGTCAAAAAGTACATCCGATTGGTTACCGTCTGGGTTATATCAAGGACTGGAACTCCACCTGGTATGCAGATAGCCGTAGTTATGCAGATCAGCTTCATGCCGATCTCACCATCAGGGACTTTCTGAAGAAGCGTCTCTCTCAGGCATCCGTCAGCCGGATCCAGATTGAGCGTCCCTCTGGTAATGCAAGAATTACCATCCATACTGCCCGTCCAGGAATCGTGATTGGCAAGAAGGGTGAGGATATTGAGAGGCTGCGCCGTGAGGTGACAGCCAAGATGGGGATCCCTGTCCAGATCAATATCGAGGAGATTCGCAAGCCTGAGCTGGATGCGCAGCTGGTCGCCGAGGGGATTGCCCAGCAGCTGGAGAAGCGAATCATGTTCCGTCGTGCCATGAAGCGCTCAGTAGGCAACACCATGAGGCTGGGTGGCAAGGGAATCCGTATCAACGTTGCCGGTCGACTCAATGGTGCAGAGATTGCCCGTACTGAGTGGTATCGCGAGGGACGTGTACCCCTGCATACGCTGCGTGCCGATATCGATTATGGCTTTGCCGAGGCAAATACCACTTACGGAATCATCGGTATCAAGGTGTGGCTCTTCAAGGGGGAGGTTTTCGACTCCGCGGCAGTAGCAGAAGAGTCTGATTCGAAGAAAGACGCGAAATAGGCAAACCAGAGAAACAATAGGGAAGAAGAGCAATGCTTCAGCCGAAAAGAACAAAATTCCGCAAGCAGATGAAGGGAAGAAACCGTGGTCTTGCGCAGAATGGCAACGCTGTCAGCTTTGGCGAGTACGGTCTCAAGGCGACAGGTCGCGGCAGAATTACTGCACGTCAGATTGAGGCGGCACGACGCACAATTACCCGTCAGGTAAAACGTGGTGGCAAGCTGACCATCCGCATATTCCCTGACAAACCCATTACCAAGAAGCCTCTGGAGGTTCGTCAGGGCAAGGGTAAGGGTAATGTTGAGTACTGGGTTGCGCAGATTCAGCCTGGAAAGATGCTGTATGAGATTGAGGGTGTTTCCGAGGAGCTTGCACGCGAGGCATTCAAGCTTGCTGCGGCAAAACTTCCGATCGCAACTGCTTTTGTTGCCCGTACCCCGCTGTAGAAGGTGTCAGTGATGAATACAAGTGATTTGAGAAAGATGGATGAGGCAGCGCTGCAGACAGAACTGCAGAACATGTTGCGTGAACAGTTCAACCTGCGTATGCAGAAGGCGACCAATCAGCTTTCTGACAGCAGCCAGATGAAGAAGGTTCGCAAGAACATTGCCCGTGTCAAGACCGTTATGAATGAGATGAAAGGTGCCGCATCATGAGTGAGCAGACAAGCAGTGCACGTACGATTACCGGACGTGTTGTCTCCAGCAAGGGAGACAAGAGCATTACCGTGATGGTGCAGCGTCAGGTAAAGCACCCTATCTACAAGAAGTTCATCAAGCGTTCAACCAAGTTGCATGCGCATGATGAGAACAACCAGTGCAAAGAGGGTGATGTGGTGACGATTGAAGAGTGTCGTCCAATCTCAAAGAGCAAGTCATTCAGACTGGTTGAAGTGGTTGAGAGTGCAGCTGCGGTATAGCACGCAGCTGAAGAGAATCAGAAATTAGAGAAAGATTGGAGAAAACCAATGATTCAGATGCAGTCAACATTGAGCGTTGCCGATAACAGCGGCGCAAAAAAGGTAATGTGCATCAAGGTGCTGGGTGGATCAAAGCGTCGTTACGCCGGGATTGGTGATGTCATCAAGGTCAGCGTAAAGGAGGCACTGCCACGTGGAAAGGTCAAGAAGGGTGATGTCTACAATGCAGTTGTAGTACGTACCCGCAAGGGTGTGCGTCGCAATGACGGTTCTTTGATCCGTTTTGACGGCAATGCAGCAGTCATGCTCAACAGCAAGCATGAGCCGATTGGTACCCGTATCTTTGGACCAGTAACTCGTGAGCTGAGAACCAAGAAGTTCATGAAGATTGT
>CAZYJG010000031.1:5661-15914 GCA_964647745.1 uncultured Piscirickettsiaceae bacterium
TTCAAGACGCTGGATGATGGCCGCAAGGTTCGTTATTTCAAGTCAAACGGCGAAGTTGTTGACGCATAAGGGACAAGATCATGAGTATTAGTAAAGATCACTACACAGGTACAGTTGTTGACCAGCTCAAGGAGCAGTTTGGCTACAGCAGCGTGATGGAAGTTCCAAAGATCAGCAAGATCACACTGAACATGGGTGTTGGCGAGGCTGTTGGCGACAAGAAGATCCTGGAGAATGCCCTGACCGATATGGAGAAGCTCTCTGGCCAGAAGCCGGTCAAGACACTGGCTCGACTCTCCATTGCAGGTTTCAAGATTCGTGATGGCTGGCCCATTGGCTGCAAGGTGACACTGCGTAGCGAGCGGATGTATGAGTTTCTGGATCGGCTGATCACCATCGCCATCCCGCGAATTCGTGACTTCCGTGGCCTGAATGGAAAGTCCTTTGATGGGCGTGGAAACTACAGCATGGGTGTTACCGAGCAGATCATCTTCCCTGAGATCGATTATGACAAGGTGGATGCACTGCGTGGTCTCGATATTAATGTTGTAACCACGGCAAAAACAGACGAAGAGGGCAAGGCACTGCTGGCAGCAATGAACTTCCCCTTCAAGAACTAGAGCAGCAGAATTAAACAGGAACAGGATAAGTAAGCATGGCAAAGACCTCAATGATTCAACGTGAGTTGCGCCGGGAGAAGCTGGTCAAGCAGTATGCGGCAAAACGTGCCGAACTGAAGAGCAGAATGTATAACCAGGAACTCTCTGCCGAGGAGCGCGCCGCAGCACGACGCAAGTTCAACATGTTGCCAAGAGACTCCAGTACGGTTCGTCAGCATAACCGCTGCAACCTGACCGGTCGTCCACATGGCTTCTACAGAAAGTTTGGACTGAGCCGAAACAAGTTGAGAGAAGCTGCCATGCGTGGAGATGTCCCAGGTCTGAGAAAGGCGAGCTGGTAAATATAATCAATCAGTAGTTATAGAGTTTGGAATAGAAAAAGATGAGTATGCAAGACCCTATCGCGGATATGTTGACCAGAATCCGCAACGCGCTGGCAGTCGAAAAGAAGGTGGTATCCATGCCATCCTCAAAGATCAAGGCTGCAATTGCGAATGTAATGAAAGATGAAGGCTATATCTCTGATTACTCCGTCAATGAGGCGGATGGAAAGGGTGAGCTGAAGATTGAACTGAAATATTTTCAGGGCCGTCCAGTGATCGAGATGATGAAGAGAATCAGCCGTCCCGGACTGCGTACCTACAAGGGAAAGAACGAGCTTCCATCGGTCAATAGTGGGCTTGGAATTGCAATCATCTCCACTCCGGGTGGCTTGATGACCGATCGTGCTGCCAGAAAGGCTGGTCTTGGTGGTGAAGTGGTCTGCTTCGTCTATTAAGAAAATTAGTTAATCGAATTCAGGTAAACCAAGATGTCTAGAATCGCAAAAGCCCCTGTCGAGATCCCAACTGGTGTGGATGTCGCTGTAAGTGGACAGAAAATTCAGATCAAGGGTGCCAACGGCAACTTTGATTATGAGGTACATGAGACGGTCAATGTAGAGCATGGGGACAATCAGGTCCGTCTCTCTGCAAAGGGCGGAAAAGAGAATGTTGCAATGGCCGGGACCATGCGTGCCCTGATCAATAACATGGTTGTTGGCGTCAGTGCAGGATTTGAGAAGAAGCTGACCCTGATTGGTGTTGGATACCGTGCCAAGGCTGCAGGCAAGAACCTGGAGCTCACCCTCGGCTTCTCCCACCCGGTCAACTATGCGATCCCTGAGGGGATCACGATTGAGACACCCTCTGCCACAGAGGTCGTGGTCAAGGGTGCAGACAAGCAGAAGGTTGGACAGGTTGCGGCCGAGATTCGTGCCTTCCGTCCACCAGAGCCCTACAAGGGGAAGGGTGTTCGCTATACGGATGAGTATGTCATTCGTAAGGAAGCGAAGAAGAAATAACAGTAATTAAACGGGCTAAATCACAGGATTTGTCAATGAACAAGAAACAGACTCGACAGCGTCGTGCAAGACGTACACGTGCAAAGATCAGGGAACTGGGAGTACCTCGTCTGACGATTCACCGTACCCCAAGACACATCTATGCACAGGTGATCAATAGCGACTCCAATGTAGTGGCCAGCGCCTCGACCCTCCTCTCTGAGGTTCGTTCAGAGGCAGGGGCAACTGGTAATGTGGCTGCTGCGGTTGCTGTTGGAAAGATGGTTGCAGAGCGCGCAAAGGATGCCGGGGTTACCCGTGTTGCATTTGACCGCTCCGGCTTCAAATACCACGGTCGTGTCAAGGCACTGGCGGATGCTGCGCGTGAGAATGGCCTCGACTTTTAATCGAACCCATTATCGGACAGGCAGGCTGATTTAGGAATTAGGAAAACGAAGATGGCAGAGAAACAGTTCAAGAAAGAGAATGACGATGACATGCTGGAGAAGCTGGTTGCCGTCAACCGAGTTGCAAAGACCGTAAAGGGTGGACGCATCTTCTCCTTCACCGCACTTACTGTGGTAGGGGATGGTAACGGCAAGATCGGGTTCGGATACGGCAAGGCCCGTGAGGTACCTCTTGCAATCCAGAAGGCGATGGATCGTGCACGTCGCAACATCCAGAGCGTTGATCTGGATGGCGGCACTCTGCAGTACCCAATTCGTGCAACCCATGGTGCGGCGGATGTCTACATGCAGCCAGCCTCCGAGGGTACCGGCATTATTGCTGGTGGTGCCATGCGTGCTGTCTTTGAGGTGGTTGGAGTACACAATGTACTGGCCAAGCGTAATGGCTCATCCAACCCAATCAATGTCGTTCGTGCAACCATCAAGGGGCTCACCGAGATGAACAGCCCGGCGCAGATTGCCGCAAAGCGTGGCAAAACGGTTGAAGAGATTCTGGGGTAGAAAACCATGGCAGAGAACAACACAATTACAGTGACATTGATCAAGAGCATGATCGGTCGTCTTCCATCCCACAAGGCCTGTGCAGCAGGACTCGGGATTCGCAAGATGCATCAGACTGTAACGGTTATTGATACTCCCGAGAACCGCGGGATGATCAACAAGATCAGCTACATGCTCAAGACTGAAGGGTAAGGGACAGAGGATACAATCATGCGTCTGAATACAATCAAGCCAGCAGATGGTGCAAAGAAGAGTGCCAAGCGTGTGGGTCGTGGCATTGGCTCAGGCCATGGCAAGACCTGTGGTCGTGGTCACAAGGGGCAGAAGTCCCGTTCCGGTGGCTTCCACAAGGTAGGGTTCGAGGGTGGCCAGCAGCCACTGCAGCGTCGTCTGCCCAAGGTCGGATTTGCCTCCCGCAAGGCACGTTTTGTTGCCGAGGTCCGTCTCCATGAGCTGGAGAAGGCGGCTGTTGATAACCAGGTCGACCTGCTGGCGCTCAAGGCTGCCAATATCGTCGGTCAGGAGATCAAGCGTGCAAAGATCATTGCGTCTGGCGAGATCAATAGTGCCGTGACCGTTAGCGGTCTGGCTGCAACACCAGGTGCCCGTGCAGCGATTGAGGCTGCCGGTGGAAAGATCGAAGAGTAGTTCTGGGACTGAACTGAATCATGGCACGGAAACAGGCAATGGGCGGTAACACCAACAAACTGTCGGAGTTGAAGACTCGTCTGCTGTTTGTGCTGGGTGCCATCATTGTCTATCGCATGGGTGCCCATATTCCGGTTCCCGGCATCAACCCGGTTGCCCTGCAGGCGATGTTCGATCAGCAGTCCGGAACCATTCTGGATATGTTCAACATGTTCTCGGGTGGTGCACTGATGCGTCTGAGCCTCTTCGCGCTTGGAATCATGCCCTACATCTCGGCGTCGATCATCATGAATCTGCTGACCGTCACCTCTCCAAAGCTGGAGCAGCTGAAGAAGGAGGGGCAGTCTGGACGCAGAAAGATTACCCAGTACACCCGTTACGGAACACTGGTTCTGGCCACCTTCCAGGCGCTGGGAATCTCCATTGCCCTGGAGTCCCAGTCTGCCGGTGGAATGAGTGTGGTGATTGACCCAGGTCTGGCATTCCGTTTTGTTGCTGTGACCACGCTGGTAACCGGAACCATGTTCCTGATGTGGCTGGGTGAGCAGATTACAGAGCGCGGTATCGGTAACGGCATCTCCCTGATCATCTTTGCAGGTATTGTTGCCGGCCTTCCTTCTGCAGTAGGCGGAACCATGGAGCTGGCGCGTACCGGTGAGATGCACCCCATTACGGTTCTGGTCCTCTTTATTGGCGCTATCCTGGTCACTGCCTTTGTGGTCTTTGTCGAGAGAGGACAGCGCAGGATTACAGTGAATTATGCCAAGCAGCAGCGTGGCAACAAGATGTATGCAGGGCAGAGCAGCCATCTGCCACTGAAGGTCAACATGGCTGGTGTAATTCCACCCATCTTTGCCTCCAGTATCATTCTCTTCCCGGCAACGATGGGAAGCTGGTTTGGTAGTGGTGAGGGCATGGAGTGGATGAAGGATCTGGCAACTACCCTGTCACCAGGGCAACCCCTCTATGTGGCCTTCTATGCGGTAGCGATCATCTTCTTCTGCTTCTTCTATACGGCACTGGTTTTCAACCCCAAGGAGACGGCAGACAACCTGAGAAGATCCGGTGCATTTATTCCCGGAATTCGCCCGGGTGCACAGACAGCAAAGTATATCGATAAGGTAATGACGCGGCTGACACTGATTGGTGCTGGATACATCACCGCAGTGAGTCTGCTCCCTGAGTTCCTTATCATTAAGTGGAATGTACCATTCTATTTTGGCGGAACCTCTCTGTTGATCATCGTGGTTGTGATCATGGATTTCATCTCTCAGGTTCAGTCACACCTGCTCTCTCATCAATATGATGGGTTGATGAAGAAGGCAAACCTCAAGGGGTATGGCCGGAGTGGGATTTAGAGCACAGATTGTCTGTGGTTGAGAAAAGTTCTGGAGTAACGATATGAAAGTTCGCGCATCAGTAAAGAAAATGTGTCAGCACTGCAAGGTGATTCGCCGTAACGGTGTTGTCCGTGTGATTTGTAGTAAAGACCCGAAACACAAGCAGCGTCAGGGCTGATTGTGATTGCAGCACAAAAATCCATGGAGGATCGCTGTGCTGGGGTAGTGGTTGAATTTTATATGTAAAGTAGGTATCCTTGCGCGCTTTCTGCGCAAAATGGGAACGTTTAGGAGAAGAGCCAGATGGCACGAATTGCGGGTGTAAATGTACCTGATAACAAACATGCTTGGGTTGCGTTGACCTCGATTTATGGAATCGGGAGAACACGTGCGTACGATATCTGTGAGGCAGCCGGAATCGACGCATCAACAAAAGTTCGCGACCTGGAAGAGAGCCAGCTTGAGACCCTTCGTGGAGTGGTCGGCAAGTTCACCGTTGAGGGTGACCTTCGCCGTGAAGTTTCCATGAATATCAAGCGCTTGATGGATCTTGGAACCAACCGTGGAATCCGCCATCGTCGTGGTCTTCCGGTGCGAGGGCAGAACACCAAGAACAATGCACGTACCCGCAAGGGTCCAAAGAAGCCAATCAAGAGATAACCGCAACCGGTTTGATTGGATAGAGAGATTTCGTTTTTTTAGATAGGTTTTATCGTTTATGGCAAAGGCATCCGCTTCAAAGCGCAAAAAGGTGAAAAAGAATGTCCCAGAGGGGATCGTGCACGTACACGCAACATTCAACAACACCATTATTACCATTACTGACCGCAAGGGAGATACCCTCTGCTGGGCCACATCCGGAGGCAGCGGTTTCCGTGGTTCCAGAAAGAGCACTCCGTTCGCTGCACAGGTGGCGGCAGAGAGGGCAGGGACCCAGGCGCAGGAGTATGGCGTAAAGTCAGTTGATGTTCGCATCAAGGGGCCGGGCCCAGGTCGTGAATCTTCTGTACGAGCCCTGAACAATATCGGGATTCGAATCAACAGCATTACAGATGTCACACCATTGCCGCACAATGGTTGCCGCCCACCCAAGAAACGCCGCGTATAACGGTATTGCAGAATAGGAGATTGTACTGTGGCTAAATATACAGGACCCAAATGTAAGCTATCCCGCCGAGAGGGAACCGACCTCGGCCTCAAGAGCGGTCTGCGCGCACTGGAGACAAAGTGCAAGCCGGATCAGCTGCCTGGTCAGCATGGTGCTGGCGCCCGTCGTCCGCGCATGTCGGACTATGCGCTTCAGTTGCGTGAGAAGCAGAAGGTGCGTCGCATCTATGGCCTGCTGGAGAAGCAGTTCCGCAGCTACTACAAGGAGGCTGCACGTCGCAAGGGCTCTACTGGTGAGAACCTGCTGCAGATCCTCGAGGCCCGTCTGGACAATGTTGTCTACCGTATGGGTTTTGGTTCCACTCGTGCCGAGGCACGCCAGTTGATCAACCACAAGTCCATCCTGGTCAATGGCAAGGTACTGAATATCCCCTCCTATCAGCTGCAGGCCAATGATGTGGTCTCTGTTCGTGAGAAGGCCAAGAAGCAGGATCGAATCAAGATGGCACTGCAGTTGGCGCCACAGACCCGTGAAGAGGCTGAGTGGATTGATGTCAACACAGAGAAGATGGAGGGTACGTTCAAGAATGCACCTGAGCGCGCCGACCTCTCTGCAGAAATTAATGAACACCTGATCGTCGAGCTCTACTCCAAGTAGTAGCGTCAAGCAGTAGTGGTGATTTGAAGCGTAGTTGTTGAAACAAGGGGTACGATTAGAGATGCAAGGTTCAATCAAGGAATTTTTAAAGCCAAAGCTGGCGAACATCAAGAATATTGACACCAACCATATCCAGGTAGCCATTGAGCCACTGGAGCGTGGTTTTGGCCATACGCTGGGAAATGCGCTGCGTCGAATTCTTCTCTCCTCCATGCACGGCAGTGCAATCACAGAGGTTGTGATTGCAGGGGTGAGCCATGAATACTCTGCGATTGAGGGTGTGCAGGAGGATGTGATTGACATTCTTCTCAACCTCAAGGGTGTTGCGATCAAGCTGCATGCCCACTCCGAGGCTGAGCTCTCCCTGAAGAGCAGTGGAGCAGGCCCCATTGTTGCCGGTGACATTACCGGAGATGATGTTGAGATCATCAACCCGGACCACGTTATTGCCAATGTCAATGATGCGGATGTTGCCCTGGATATGACCCTGAAGGTCACAACAGGCCGTGGCTATCAGCCCGCTACTGAGCGCTCCAGTGAGGAAGAGGGTACAACCATTGGAAACCTGAAGCTGGATGCCTCCTACAGCCCAATTGACCGTGTCAGCTACAGTGTTGAGGCTGCACGTCTCAAGCAGCGTACCGACCTTGATCGTCTGGTGATTGATCTGCAGACTGACGGCACCATCGATCCGGAAGAGGCGATTCGCCGTGCCGCAACCATCCTGCAGACCCAGCTGGAGTCCTTTGTTGAGCTTCACACAGAGGATGAGGAAGAGGCACAGGCCGATGCAGAGCCAGAGGTGGATCCAATTCTGCTGCGTCCGGTGGACGACCTTGAGTTGACAGTCCGCTCTGCAAACTGTCTCAAGGCCGAGGCCATCTTCTATATAGGTGACCTGATCCAGCGTACGGAGACTGAGCTGTTGAGAACACCAAACCTGGGCAAGAAGTCACTCAACGAGATCAAGGATGTACTGGCATCACGCGGTCTCTCACTGGGTGTGCGTCTCGAAAACTGGCCACCAGCCAGCCTGCAGGAAGAGAGTGAGACAGCAGCGTAACTAAATTGTTTGATTTTCGCCGAACAGGCGTCTAAAAGAAGATAAACGGAAAAGATCATGCGTCATCGTCATAGTGGTAGACAACTAAACAGAAACAGCAGCCATCGCAAGGCTATGTTCCGCAACATGAGCAACTCACTGATTCAGCACGAGTTGATCCGCACCACCCTGCCCAAGGCCAAGGAGCTGCGCCGGGTTGTGGAGCCGCTGATTACCCTCTCCAAGAAGGACAGCGTTGCCAACCGTCGTCTCGCCTTCGATCGTATGCGCGATCGCGACATGGTCACCAAGCTCTTCACTGAGTTGGGTCCACGCTATAGTGATCGTCCAGGTGGCTATGTTCGAATCCTCAAGGCTGGATTCCGTGCCGGTGACAAGGCCCCAATGGCCCTTGTTGAGTTGGTGGACCGTCCCATGCCCGAGTTTGATGAGGATGAGTTCGAGGAAGATTCAGAAGATTAATCTTCGTAGCACCATTAATAGAGAAAAAGCCGGACACTCTCCGGCTTTTTCTTTTTCTGGTGAAAAGAGGAGGAAAGGCGCTATCATCAAGCGACGATGATTCTTCTCTTTACAGACTTTGGAACAGGGAGCCCCTATCTGGCCCAGATGAGGGCTGCACTGCGAATGGGTGGCGTCGAGGGAGAGGTGATTGAGCTCCTCTCTGATGTTGCACCCTACAATATCAGGGCGGCATCACACCTTCTTGCCAGCCAGATCCCCTGGTTCCCGACAGGTAGCCTCTTTCTCTGCGTGGTGGATCCGGGTGTTGGCGGCAGCCGTAATCCGGTGGCGCTTCAGGCAGATGGGAACTGGTTTGTCGGCCCGGAGAATGGGCTCTTTGATGTGGTTGCTGCCAGATCCAGGGAGGTCTCCTGGTTTCATATCCAGTGGCGACCGGAACAGCTGTCGGCCTCCTTCCATGGCAGGGACCTCTTTGCCCCGATTGCCGCCAGAATTGCTACTGGCCGGATTACTGAGGGTGATCTCACAGTGGTACCACCACCTCAACCCATCGATCACGGGGATGATCTCCATGAGGTGATCTACCTCGACCGCTACGGCAATGCGATCACCGGCGTCAGGGCCGTCTCCATTGATGCGAGGGAGAGACTGGAGATTGGCGGGGTAATTCTGGAGAACAGCAATACCTTCTCGGATGTCCCGGTAGGTACCCCATTCTGGTACGAAAACTCGGTGGGGCTGGTGGAGATTGCCATTAACCAAGGGAGTGCCGAAGAGCAGCTGCAGGTCAGTGTCGGATCCGGCTTCTCGGTGATTTCTGATCGTCAGTAGAGGCAGGTAATGGCTAGAGAGGGAGCAGCCAGAGCATGGCCAGAATAAAGACAACAATACCCATTACAGTGTAGAGGATCCTCTCAAGCAGTTGGTATTTCTGTTGCTTCTTCATACGGGCAGACTCTATAGAAACAGCCCGCAGTTGTGTAGACAGAGAATATTATAGATAAATTCTGATAACCTGGATGGAGCCCCTCCAGAGAGGAAAAAACCCGCCGAAGCGGGTTTGAGAGTCAGGAGTCAAAGACCCTTTACTGTGCAGGTGCCACGGGTGGTGGTGCATAGTAGCGTGGATAACCTGGAGTAGACTCGGTACGCACATCAGTATCACCTCTCAGACGTGCATTCTCCGCTGCATCCACATCTGCCTCCATATTGGAAGAGCCCTTGCCAGAGGCGTTGATGGTCATGCTGAAGTTGCCTTCTGCATCACCGCTCCCCTTGCCTGCACCACGACCCTTTCCATCAAAGGCGCCGTCTGCAGAGCCTGTAGCGGCACCAGACTCATTGTCATCACCGCCCATAAATGCGGAGGCGCCTGTTGCAAAGGCAACAAGTGCAACCATTGTAATCAACTTTTTCATAATCATTTCCCCCTATAGGTTAGTGGTAATAACCAAATATTTTGGTTAGGTATCATCAAGTATAGATACAACTAACTGGTTGTAAAGGAAAAAAATGGACACTTCTCGCGAGTTACTCTGGTATGCTGATTGGTAGAAGGAAATTGAGGTTTGGGGGCAGTATGGCATTGACAGCAAACAGACTTTTTTACCTGATGTTTTCGCTCTTTCTGATCGAGTGGATTGCGCTTGCGATCGACCCACTCTATCCGGAGGACTGGTTGCTGGAGAATGTGCTGGTGATCATAGCAGTCCCCATTCTGCTCTATGGGCGAAGGTCGTTTCCATTTTCCAACACCTCCTACCTGATGATCTTCCTCTTTCTTGGTCTGCATGAGATTGGTGCACACTACACCTACTCCGAGGTGCCCTATGATCAGTGGTTCCAGTCACTGACCGGTTCCACACTGAATGAGTTGATGGGGTGGGAGCGGAACCACTTTGACCGTCTTATCCACTTTGTCTACGGGTTGCTGATCGCCTATCCGGTTCGGGAGATCTTCCTCTACGTGGCCAATGTGCGGGGATTCTGGGGGTACTTTCTTCCGCTTGATCTCACCATGTCCAGCTCCATGTCCTTTGAGCTGATTGAGTGGGCCGCAGCGG
>CAZYJG010000032.1:0-15489 GCA_964647745.1 uncultured Piscirickettsiaceae bacterium
GACTTCCACCTCCGGAGGGTGGCGCTCTATCCAGCTGAGCTACGGGCGCCTTGCAAATGACAGGTGGCGGATTCTACTTGATGCCACTACAGAATGGTATGGGTTATTCATACCCGGATCCGGGCCATAACCCCACATCAGCGCTCACGATCAAACTTTCTGTAGGAGAGCGCCTCGGCAAGATGGTCCATCATCACCTGCTCACTCTCAGCAAGGTCGGCAATGGTGCGTGCAACCCTCAATGTTCGGTGATAGGCGCGTGCCGAGAGGCCCAGGGAGTCAATCGCACCCGCCAGAAAACCCCTCTCCTCCTCCCCAAGTGCGCATGCCCGCTCCATCTCTTCCCCCTGAAGCTGGTTGTTTGGAAGCTGTTGCCGCTCAAGCTGCATGGTGCGCGCCCGCTCGACACGCAACCTGACCTCCTCACTATCCTCAACACCATCCTCCCTGGACTCTGTCAGCATCCTGGAGGGGACCCTTGCAACCTCTATCTGAAGGTCAATCCGGTCCAGCAGTGGGCCCGATATCCTTCCCCTGTAGCGCTGAATCTGGTCCGGGGTGCAGTGGCATCTGCCGGAGCTGTCACCCAGGTAGCCACAGGGGCATGGATTCATCGCCGTTACCAGCTGGAAGCGTGCGGGAAATTCAACCTGGGCAGTGGCGCGAGAGATGGTAATCCTGCCAGACTCCATTGGTTCACGCAGAACCTCAAGCACATGACGGCTGAATTCCGGGAGTTCGTCCAGGAACAGCACCCCATGATGAGAGAGCGAGACCTCTCCTGGACGAGGATTGCTGCCACCACCCACCAGGGCAATCGCAGAGGCGGTATGGTGTGGTGCCCGGAAGGGACGAACACCCCATTGTGAGGACTCAAAATGGAGGCTGTTGATGGAGTAGATGGTTGCAGACTCCAGTGACTCCTGCTCACTCATCCGGGGCAGTATTCCCGGCATGGTTGAGGCGAGCAGTGTCTTCCCTGTGCCCGGCGGGCCGACCATCAGCAAATTGTGCCCCCCTGCAGCAGCAATCTCCAGTGCCCTTTTGGCCATATGCTGTCCCCGCACCTGTGAGAGGCTGGACTTAGGCCTCTCCCGCTCTCTCGCCAGCCTGGGAACAGCCTCAGGCAGTGGGGACCCCTCAGAGAGGAATGCGACCACACTCTGCAGGCTATCGGCATGGTAATAGTTGAGTCCGGAGACATGGGAGGCCTCATCAACATTCTCTGCAGGCAGAATCAGGCTTCGACCCGCATCCCGCGCCTTGAGTGCCGATGGCAACACCCCTCTCACCTTGCGAATGGCCCCATCAAGCGCCAGCTCGCCTATAAACTCGTACTCATCCAGCCTCTCTGCTGCAAGTTGCCCCGAGGCAGCCAGTATGCCCAGGGCAATGGGGAGATCAAGACGTGCGCCTGACTTTGGCAGGTCTGCAGGTGCCAGGTTGACCGTCACTCTGCGCTGGGGAATCTTGAATCCTGAGCTGACAAGCGCCCCCCGTACCCGATCCTTCGCCTCACGCAGTGCCGCCTCCGGCAGACCGATAATGGAGATCCCGGGCAGTCCATTACTCAACAACACCTCAACAACCACCTCCGGTGCCTCGATGCCGGAGAGCGCGCGGCTATTCACAGCCGCTAACGACACCCTGCTCTCCCCGGTGCTGATATTTCAAACCATGGGTACAGGATCCGTTTACAATGGCCCCCATGCCGATGCTCATGCTGAGAGGAGTGGTGACCCACCATGTTGGCCCCATTGACCTGACTGTAGAGGAGGGTCACTGCATCGGGCTGCATGGCCCATCCGGCAGCGGAAAGACACTTCTGTTGCGCACCATTGCTGATCTCGATCCTCATGAGGGAGAGATTACACTCTCTGGCATGTCACAAAATGAAATATATCCGCCACTCTGGAGGCGGCGTGTCGCCTACCTTGCGACAGAGAGTCAGTGGTGGGGAGAGCGCGTTGGTGACCATCTGGTTACACAGGATGAATCCTGTGGCGAAGAGGCCACAGATGAGTCTGCTCTTCCGGTCACCCCCTGGCTGGAGCGCTCTGGCTTTGAGGGGGATGTACTGAGCTGGTCCGTTGAGCGCCTCTCCAGTGGAGAGAAGCAGCGTCTTGCCATCGTGCGCCATCTGATACAGAGACCTCCGGTGCTGCTGCTGGATGAACCAACCTCCAGCCTCGACCAGAATAACACCCTGCGGATTGAACAGATGTTACAGCACTACCAGCAGCAGGAGCGTGCCGCCCTGATCTGGGTCAGCCATGACATGGAGCAGCTGCAGCGCGTCAGCAGCAGACAGCTGCAGATAGTGGACGGGAGAGTCGTGGAGCACGCGCGATGAAATCTGAACCAGCCCAAGCACTCATCCAGCTCACCGCCACGGATCTGCTGCTGGCGGCACTTCTGGTGCTTCTGGTTGCCCTCCTCTCAGTAAGGAGTCAGATCAAGCTGGAGAGAAAGATTGTTGTTGCCTCTCTGCGTGCCGTTCTGCAGCTGCTGTTCGTTGGGTTGGTTCTGCAGACACTGTTTGACCACAGCAACCTGCTCTGGGTCGCCCTGATGTCACTGGTAATGGTGCTGCTTGCCGGCAGGGAGATTCATGCCAGACAGGAGCGGAAGCTCTCCGGCGGCTGGGGCTTTATGACCGGAACCGCGGCAATGTTCCTCTCCTCAATGGTTACTGCGCTGTTTGCACTGCTGATCATCATCGAACATGACCCCTGGTACCATCCACAATACGCCATTCCGCTACTGGGAATGCTGCTGGGAAATACCATGAATGGCATTTCGCTGGGGATGGACCGACTCACCACCACTGTGTGGCAGCAGCGAAGGGTGCTGGAGGCACAGCTGGCGATGGGTATCAGCGCCCATCAGGCCATTCGCAAACAGCGGGATGAGGCGATCCGCACCGGAATGATCCCCATTCTGAATGCCATGGCTGCTGCCGGGGTCATCAGCCTTCCCGGAATGATGACTGGACAGATTCTCTCCGGAACCCCACCCATCGAGGCGGTAAAATACCAGATTCTCATCCTTTTTCTCATTGCCGGCGGCACAGGACTGGGTGTCATGACGGCTATTTCTGTCTCATCGAGACGCTTTTTTGACACAAGAGAGCGTCTCAGAACAGAGAGGATCTCACGTCCCTCCAACTGAAATCAGTCAGTTACAGAAAATACAGCTGCCTCTATCGGGGTTTTGACATGGATTTCTTGAGAATGGAGGTGTACCCCTCGCGCCTGAGCCGCTCCTGCTCATGGTCCGCACTGGAGTAACTCAGGAACGGTCCGACATTGACCCTGTAGCGCACCCCTTTTGCCGTCTTGACCGTCTCAATTTGCACATTCTCAACCCCCATCAGGAGCAGCTTCGCCTTGTGACGATCTGCATTCTCCAGACGACTAAATGCACCAAGCTGGATTAGATAGTCTCCGCTGGGAGCGGAAGGTGCGGTATTGGGGCGCTTTTCCCTGCGCTCTGTTGTGTCCTCTCCACCACGCTTCTCTCCCGCCCCTCTGTACTCCTGCTCCGGGAGGAGGGAGAAAAAGTCAAAATCAAACTGGTGCTCATCGGGATCCACAGCCTGCTTGTCAGCTCTCACGCCATCGGTACCCGTCCTGGAAAGGGGCTCTGCACCCTGCTCCGCAGGGCCCTTCAGCCAGTAGAGGTAAGCCGCAAACAGGCTGGCAGCCGCCACTGCCAGCCAGACCATCGCGAAACCAGAGACATTTCCGCGACTGCCCATCTGCTACATCTCTTCTGGTGCAGATACACCCAGCAGCCCGAGACCACTGGAGAAGATCTGGCGTGCAGCGGAGATCAGTGTGATACGACTGTTCCTCAGCTGCCGGTCATCGACAATAAAGTGGTGTGTGTTGTAGTAGGTGTGCAGCTCATGTGCAAGGTCACGCAGATAGTGGGCCAACTGATGCGGCTCACGCTGCAGGGCGGCGCTCTCCAGTACCTCCGGGTAGCGGGAGATCGCCACCATCAGGGACTTCTCATGATCCTCAACCAGACGGTGAAGATTGGCCTCCCCCTCCTGCCGGTCCCAGACCATCCCCCTCTCACTCAGCTGACGCATCACGCTGTGAATTCTGGCATGGGCATACTGGATGTAGTAGACCGGGTTCTCGGAGGATTGCGAGCGTGCGAGATCAAGATCGAAATCCATATGCTGCTCACTCTTTCTCAATACATAGAAAAAGCGTGCCGCATCATTTCCCACCTCGTGGCGCAGCTCTCTCAGGGTGACAAAAGAGCCACTGCGGGTAGACATGGGCACCTTCTCCCCGCCCCGATAGAGGGAGGCAAACTGTACCAGCAGCACCTCCAGCTGGTCTGGCTGCTGCCCCATTGCGGTCAGGGCCGCACGTACCCGAGGCACATAACCGTGATGGTCGGCCCCCCAGATATCGATCATCCGGTCATGGCCACGTCCCAGCTTGTTCAGGTGGTATGCAATGTCTGATGCAAAGTAGGTCTTGAGGCCATTGTCCCGCACCACAACACGGTCCTTTTCATCCCCGTAGGCGGTAGAGCGGAACCAGAGTGCCCCCTCCTGCTGGTAGATATCGCCACTCTGCTGCAGTTTCTCGATCGCCTGATCGACGGTACTGTCATCCATCAGGGAGCGTTCGGAGAACCACTCATCATACTCCACGCCAAACTCTTTCAGGTCCTCCCGGATATCCCCCAGAATCACCTCCAGCGCCTTGTCATGAACCTGTCGATACTGCTCCTCACCCAGCAGGGTGCGTGCCTGCGCAATCAGGCCGTCAATGTGGGCCTCCTTGTCTCCATCCGGTGCATCTGTGGGGACCCCATCTATGACGGTCTCGATCGGATGGCGGTAGAGCTCCTCCTGCTCGCGGTGGAGTGCTGCTGCGATATCCCAGATATAGTCCCCCTGATAGCCATTGCTGGGGAAGGTTACCGCCTCTCCACAGAGGTCGAGATAGCGCATCCAGACACTGGCCGTCAGAATATCCATCTGACGGCCCGCATCATTGACATAGTATTCACGGTGGACCCGGTACCCTGCCGCACGCAACAGGCTGGCAGTTGCCGCCCCATAGGCAGCACCACGACCATGACCGACATGCAGTGGACCGGTAGGGTTTGCGGAGACATACTCCATCAACACCTTCTCGCCGGCACCCACCTGGCTGTGGCCAAACTGCTCCCCCTGCGCCAGCACCTCGGTAACCAGATGGGCATAGGCTGCATCGGACATAAAGAAGTTGATGAAACCGGGGCCTGCAATCTCGGTTTTTACCACCTGGTCCGAGGGCGGCAGCGCCCCGACCAGAAGTGTTGCAAGCTCGCGCGGGTTTTTTCTTGCCTCTTTGGAGAGCACCATCGCCACATTGGTTGCAAAATCACCATGACGCTGCTCCCTTGTCCGCTCAATCAGAATGGACGGGGTTGTCTCAATCTGCAGTGCCCCCTCCTCACGGAGCCGGTCAAGTGCAGCCTCGACAAGCTGCTGAAGTTGCTGTTTCACAAAAATACCTGCCTACTACTAGCTACGAACGCACCAGAGGTGCCTCTACACCCTGCCGGGCCTCGGCCCCCAACAGAGTCTCAATCAGTTCCAGCGCAAAATCCATTGCGGTTCCAGGCCCCCTGGAGGTGATGATCCTGCCATCGGTCACCACATCGGCATCCTCAATGATAGTGGCAGCGGTCCCCTCCAGAAAACCGGGATAGCTGGTTGCCTCTCTCCCGGCAAGAATGCCGGCATCTGCAAGTACCTTTGGTGCTGCGCAGATTGCTGCCGTATATTTGCCCTCTGCTGCCATCTTCTGAATCAGCTTGTGAATCCTTGGGTCGGCATTGAGAATGTCTGCCCCCGGAAGCCCCCCCGGCAACACCACCATCTCAAACTCCTGCCGGAGCGCCTCTTCCAGGCTCATGTCCGCCAGGTGCACGGTATTGCGACTTGCCCGGATCGGCCCCTCACTCAGTCCGGCAACAACCACCCTGATCTCGGCACGGCGCAGGAGGTCGATAATGGTGATGGCCTCAAGCTCCTCGAACCCCTCTGCCAGTGGGACCAGTACCGAAATTTCTCTGCTCATGACGCTCTTCCCCTATCGCACACCATGCAGCAGGTGGAGCCCCTTGAGCATGTTCAGCGCCTCATAGAGGACAAAGTCATCCTCGGCGAGATTCTTCTCGCCCTCCTCCTCTGCTGTACCTTCCTCCTGCTTGCTCTCTGCATCATCCGGCTTCTCCCCATCCCCATTGCTGAGATGACCCGTGAGATCACGCTCAGAGACCCGGTGCGTTGTCTTCTTCTCGCTCTTCTCGATCTTGATGTTGCTCAGCTCGATATCCGGGACAATGCCCTCTGCCTGGATGGATCGGCCCGATGGGGTGTAGTAGAGCGCCGTGGTCAGTTTCAGTGCAGCGCCATCCCGCATCGGCAGAATGGTCTGAACAGAGCCCTTGCCAAAGGTACGCTCCCCCATGATGACCGCCCGCTTGTGATCCTGCAGTGCTCCCGAGACGATCTCGGAGGCAGATGCAGATCCGCTATTGACCAGCACCACCAGCGGTGCCCCATCAAGAAGATCGTCCGAATCGGCCTCGAACTCCACCCTGGAGTCTCCCATGCGTCCATCGGTATAGACCACCAGCCCATCGGTCAGAAAGGCGTCGGAGACAGTGACTGCCGCACTGAGAACGCCGCCGGGGTTGTTTCTCAGATCGAGCACCATCCCCTTCAGCGGATCTCCCCCATTCTCCTTGATCAGCTTCTTGACCGACTTCTCAAGATTCTCTCCTGTACGCATCTGAAACTGGCTGATGCGGATATAGCCAAAGCCATCCTCCAGCATCCTGCTCTTGACGCTGCGAATCTTGATCACATCACGGATGATTATTACTGTAAGGGCCTGATCCTCTCCCTTGCGCATAACTGTTAGCTCGATAGCGGTTCCAACCTTGCCGCGCATCTTCTTCACTGCATCACTCAGTGTCATCCCCTGTACGGCAGTGCCATCAATCCGAACAATCAGATCCCCAGCCTGCATCCCTGCGCGCTGTGCGGGGGTATCATCGATGGGGGAAATTACCTTGACGAATCCATCCTCCATGCCCACCTCAATACCGAGCCCCCCAAACTCACCCTTGGTGCTGACCTGCAGCTCGTTGTGGGCCTCTGGCAGGAGGTAGGAGGAGTGGGGATCGAGGCTGCTCACCATCCCCTGGATGGCCTTGTTGAGCAGATCCTCGTCACTCACCTCCTCAACATAGCTCTTTTTGATCTTGCTGAACACATCGCTGAAGGCACGCAGCTCATCCAGCGGCAGTGGTGCAGCCAGCCCCTCTTCACGCTCGGCCAATACCGTTCGCTCTACCGCAAGAGAGATTCCAAGAATCAATCCGGTCAACAGAATAAGGAGGTCACGTGCTTTTGTCTTCATGGTGCTTTCGCTTGAGCTATGGGTGAAGGGCCGATTTTACAGGAAAAACCGCCCCCAGTATTGTTGATTGCCCTGCACCGGTTACGGAGGGGAGGTTTCCACTCCTCCCCTGCAGGGTGCGTCGTGCAAGCCATGCAAAGGCCATCGCCTCCACCCACTCCGGATCCATCCCGACTGCTGCCGTCGAATCGATCTCCCATTCCGGGAGATTGGCTGCTATCCGTTCCAGCAGAAACGGGTTGCGGGCTCCACCGCCACAGACCCAGAGCTCTCGGCTGCTCAGCCCGTGGCCCTGGACTGCATCGGCAATGGTCACTGCGGTCAACTCGCAGAGTGTGGCGGCCACATCCTCTGCACTCAGTGCTGCCTTGCGCGAAGGGGCCGACTCCAGTTGTGACAGGTATCGCTCAATCCAGTCGCTGTTGAAGGTCTCCCTGCCTGTGCTCTTTGGCGGAGAGAGGGCAAAGAACGGCTCTTCCCTCATCCGCTCAAGCAGCGACCTGGAGAGACGCCCCTGTCGTGCAAACTCCCCCTCTCTGTCCATTCTCTTGCCAAAGGCACGCTCTGCCCAGGTGTTCATCAGCACATTGCCTGGACCAGTGTCATAGCCCACAACCTCCCCTTCGGCCGAGTCCGGCAAGATGGTCACATTGGCCATCCCCCCAATGTTGACCAGCACCCCACGCCGCTCCTTCAGCAGCCAGGCATGGTAGGCGGGTGCAAGGGGTGCCCCCTGCCCCCCCGCAGCAAGGTCACGACGCCGAAAATCGGCAACCGTTGTGATTCCGGTGCGCTGGGCAATGGTGTTCGGATCACCAATCTGCAGGGTGAAGGGTCTCTCGGCAGCGGGCTCATGACGAATGGTCTGTCCATGGCTGCCGATCGCACTGATCTCCTCCCGCTTCAGCCCGGCGGCCTCGACAACCGCCACTGCCGCCTCTGCAAAGAGCGCCCCCAGCTCAGTATCTGCGGCCCCCATTCTCATGATCTCCCCCTCTTCGGGGGAACAGAGATCGAGAATCTCCTGCCGCAACCGCTCGGGGATCGGGATCGACGCTGTGGCAACAACAGCCGGGGGGAAGTGCGAAAAGTCGGCAACTACTGCATCCACCCCGTCGAGGCTGGTACCGGACATCAGCCCTACATATTTTTCACTCATTCGGTCTCCCCTGCCTCTCTCCCCATTAGCTGCTGCCAGATTGCCTCCACCTGCTGACGCTCTTCGGTGAACTCCCTCTCAGAGACTGTGGCGGGCCGATTCTGCAGGGAGAGGTGGTAGGCACGCCTGCGATAGCGCAGATAACAGTCCTTCAGCTGCTCTGCATCCTGATGCCCAACTCTCTTCTCCTCGGCCAGCTGCTCCAGCAGGCGGATATTGTCGGTCCACTGCATCAGGGAGGGGTATTGTGACGCCCAGCGCAATACCAGATACTGGACCATAAACTCAATATCCACCATCCCGCCGGCCATCTGCTTGATATTGATCTCCCCCTCGTCGCACTGCCCCAGGGATACGCGCATCTTCTCACGCATCTCAACGATTTCGCTGCGCAGCTGTTCTGGCTCCCGCTCCAGGCCCAGGATCTCTCTGCGGATACTCTCAAACGCATCGGTTGCCTCTCTCCCACCCCCGATAACGCGGGCACGCACCAGCGCCTGATGCTCCCAGGTCCATGCCTGCTCCAGTTGATAGTCACGGAACCCCTCCATATCGACAACCAGCAGACCGGAGGCGCCATTGGGGCGCAACCTTGGATCCACCTCGTAGAGGCGCCCACTCATGGTTCGGGTTGTCAGCATGTGAACCATCCGCTGCACCATGCGGATATAGAACTCCCTGCGGGTAACCGGCTGTCGCTTTCTGCTGAATGGCTCCTCCGGCGGCTCTGTATGGAGAAATACCAGATCCAGGTCTGAGCCGTATCCCAGCTCGATGCCACCGAGCTTTCCATACCCAACAACCACAAATCCGGAGTTCTCCATGCTCTCTGAACGCCTGCGCGGCTTTCCAAAGCGTCTGGTCATCTCCTGCCATGAGAGCCTGAAGCAGTAATTGACGACACTCTCCGCAATCCAGGTCAGGGCATCACTGACCTGCATAATGGGGAGCCGATCCATCACATCCACTGCCGCAACCTTGACCATGTGGCGGTGCTGGAAGTGGCGCAGAAACTCCATCTGCTGCTCCAGATCTTGGGCATCAATTCGCCCGCCCAGCTCGGCCAGCTCTGACATCAGTGCGGGGCAGTCCGTGGGCAGAAAGAGCTCACGCGGGTCCATCAGGCCATCCAGCAGCATGGGGTTTTGCGAGAGCTGCTCTGCAATCCACTCACTCTCCCGCAGCAGGAAGAGAAGGTGCTCCAGTGTGGAGCGATTCTCTGCCAACATCGAGAAATAGGCGGGGCGACGTCCGATCGACTCGACCAGTCGGATGGCGCGCTCCAGACTCTGGTCGGCAATCTCGCCCCCCCTCTCTGCAGCACCAGAACTCGACCCCTGCTGACTCTCCTGGGAGGAGTGGGCCGCCGCATCGATCAGCAGTGGCATCAGGCGGTCGAGACGCTCCAGCCCCTCACGGCTCATCGACTCAACGACTGCCCCCAGCTTCAGATTGCGCAGTGTAATAACCACCTTCTCGCTCTCATGAAAGGTCGCCTCAACCCACTGCAGAAGCGGCTCTGGCAGCGACTCTTCCGATAGCTCAGACCAGAGCTGTTGGGCCTCACTCTTCTCGCTGCTACTGGTGTCCACGATTCCAACAGAGAAGAGGCGCTCAAACTGGGACTGCACCCGATCTCGGTGCCGCTCCAGTTCTGCAAGATAGGGGGCATAGCCCTCAAAACCCATGGAGCGGGCCAGCAGCAGCTGCCTCTCGTCACTCTCGGGGAGGCGCTGGGTCTGTCGATCCTCATACTCCTGCAGACGGTGCTCACTGTTTCTCAGAAAGAGGTAGGCCTCGGTCAGTTGCTGCTCCTCTTCTGCGGTGATCTCCCCCAGCCGCTTCAGCAGTGGCAATACCTGCAGAATCGGGCGGATCTGCAGCCCCGGCTCTGCCCCGCCACGCACCAGTTGAAAGGCCTGGCCTATAAACTCGATCTCACGGATTCCCCCTGGCCCCAGCTTGAGATCACTCTCCATCCCCTTCTTGCGCACCTGCTGGGCAATCATCCGCTTCATCTCACGCAGGGAGTCAAAGGCGCTGTAGTCAATATAGCGACGGTAGACAAAGGGGCGCATCATCTTCAGCAGCGCCCCTCCCGCCTCACGATCACCAGCGATCACCCGCCCCTTGATCCAGGCATAGCGCTCCCAGCTTCTCCCATGCAGTTGGTAGTAGTCCTCCATCGCCTCAAATGAGGAGACCAGCGCCCCACTCTCACCAAAGGGGCGCAGCCTCATATCGACACGGAAGACAAATCCATCCGCAGTGTTGGTATTGATTGCGCGAATCAGGCGCTGCGCAAGGTGGGTAAAGAACTCCCGGTTGCTGATCCAGGGTCTCCGTCCCCGGGTCTCTCCATCCTCGGGATAGGCAAAGATCAGGTCGATATCGGAGGAGAAATTGAGCTCCCCAGCGCCCAGTTTTCCCATCGCCACAACCATCATCTGCTGGGCCCTGCCGCTCTGCTCCCCCCTGGGTGTGCCCTCTTCCCTGCACCGCCACCGGTAGAGCAGCTCCAGTGTTACCGAGACCATCGCATCAGCCAGGGCCGAGAGCTCACGAACTGTCACATGATAGTCGGCCCACCCCGCCAGGTCTCGAGCTGCAATTCGCACCATCTCTTGACGACGAATGGTACGCAGCACCCTGGAGAGCTGTTGATCGCTCTCAACCCCCTCCAGTTCTTCAGCAATGCGCTCCCTGTAGTACCCCTCTGCGACCTCGGAACGGGCCCACGACGAATCATCAATCCTCTCCTGCAGGGATGGATCCTGCCGGCAGCTGTTCTCAATAAACGGACTGAGTCGAAATAGTTTGGTGGTGATGGAAGAGGTGCTCACTGGACAAGCGAGGCGAGCTGTCTCTCTTTCTGCTGGTTCAGCAGGGCCCTGCGCAGCTCTGCTGTTCTCTGATAGAAGTACCTTTTCTCGGCGGCGGTCGGCTTTCTGCTGCGCGGCAATACCACCTTCATTGCATCCTTGTGCTCTCCATCCTCTCGGAACTCATAGTGAAGGTGGGGGCCGGTTGACATTCCGGTACTGCCAACAAGACCAATGACCTCTCCCTGCACCACCCGCTTCCCTTTTTTTAGCCCCTCAGCAATGCGAGAGAGGTGTGCATAGACCGTGGTGTACTTTCCTCCTCCATGGCTGAGAAAGATGACATTCCCATAACCTCGCTGAAATTCCCGCTTCTGGATAACACCATCTGCGGTGGCCATCACCGGGGTCCCAGTGGGGGCAGCAAAATCGGTTCCGCGATGGGGGCGATAGACCTTCAACACCGGATGGAAACGTCGCAGTGTAAAGTGCGAACTGACCTTGGGATTGCGCAGAGGGGTACGGAGAAAGTCGGCCTCAAGCGGCTCTCCTGATCCGCTGTAATAGCGGGTCGCTCCACGGCGGTCTGTGTGGCGAATGAGCTGTGTCGGCTCCCCACGACTGCTCAGCTCTGCAGCAATGATCTCGCTCTTCTGCAACGATTTTTCCTTCCCGGCCTGGAAGATGACTGTAAAGTGGTCACCCTTCCGGATATCCCGGCGAAAATCGATCTGTTCGGAAAAGAGCCGCTCCAGTTCTCGGATATGGGTGGTCGGTATTCCAGCACGCCGTGCTGCCTGCGAGAAGGTCTTGTTGATTTTTCCACTACGAACAACCCAGCTGTGTGTCGAGGAGTTCTCTCCGCCATGAGAGTGGTGAATTTTCTCCTCTGGGGCAGAAGATGGGGTAACGACAGTTTTCTCAACAGCCCCGCTCTTCAGTTGCGCCGACTGCTGTGTTGTACAGCCGGTGGCCAGAAGCAGCAGAGTTGCCAGTACAATTGGAAAAAGATGATTCAAAAGAGTGCCTTGGTCTGAGAACGGTGACGAGTATACCCTCAGCAACTGCCCCCATCAAATCAACCGGGAGGATCCGGCCACTGCAGCTCTCTGGTGACGGATTACCCCTCCTCCAGCGCATACTCCTTGAGCTTGCGGGTGAGGGTATTCCTCCCCCATCCTAGCAGGCGTGCCGCCTCCTGCTTTTTCCCTGCCGTGTGTTCCAGCGCCGCCCTGATCAGGATCTTCTCCATGGTGGGGACCACCTGATCCAGCAGACGCCCCTCATCCTGACCGAGGTGTTTACGAATCCACAGCTCCAGCGCACTCTCCCACCCCTCTCCACGCGCACTCTCCTGGTCTGGACTGAGTTCAAGAGGAAGATCTTCCACACGAACCTTGCGCGTGGGCGCCATTACCGTTATCCAGCGACAGGTATTCTCCAACTGGCGTACATTCCCCTGCCACTCCAACCCATTCAGGTACTGTATGGTCTCCGGGAGCAGCTCCTTCTCCTCCACCTCAAGCTCCTCTGCAGCCAGTTGCAGGAAGTGTCTTGCCAGCAGGGGGATATCCTCCCGGCGCTCCCGCAACGCGGGGACATGGATCCGGATCACATTGAGGCGGTGGTAGAGGTCCTCACGAAACTCACCCGCCTGAACCGCCTGCTCCAGGTTCTGGTGAGTAGCCGCAATAATTCTGACATCTGCCCGCACCGGGGCATGGCCACCCACCTGATAGAACTCACCCTCCGATAGCACACGCAGCAGTCGGGTCTGGGTCTCCAGTGGCATGTCCCCAATCTCATCCAGGAACAGTGTGCCCCCATCTGCCTGCTGAAAACGCCCCTCGCGGGCCCCGGTTGCCCCGGTAAAGGCCCCCTTCTCATGACCAAACAGCTCCGAATCCATCAGATCCCTGGGGATAGCCGCCATATTCAGTGCGATGAATGGCCTCTCCGCACGTGGACTGTGGCGGTGCAGTGCCTGTGCCACCCGCTCCTTTCCGGTTCCAGACTCCCCGTTGATCAGTACCGTCATATTGGAGTGTGCCAGCCTTCCAATCGCACGGAACACCTCCTGCATTGCGGGGGACTCTCCGATGATGTCGGTACTGATATCTAACCGCTCCCTGCTCGCCCCCCGTTTGCTGCGCACCTGTTCAATTGCCCGTTGCGTCAGTGTAATCGCCTCCTCGATATCAAAAGGCTTGGGCAGATACTCAAAAGCACCCCCCTCATAGGCTGAGACTGCACTATCCATGTCCGAGTGGGCAGTCATGATAATGACCGGAAGATCGGGCCACCCTTCACCAATCTGTTTCAGCAGTGAGAGGCCATCAATGCCGGGCATGCGGATGTCGCTGAGAATCACATCCGGCCCTCCCGATCCGCTCCTCCGCTCCCCCTCCTGGAGCCTGCCGACCACCTCATTTCCATCACTGAAACAGGTAACCTCCATCCCAGCCTTCTGTAGCGCCCGCTCCAGCACCCAGCGAATGGAGTGGTCATCATCAATAACCCAGACGCTTCCGCCATCCGATCTCATTGGGTCTTCCCCCTCTCTGCCTGTCGATTATCCAACTTCTCTTCTCCTTTGAATCTCCTTCATGGCTCCTCCAGCGGAATCAAGAGGGTAAAAACGGTCTCTCCCGGCTCTGACTGACACTCAATCACCCCACCCTGGCGGTGGATTATGGACTGTGCAATAGAGAGTCCCAGCCCTGTCCCCTCGGCACGCCCTGTCACCATCGGGAGGAAGAGGGTCTTCTGAAGCTCACTGGAGATCCCCGGGCCGTTATCCTGGATCTCCACCCTGCAGGCGAGGCGATGATGCCTGTGGCCCACCGTTGCCTGATGCACTATGCGTGTTCGCAACACAATCTCCCCACGGTTCTTCAGGCTCTGTGCTCCATTGCGGACAATATTCAACAGTGCCTGGATCAACAGATCGGCATCGGCAGGAAAGGTGGGGATACTGGGATCATAATCCTGCCTGATGGTCAGAGTCTCCTCTCCTGCCTCCGCAAGGACCAGGGTACGGACCCGCTCCAGCACCTCATGGATATTGGTCTCTCTGATCTGTGGTGGGCGGTTGGGGCCCAGCATCTGCTCCAACAGGCTCTGCAGACGGTCCGCCTCCCCTATAATCACCTCGGTATACTCTCTCAGTGACGGATCCTTGAGTTCACTCTCCAGCAGCTGTGCCGCCCCGCGCAGCCCCCCAAGGGGGTTGTTGATCTCGTGTGCCAGCCCTCTAAGCAGATCGGCAGAGGCCCGTGTCTGGTTGATCAGCTGCTCCTCATTCATCAGGCGCAGCTGCTGGTCAACACGCCTCAGCTCCACCAGTATCTGCCCCCTCCTCTTCTGCTCTATCAGCGGAACCAGTGAGCAGTCCACAACCCTCTTCTCACCACTTGGCAGACGCAGCTCTATTTCACGCTCGGTGTAGGGGTGGCTGGTCTCGGCAATCCTCTGCAGCCCCTCTGCCATATCACAACGAATATCGACGATCTCCGAGAGCAACCTTCCAACCGACTGATTTGCACTGACCTCCAGCAGCATCTCTGCCGCCTGATTGAGAAAGGCCAGACGCTGATCTTCCCCAAGAACCAGCAGTGCAATGGTTGTGTGGTCAACCGCAAGCTCTGGATAACCCGTATAGGGTGAGGGCCGCCTGGATTCGGTGTTGTATTGGGTGCCGGGACTCATAACAGTAGATTCAATGCAAACACTGTACCAGCAACAGGATCACTCTCCCCGGAACAGCACTATGCGCTATATTTCAATAGGTTATCTAAGAACAATAAATCCTGGAACGGGGCTGTCTGCCACACCAGCCTCCAATATGCACCATTTTGGTGCGGCGCACAACCGGCGGGAGGTAGACCATTCGAAAAAAAAGCCCCCCCTGCAGAACAGGGAGGGCCTTTGTGCCTAACGGCTAACTGCCGTAGAGGGGATCGCGATTAGACGCTGTAGTACATATCAAACTCAACAGGGTGAGTTGTCATGCGCATACGGGTCACATCCTCCATCTTCAGGTCGATGTAGCTGTCGATAA
>CAZYJG010000033.1:0-15361 GCA_964647745.1 uncultured Piscirickettsiaceae bacterium
CGATCGGCCTGCGCACGGGTCGCCTGCACCGCCGCCCCCTTGCTGCGGTTGAGGGTACGAAACTGAATGCCGGCACGGTCGGTCGCATGGGCCATGAACCCGCCCAGCGCATCCACCTCCTTCACCAGGTGCCCCTTGCCGATGCCCCCAATCGCCGGGTTGCAGCTCATCTGCCCCAGGGTCTCGATGTTGTGGGTCAGCAGCAGTGTCTGCACCCCGATACGCGCAGCCGCCAGTGCTGCCTCGGTACCGGCGTGACCGCCGCCGATCACGATCACATCTAATGTCTCAGGATAGTTCATGGGGCGCGATTATACGCTGTCGCCATAACGGATCTGATACCAGAGCATGCCCCCCCACTCATGAAGAAAGCTGACATTCTTGCTGAGTGCCCCTGCACTGGGGCGCCATTCCCCAAACCCTTGGTCCATTGCGCCGCGTGTTGTAAATGCGGTGGGGGCCGGGATGATCCGAATCCCCGCCATCTCCGGCGACTGGCGAAAGACCCGCAGAGCGCGCGGCATATGGGAGGCGTGGGTGACCAGAATCAGGGTGGTCACCCCCCGCTCCCGGAGAATGGGCGGGACATAACGGGCATGCTCCCAGGTATTGATGCTCTGATCCTCCTGCCACACCTCACTGACTGCAAAGTCTTGCCAGAGGCTCTCTGCCATCAGCTGAGACTCCGGCTTCTCCTCATCCAGTGGTCTCCCCCCGGTGACCAGGATCGGAAAACCGCTCTGTCTCTGAAGAGAGGCCCCATAGCGGAGGCGCTCTAGCGTCGATTTTCCAACCACATCCCCCCCATACCCCAAGGCACCCTCTCTCCCCCCTTCGGGGGAATGCACCTTGTACTCCGGGGCTGTGGTATAGCGCCCTCCACCCAGCACCACGATGGCGGCCATCTGATCCTCATGCACCACCGGAACCTGCTGCAACGGAGGGACCACCTCCAGCTGGGCTGCCAGCTGATACATCATCCAGGGGGTGCTGAAGAGATAGAGCAGAAGCAGTGACGTGCCCACCAGAAAACGTGAGAGACGGCGCAGCCTGTAGAAGAGCAGGAGTGCCAGCAGTAGCAATAGCAGGATGCCGCCTGGGGGCATCAGCCAGGACTCAACCAACCGTATTGTCTCTACCATCCGTTCACCATCAATTGTCTCCTCTCAACAGCTCTGTATAATGGGTAGTCCGATCAATAAATTATCCAGACTTGGCCGCCCCACATTATGACCCCTGCCCTCAAACAGCTCCTCTCTGCCATACTACTGATTCCAGGGCTACTGCTGCTATCCACTAGCGCGTGGTCTGTCGAGACCCTCGATCCAGTCATTGTGATCGCCACTCCGGAAGAGGCGTTCGATGAGGAGTTCAACAGTGACCCCCTGGAGCGCTACAACCGTGCGATGTTCGAGTTTAACGAGGAGCTTGATGAGGCCCTCATCAAGCCGGTTGCGGAAGGATACCATGACCTGCTCCCCGACCCGGTTGAGCGCAGCATCAGCAACTTCTTCAGCAACCTGCGTGAACCCTTCAACATCCTCAACAACCTGCTGCAGTTCAAGATTGGGGATGCGGTCTCGGATACGGTCCGTTTTGGGCTCAATACCACCATCGGCATTGCAGGGCTCTTCGATGTGGCCACCAGTGCCGGGCTGGAAAAGCATGATGAGGACTTCGGTCAGACCCTGGCGGTCTGGGGTGTTGAGAGCGGCCCCTATTTTGTCATTCCCATCCTCGGCTCCAGTACGATTCGTGATGCCTTTGGAACCGCCACCGAGTTCTATATTGGAAACAATGTTGAGGTGAACGATACCCAGATCTTCAAGCCCACCGGCGAGATTGAGTCACAGGGTGCCGAGAATGCCGTTCTCATCACCCAGGGGATCAGCAAGCGTGCCGATCTGCTGGGCAAGAAGGAGATTGCAGACGCCGCAAGCTTTGACCCCTACACATTTCGCCGTGATGCCTATCTGCAGAAGCGTGAAGACCTGATCTTTGATGGAGATGTGCCACTGCCTGAGCTGCCTGAAGATCTCTGACCGTAACGCCACCTGATGGAGGCAGAGCACTGGATCTTTCTGACCTGCTGAAGTTAGGCCACTATTCTCAGAGAATTTCCAGTACCGACTCGGGCGGCCTCCCCACGGCAGCCTTGCCCCCATGGACCACAATTGGGCGCTCAATCACCTTTGGGAAGGCGACCATCCTCTCGATCTGCTCCGCCCGGCTCAAGCCAGGCTGGTCCAGTCCCGCCTCCTTGTACTCTGCCTCTCCCTTGCGCATCAGCTCGGCAGGTTCCCTCCCCAGCATCGTCAGGATCTGATCAAGCTCCTCCACCGTTGGCGGGGCCTCCAGATAGCGGATTACATCCGGCTCAACCTGCTGTTGCTGAATCAGCTCCAGGGTGGCACGGGATTTGGAGCAGCGGGGGTTGTGGTAGATCTTTACACTCATCTTCTTTTCAGTCTCACAATAAAAACCATGTAATTATGTCAGGAATTATCCCCGCTTGTCGATAGAGAAAAAAAAGACCCAACCGATTGCTCGATTGGGTCTCTCCATGGGCTTGAGGTGGTTACAGTTTGGAGACTGCCTCATCTACCCCATGGTATAGACGAGTTTTGGGAGGTATTACTTGCCTACATTGGTGAACTCGGGATAGGCCTCCAGTCCACACTCTGCCAGGTCTGCACCACTGTGCTCATCCTCTTCACTGATTCGGATCCCGATTATCATCTTGATCACGCCCCATACAATCAGGCTGGTACCAAAGACCCAGCCGAAGATGACTCCCGCTCCGGTCAACTGCCCAATAAAGGTTGCCCCATCATTGGTGAGTGGAACGATCATCAGGCCAAAGAAGCCGACCACGCCATGGACCGAGATGGCACCCACAGGGTCGTCAATTCTCAGCTTGTCCAGGGTGACAATGGAGAGGACCACAATCGTACCGGCGATGAAACCGAACAGGGTTGCCATCAGCGGTGTTGGGGTTGAGGGCTCAGCCGTAATGGCCACCAGCCCTGCCAGGGCACCATTCAGTGTCATGGTGAGATCCGCCTTGCCAAACATCATCCGGGCAAGCAGCAGTGCACCCACGGCACCGCCCGCAGCTGCGGTATTGGTATTGAGGAAGACCATGGCGACGGAGTGGGCGCTGGCGATATCACCCAGCTTCAGAACCGAGCCGCCGTTGAAGCCGAACCACCCCATCCAGAGGATGAATGTACCCAGTGTCGCCAGTGGCAGATTGGCACCGGGGATTGCCCGAACCTCACCATTGGGGCCGTACTTGCCCTTGCGAGCACCCAGCAGGAGTACACCCGCCAGTGCCGCTGCAGCGCCTGCCATATGAACGATACCGGAGCCTGCAAAGTCACTGAACTCCAGGGTAAACATTCCAAAGACCTCCTGACCACCCCAGGTCCAGGACCCCTCCATCGGATAGATGACGCCGGTCATCACCACCGCAAAGGCGAGGAAGGCCCAGAGCTTCATCCGCTCTGCCACCGCGCCGGAGACGATCGACATGGCGGTTGCCACGAAGACCACCTGGAAGAAGAAGTCGGAGGCACCAGAGTAGACCGAATCGCCGCCGAAGCCATTCTCGGCTGAGGCCTTCAAGGCATCCTCGACAAAGGTCTCTCCACCCATGATCCCGCTCAGGAAATAGCTGCCGCCATACATCAGCTCATAGCCCATCACCAGATACATGATGCAGGCAATCGCAAACAGTGCAACATTCTTGGTCAGAATCTCAGTTGTATTCTTGGAGCGCACCAGCCCCGCCTCCAGCATCGCAAAGCCGGCGGCCATCCACATTACCAGTGCTCCGGATACCAGGAAATAGAAGGTATCCATCGCATATTGAAGTTCAAAAATTTGGTTTTCCATTATCAGCTCCCTAAATTGCCTCTCTGCCCGATTCGCCGGTGCGGATCCGGATCACCTCTTCCAGACTGCTCACAAAGATCTTTCCATCCCCAATCTTGTCGGTATTGGCCGCACCCCGGATTGCCTCAATGGTGCGATCCAGCAGATCGGCGGGTATCGCAATCTCCATCTTCACCTTGGGAAGAAAATCGACGGTGTACTCCGCCCCTCGATACAGCTCGGTATGTCCCTTCTGGCGGCCAAACCCCTTGACCTCGGTAACCGTGACTCCATTCACTCCAATTTCGGAGAGTGCCTCGCGAACATCATCCAGCTTGAAGGGCTTGATGATGGCTGTAACCATTTTCATATTGTGTTACTCCTTGGTTGATCAATACGGTCCTCATTTAAAGAGGGGCTGACGGGGTAATTGCAACCACCGTGCCAATCTTAAAAAAAGCATATATTTCATGCTGTTAATCAAATATTGTGCTTGCATCAAGTGGATCACTCAGATGGATGCGCACCATCGGGGAGCACAGGGCGCTCCATGATGCACAAGATGGGTGCCCTCCCATGGATCACCCCCCTCTCTGCACCAAAATTTGGCATAACGCGTGGTTTATTGGCCATCGCTGTGCAGTGACCCCGCCCTATCCGGCATTCAGCCTGTTGGGTCCATGCACACAGACCCGTTGATTAACAAAGTGTTACCAGGCTGCCCGTAGTTGTGGCACGGCTATTGCTATCTCCAACCAATAGAGGACAACCACCTGCCAATCAGAATCGGATCTCAGGAGACAAGCCATGAAAACAGGAAGTATCAATCTGCTCTCTTTCAGCGGGAAGAGCAAAATCCTCCACCTCAGCTGGATCGCCTTCTTTATCACCTTTGTCATCTGGTTCAACCATGCACCACTGATGGCGGCCATTCGTGAACAGTTTGGCCTCACCCCACAGGAGGTGAAGACGCTGCTGATTCTCAATGTGGCCCTAACCATCCCTGCCAGAATCATCATCGGAATGCTGGTCGACAAATTTGGTCCCAGGATCATCTACTCCATTCTGCTGGCGGTTTCCGGGGTGCTCTGTTTTCTCTATGCACTGGCCGACAGCTATGAGACGTTGGCGATCACCCGATTCCTGATGGGCTTTGTCGGTGCCGGTTTTGTCATTGGCATCCGCATGGTCAGTGAGTGGTTCCCCGCCCGGGAGGTGGGGGTTGCCGAGGGGATCTATGGTGGATGGGGAAATTTTGGCTCTGCTGCCGCAGCAATGACACTCCCCACCCTTGCACTGCTGTTCGGTGGTGAGGATGGATGGCGCTATGCCATTGGCTCAACCGGGGCCATCGCCATTGTCTACTCCTTTGTCTACTACCTGAATGTCAGCAATACCCCAAAGGGGTCCACCTACTTCAAGCCCAAGAAATCCGGGGCAATGGAGGTATCCAGCAGAGGCGACCTGGTTCTCTACCTGGTCATGAACCTGCCGATGTATGGGGCACTGGCAGTGCTCAACTGGAAATTGAGCCCGGCCAATCTGGGCCTTTATGGAGAGGAGATCTCCCTGCTTGTCTATGGTCTGCTCTGCTCACTCTATCTGATCCAGACCTTCAAGGTGCTGCAGCTCAATCGCCATGTGTTGAAGGGGGATGTTCCCGAGATTGACCGCTACTCATTCAAACAGGTGGCCATGCTTGATCTCTCCTACATGGTGACCTTCGGATCGGAGCTGGCTGTGGTCTCCATGCTCCCCCTCTTCTTCCTCGACACCTTTGAGATTACACCGGTACTGGCTGGCATGGTGGCCTCCGGATTTGCCTTCATGAACCTGGTTGCCCGTCCCAGTGGCGGACTGCTTAGTGATCGCTTTGGACGCAAGGCAACACTCTCCATCCTGCTACTGGGGCTCTCGGTTGGCTACTTTATCCTGAGCCATATCGATGCGACCTGGGCACTGCCCGTTGCAGTTGCTGCAACCATGGCCTGCTCCTTCTTTGTTCAGGCTGGAGAGGGGGCTGTGTTTGCGATGGTTCCACTGGTGAAGCGCCGTATGACCGGACAGGTTGCGGGAATGGCAGGGGCCTATGGTAATGTGGGTGCTGTGATCTTCCTGACTGTACTCTCCTTCGTCGAGCCCACATTTTTCTTCCTGACAATTGCCGCCGCTGCACTGGTGGTCCTGATCCTGATCCAGTTCTTTCTTGAGGAGCCGGAAGGGCACATGGCAGAGGTACTGCCGGATGGAACAGTTGAACTGATTGAGGTGAAATAGTTGGAATATATTTCTGCAGGACAGACCTCACTGGCCGGCATCAAGCCGGCCAATGATGACTCCTGCAACTATGCACTCCCGGAGAGCCCACAGCTCTTCAGCAAGGGTGCGGTTGCCGCCATTGCAGATGGGGTCAGCTCCAGTGCCGGGGCAGCTGATGCCAGCCACGCCTCTGTTCAGGGCTTTATCTCCGACTACTACAGCACACCGGACTCCTGGACCGTTTCCACCTCTGCCAGCAAGATCTTCTCCGCCCTCAACCACTGGCTTCTGGGACAGGGACAACAGCTCTTCTCCACCCAGGGAGAGATGGTCACAACGCTGTCAACGCTGGTGATCAAATCCTCAACGGCCTCCATCTTCCATGTCGGGGACAGTCGAGTCTACCACTGGCGAGAGGGAGTTCTGGAGCAGATCACACGTGACCACCGGGTCAGTGGGCGGGGAGAGAAGGAGTACCTGGGCCGCGCCATGGGGATCTCCACCCATATTGAGGTGGATGTACACCGAGTGCCGGCCCGTGCAGGGGATGCCTTCCTGCTCTGCACAGATGGTGTTCATGAGTTTCTCTCTGACCAGGAGATGAACCAACTCATCCTGCAACAGCTGGAGAGCCCACAATCCATCACAGAGAAGATCTGTGACCGGGCACTGGCCAATGGGAGTAATGACAACCTGAGCTGCCAGTTCCTGCTCATTAATCAACTCCCAGAGCTGGATGACCGGGATCACTACCAGAGACTGCAGGCACTCCCCTTCCCGCCCGACCTCTCTCCCGGGATGGAGATGGATGGTTATCAGATTCTCAGGGAGCTCCACACAAGCCCGCGCACACAGGTCTACCTTGCACTGGACCTCAGGGCAGGGGAGGGTGACGCCTCCAAAAGGGAGGTTGTGATCAAGACACCCTCCGTCAACTTTGAGGATGATCCAACCTATCTGGAGACCTTTCAGCACGAAGAGTGGGTCGGGCTACGGCTCCACTCCAACCATGTTCTCCATGTTCACGATATTCGTGATCGGCAGCGATTTCTCTACACGGTGACCGAACATATCAATGGGATCACCCTGCGTCAGTGGATAAGCGACAACCCTCACCCCTCACTGGTTGAGGTGCGTCAGATTGCTGAACAGATCATTCGGGGGGTACGGGCCTTCCACCGGATGGAGATGGTGCATCGCGACCTGAAGCCAGAAAATATCATGATTGACACCCATGGAACGGTCAAGATCATCGACTTTGGCTCTACCCGTATCTCGGGGGTTGAGGAGATCCGCTCCCCTGTCGACCATTCACGGATACACAGCACACGAAACTACTCGGCACCTGAAATCTTCCAGGGGAGTGCTGGCAGCCCCCTCTCGGACCAGTTCTCACTGGCAGCCATTCTCTACGAGATGTTCTGTGGAAAGCTGCCTTATGGGGATCTGGGTGACCACCCCTCCATCAAGAAGTCGCTGCAGAAAATTCAGTCCCGCAACTTCACCGCCCCCCACCACTATCGTGACGATCTGCCCGACTGGGTCAGCAGCGCACTACAGAAAGCACTCTCACCGTTGCCGGGTGATCGATATCCAGCCCTCACAGAGCTCTATCGAGACCTGACCCAGCCCAACCCAGCCTTTCGACAGGAGTCATTCCAGCCGCTGATTGAGCGTGATCCGCTGGCATTCTGGAGGGCACTCTCATTGATTCTGGTGCTCTCCAATATCGCACTGCTGATCCTGCTTGGCAGCTGAGAAGAGACGAATCATCACAACAGGGAGCTCTTGAGCCAGAGAGGCGTCCCCTTTTATCGACTCAGCGGCTGATCCATTCTGGTGAAATTCCTGAAAATTGCGCACTACTTCAGTGCAACCATCCCTCCAACAGCAGGGTCATGGTGGGAATAGTTTTATAGATAACAGCAGGTTATATTAGATTTTTGTTCTTTGGCACACTCATTGCTCATATGGTTGGTACATATTTGAGCAACCAGGGACTGAACGTAATGAGCAGATCATCAACTCCTATTTTCAAGAGACGCCTCGTCGTCATCGGCAATGGAATGGCCGGGGTGAGAACGGTCGAAGAGCTACTGAAGATCTCTCCGGATCAATACCGGATCACCGTCATTGGGGAGGAGCCCCACCCCAACTACAACCGCATCATGCTCTCCCCTCTGCTGGCAGGGGAGAAGTCCTTTGATGAGATTGTGATCAACACCCCGGAGTGGTACCAGAAAAATGGGATTGAGCTGATTACCGGGACTGCCGCCACAGCCATCCATCGAGCCCGACGCAGGGTCGAGCTGGCTGATGGGAGCGAGATTCCATACGATCGTCTGCTGCTGGCAACCGGCTCCAGGCCGTTTATTCTCCCAATCCCCGGCAATGATCTGGATGGGGTGATCGGGTTCCGCACTGTTGAGGATGTGGAGTCGATGGTTGATGCATCAAGCCGGTATCGACATGCGGTTGTCATTGGTGGTGGCCTGCTGGGACTGGAGGCGGCCAGCGGCCTGCAGAAGCGGGGAATGAAGGTAACCATCGTCCACCGCTCTGATGTGGTGATGGACAACCAGCTGGATCGCAACGCCTCGGATCTGCTCAAGAAGAAGCTGGAGGAGGATGGCCTCACCTTCCTGCTCAATGCAGAGACAGAGGCTATTCTGGGTCACCCCATTTCAGATCACTCCGAGAATGGTGATGCCATCCCCAATGGACGGGTACGTGCCGTTCGTTTCAGGAATGGGCTAGAGATCCCAGCCGATCTGGTGGTGATGGCGGTGGGAATTCGTCCATCCATCAAGCTGGCAGAGGATTCTGGCATCCACTGCAACCGCGGGATTGTGGTCAGTGACACCATGCAGAGCTATGACCCGAAGATCTATGCGGTCGGAGAGTGCGTCGAGCACCGCAGTACCACCTATGGATTGGTCGCACCCCTTTTCGAACAGGCCAAGGTGGTGGCCAACCATCTGGCAGATTATGGAATTGGCATCTATGGCGGCTCCGTCACCTCAACCAAGCTCAAGGTGACCGGTGTCGACCTCTTCTCTGCCGGCTCATTTCGGGAGCAGGAGAACGATGATGTGTTGCTGTTTCAGGATCCGGGGCGCGGGATCTACAAGAAGCTGGTGCTCTCCAACAACCGGATCAAGGGTGCCGTGCTCTATGGAGACACGATCGATGGCGCCAAGTACTTCCAGATGATGCGGGATGCGACCGATATCACAGAGATACGGGATACCCTGCTCTTTGGGCAGGCCAATCTGGGCAACTCCGGCCATGGCGGCCAGCAGATCATGGATCTGCCAGACAGTGCCGAGGTGTGCGGCTGCAACGGCGTCTGCAAGGGGGATGTGATCCAGGCCATCGATGCAAATAACCTCTTCACCCTGGATGAGGTCCGCAGCCACACCAAGGCCTCGGCCTCCTGCGGATCCTGTACCGCACTTGTGGAGCAGATTCTCGCCTCAACCGTTGGTGAGGGTTATGAGGAGACCCCGGCCAAGAAACCGCTCTGTGGCTGCACCAGCCACTCCCATGATGAGGTTCGCAAGGCGATCCGGGATTACCGACTGAAGAGCCACCAGGAGCTCTATCAATTCCTGGAGTGGGAGAACCGGGATGGGTGTCACACCTGCCGCCCCGCCATCAACTACTACCTGCTGGCCCAGTGGCCGGGAGAGTATGACGATCCACAGTCTCGCTTTATCAATGAGCGGGCCCATGGAAATATCCAGAAAGATGGGAGCTACTCCGTGGTGCCACGGATGTGGGGTGGATTGACCACACCGGATGAGCTCCGTGCAATCGCCGATGTTGCAGACAAGTTCAAGGTGCCCGAGGTCAAGGTGACCGGAGGGCAGCGCATTGATCTGTTCGGGGTACAGAAAGAGGATCTCCCCCTGATCTGGGAGGATCTCAACCAGGCCGGATTTGTCTCCGGGCACGCCTATGGCAAGGCGATGCGCACCGTGAAGACCTGCGTTGGCAGCAACTGGTGTCGATTTGGTACCCAGGACTCAACCGGTCTCGGTGTGAAGCTGGAACAGCTGACCTGGGGCTCCTGGATGCCCCATAAGTTCAAACTGGCGGTCTCTGCCTGTCCCCGAAACTGTGCCGAGGCAACCATCAAGGATTTCGGGGTGGTCTGTGTCGACTCCGGCTATGAGCTCCATATTGGTGGCAACGGCGGGATCAAGGTACGCGTCACTGATCTACTCACCAGAGTAGAGACAGAGGATGAAGTACTGGAGCAGTGCGCAGCCTTCTGCCAGTTCTACCGGGAGGATGCACACTATCTGGAGCGGACCGCCCCCTGGGTGGAGCGGATCGGGCTGCAGGCCATCAAGGAGAGGATCGTCGAGGACCCGGAGCAGCGGGCAGCCTATGCAGAGCGTTTTCGGATCTCTCAGCAGAGTGCACAAGTAGACCCATGGAGACACCATGCCGAGGACCGGATCGCCAGGCGTGAGTTCCAGCCGCTGAGCCATATTGGGCAGCCACTCTCACTGAAACAGGCCTCTTGATCACACAACCTCTGAAATAACGGATTTTGATGATGGAAATGACAATGGAAAAAATCGAGGTGGGACTTCAATCGGAGATCCCGCCACTCGGATCAAGGGTTGTGAAGAGCAGCGAGGGGGATATAGCAATCTTCCGTAGCTCCGATGACCGCTTCTTTGCGGTCAGTGACCGCTGCCCCCACCGCAATGGGCCGCTGTCACAGGGCATTGTCCATGGAAATCGTGTGACCTGCCCCCTCCACAACTGGGTCATCGACCTGGAGAGCGGCGAGGCGACCGGACCCGATGAGGGCTGCACGCCAACCTATGAGGTGGCACTGGAAGATGAAAAGATCTATCTGATCCGCTCAATGTAGAAGCCCATCTCTATGATCTCAAATGGGTTGGTAGTCCTGATCTGTGGCCGTCTGTGGGCAAGGACGCCCACAGCCGAGCAATACATGGATGTACTTGCGCGTGCCACAGATCAGGACTACCAACCCATTTAAAGCGCATAAAACAGGATTCGTCATGCTGTTTGGAAGAAACAAAAAGAACCCGATCAAGATTGCCGACAAGCAGGTGGTCGAGTGGAAGTATGCAACCTGTGGCTACTGCTCCACCGGATGCTCGATTGAGGTCGGACTGAACCGGGAGGGAAAGGCGGTCAGCTCGCGCGGGGTTGCCGATGCCGATGTCAACCGGGGAAAGCTCTGCCTGAAGGGGATCTTTGAGCATGAACTGTTTGAGTCGAGTGGACGGGGTACGGTACCGCTGATCCGTGACCAGTGGCACCAGAGCTGGAACGAGACCAGCTGGGACCCTGCACTGGACAAACTGCACAGTGAGATCACACGAATTCAACAGCAGTATGGGCGTGACAGTTTTGCTGTAATCTCTACCGGTCAGATGTTGACCGAGGAGTTCTACACCCTTGGCAAGCTGACCCGGGGGCTGATAGGGACCAACAACTATGATGGCAATACCACCCTCTGCATGGCCTCTGCGGTCTCTGGCTACAAACGCTCGTTTGGCTCTGATGGTCCACCCGGATGCTATGAGGATTTTGAGCATACCGACTGTCTGATCGCCTGGGGCTCCAACCTGCCGGAGCAGCACCCTATTATCTACTGGCGGATGAAGGAGGCACAGGAGAGGCGCGGCTTCCCACTGATTGTGGTCGATCCGCGGGTCACCATGCTGGCGCAGAATGCCCATATCCATCTACCAATCACCCCAGGCACCGATGTCGTGCTGCAGAATGCACTGATGCATGTCATTCTGGATGAGGGGCTGGAGGATCGCAGCTATATCGAGGAGAACACCAATGGCTTCGAGGCGCTGCAGCAGGAGGTGGCCCACTATGACCCGACCACAGCAGCACGCATCTGCGGCATCGATGAAGATACAATTCGACAGGTGGCACGCCTCTTCGCCAAGGCACCGGCAGCCATGCAGATCTGGACCATGGGGATCAACCAGTCCACCCATGGCTCAGACGGGGTGGTCGGAATCAACAATCTGGCGCTGATCACCGGCAATATCGGCAAGCCGGGTGGGACCAGCCTCTCCATTACCGGTCAGTGCAATGCGATGGGAACCCGGGAGTGGTCCTCCTGCTCCGGCCTCCCCAACTACCGCTATCTGGAGAACCCGGAGGATCGTGAGGAGATCGGGCGGTTCTGGAATGTCGATCCGGAGTTCTTTCCCAAGAAGCGGGGAATGTTCCAGACCGATATCTACCATGCGATTGAGAGCGGCGAGATCAAGGGGCTCTGGCTGATCGCCACCAACCCCCTCACCTCACTGCCCAACAGTGCCCGGGTTCGCAAGGCGATGGAGAAGCTGGAGTTCTGTGCAGTTCAGGACTGCTACCAGGATAGTGAGAGCGCCCAATATGCCCACCTCTACCTGCCCGCCGGCACCTGGGCCGAAAAGGATGGGGTGATGACCAATACCGAACGTCGCATCAACCGGGTGACTCCGATCATGGACCCCCCCGGAGAGGCCAAACCGGATCTCTGGATCTTCAACCGGATGGCAGAGCGTTTTAACAAGGTGAATTGCCGCACAGTGGCAAGAGAGGGTGCCCTGGGGTACAAAAAAGGGAATGTCCACTTTCCGGAGAGTGCTGGCGAGATCTTTCTGGAGATGGGCAGGCTCTCCAGGGGACGGTTGGCCGATATCTCCGGCATGGATCACACACTGCTGGAGCAGAAGCGTGGGGTCCAGTGGCCCTATACCGATCAGCAAAGGGAGTCCGGCGAGCCCCCTCCCCGTGGTGGCAGACGGCTCTATACCGAGTCCAGAACCTTTCGTTATGGGGATGGCCGTGCCAGGCTGATCCCCCTCCCCTTCATTGACAACAATGAGGTGCCGGATGAGCAATTCCCGATCTGGCTCAACACCGGCCGGCTGGTCGAGCACTGGCATGGGCGCACCAAGACCGGGAAGATCGGTAACAACAACAAGTTCAGCCCGATCCCCTTTATTGAGATCAACCCCGATCTCTGCGGGTCAATGGGGATTGAGCAAGGTGAGTACCTGCGACTGATCTCACGCCGCTCCGATGCGGTGGTGATGGCCCAGCCTACCCAGCGGGTCCCCAGGAATATGGTCTTTCTCCCCTTCCACTTTCATGACTGTGCCAACCGACTGACACTGGGTCTTCTCGACCCCCACTCACGACAGCCGGCCTACAAGCAGTCTGCAATCCGGATTGAGAAGATCGATGACCAGCAGGCTGCCGCCCGGATCAGCATGGAGATGAGAAACTTTTAGGAGTAACCCGATGTTTCAGCGCAGAGAGATTGAACCCGACTATGCACTGCTCAAGGATCCAACCTCCAGTGAGCTCAACCGCTACGGCAAAAAGATTGAGTTGACAACGAACGGTGATCCACTACGTGAGCAGAGTCTTCAGATCAATGGTGACCCCGCAGTTGGCGAGAACCCCAACCGCTACAAGCAGCACGGCTTCTACTTCACTGCCGACAACTGCATCGCCTGCCACGCCTGTGAATCCGCCTGCTCGGAGAAGAATGACAACCCCTCCCATCTCGCCTTTCGTTCGGTTGGCTTTGTCGAGGGGGGGAGCTATCCCAATGTGCAGCGCCTGAACATCTCGATGGCCTGCAACCACTGTGACAACCCTGTCTGTCTCAAGGGGTGTCCCACCCGTGCCTACACCAAGTTTGCCGAGTATGGGGCGGTGCTGCAGGACCCCGATATCTGCTTTGGCTGTGGCTACTGTACCTGGGTCTGCCCCTACAACGCGCCACAGCTGGATCCAGTCAAGGGTCAGGTCAGCAAGTGCAATATGTGTGTGGATCGACTGGAGGTGGGGCTGAAACCCGCCTGTGTTGCTGCCTGCCTTGGAAAGGCGCTCGACTTTGGGGTGATCGAGAATATCCCGGAGGGGCGAGAGCAGTCCCTCCCCTCAATTCCCGGATTTCCCCGTAATGACATCACCCACCCCAATGTCCGCTTCCAGCAGACCCGCACGACCCAGCAGGAGATGCAACGGGTTGACCAGACCCCTCTGAAATACAGGAAGCGGAAGAAGAGTAGCAGCAAGGGGGAAGAGCAGTTTCAGCCGGTGCTGGACCCCAAGCATGGTTTCCAGCGCTCCTGGAGCCTGAAAAAACTGCTGGGATCACATGAGAATGCACATGTTGCCTTCACCCTCACCAGTCAGATGGTGATGGGCGCTTTCCTGCTGCTGACGCTCGGAAATTGGATGGGACTCCCCTCAATGGCCCCTTTCCAGCAGACAGGACTCTCACTGGCGGCCTCACTGGCGATGGTTGCAGTCATGGCCGTTGGCCTCTTCAAGCTCAACATGCACCTCGGCAAGCCCCACCGTTTCTACCGGGGCTTTTACAACCTTCGCTACTCCCCGGTGAGCCGGGAGATTGCCGGCGTTACCCTCTTCTTTATCGGCCTGATTGGCTTCACCCTCTTTGCAGTGTCTGATCTGCTGTTTGGGGCACTCTTTCCAACCATCATTCAGAAGCTGTTCACTCTACTGGCTCTGTTGGGGGGTGCCGTAGGTGGATACTTCATGATCCGCCTCTACCGGATCCCGGCACGCCCCTACTGGGACCACTGGCATACTGCCGCTGCATTTGTCGGCACAGCCCTCTCTCTGGGTGCACTACTGCTCTTTCTTGTCACAGCCACCATGCAACAGCTTACTCCGGAACTGGGACGACTGCTCGCCATGGTGATGGCGACAGGAATTGCACTGGAGGGGCTGGGGCTGCTGTTCCACGCAAGCGATCTGAAACAGGCACCCAGCGAGGGGGCGGCATCGATCTATGAGCAGCAGACCACCTATGGCTACAGCTACTGGCTGCGCAATGGATTGATGGGGCTCTCCCTGCTGCTGCTCGGCATGATGGGCTGGCTCAACCCCCATTCCACTCTCCTACTGCTCACTGTTACTGCAACCGTGGTCGCTGCATCCATCCTGGGACGTGCGCTCTTCTATGTGGTAGTGATCCCGACCACCATGCCGGGTGCCTTCTTCTGGAAGAACCGGGGGTTCATGGAGCATGCGGTGGAGAGTGGCCTCTCTGAAATGGAGAGCCTGGGGGTGGTCGCTGCCCGTCACCACCGCTTCCGTCTGGATGAGTTGATTCGGGAGGCCACCGAAGCAGTCAAGAGTTAGCAGGACCCTTCACCCCATTTCTGCCCCAACTTCTTTCAGT
>CAZYJG010000034.1:0-15252 GCA_964647745.1 uncultured Piscirickettsiaceae bacterium
CCACTGAGGGCGCTATCTCCATCGGTTCCAACCATCCTGCCTGTGTAGTAAAGGGCGGCGGATCCGCTAAGCCCTCCCCCAAAGTCATGGATGTCCATGATGCTTCCGCTGTTGGTGGGGAAGGAGTCTGCCGTCTTCCAGTCATTGCTGTTGAGGTGGAAGAGGTGGGCACCACTAAGAATCAGGGTATTGGTTCGGGAGGGAGACCAGCGGATCTGCCCCTCCATGCCGCTGATGTCTGCATGGTTCTGGTTGATAATCACTGCAACATTGCTATTGGCACCATCACTCTCCGCACCCGTATCCTCGTAAAGATCACTGATCCTATTCTTGAAGAGCTTGAGATCCAGATCAAGGTGTTGCTCGGGGATATGGGTGATCCACCCAATCTCCCGGGAGGTGATATGCTCCGGCTTGAGTGTGGTATTGGAGAGCCCGAGGGTCTCATTGAGATAGTTGGTTCCAACGGCCAGTAGACAGGGTTTTGAAAAGACAACAGCGCAGGGGGCACTATAGGTCCCGGACCTGAGTGAGCTGATGGTATTGGTTGCCAGCAGATCGGGCGTGCTGACCGCCTCGGAATAGCTGGCACGGACTGTACTGTGTTCATCAATATGGTGGTTAATGGCTACCCTGGGGGAGAGATTTGTATCTGCCTTTCCGCCGGTCGCCTTCTCCCGCTCCCACATGGCACCGGCATGAATCAGGGTCCTTTCTGCTGGATACCACTCCAGGTTGCCAAAGGCCCGGAAGGTATCTTTCTTGACCTTCCTGTTTTCTGTATAGAATGCTGACTTCCAGTAGTCTCTGCGCAGTGATCCCCCACTGCTCAGACGCAGTGAATCATCAAGTATCATGGTGTCCTCGAGCTCCAGGTCAAAACGCTCCTCTCTGTAGCTGTGGTCATGATAGCTGAGATCATAGGCTATGGCCGCTGCTGTTTGACTGTTCAGGGAGACCACATCGCTTAGGTGGTGGAAGAATTGAACCTGGATCTTATGGTCTGGAGAGGGGTGGTGGGTCCACCGTATATGTTCCGAGCTGAAATCCCACTGTTCAGTTTGGCTCGGATTGGATACAAAGAGCGGATAAGCGGCAGAGGCTGGCTCATTCTCCTTGTCGCCCCGCTTGTGGCCCAGGTCAATGGCCAGGCTGTCCTGATCAGAGAGTGGTATCTCTGCCTGCAGGTTGAGGAAGTTTCCCTTTTGGGAGTCATAGCGTGGACTGCCACTGCTGTCGTGGTCAAAACCGTCATCACTCTGGTGTCTGATGGAGAGTCGATAGTCGACTCCATTGTAGGAGTCGGAGATGCGGACAAAGCCATCCTTGACACCATCACTTCCGATATTGGTTCGCACCATGGCACCCTGGGTGTCAAAAGGGTGGCGGGTAATGATGTTGATGACACCGAGAAAGGCGTTGCTGCCATGGACCACACTGCTGGGCCCTCGAACCACCTCGATACGCTCGATATCCTCAATGGCAATCGGGAGATCGGACCAGATCACCCGCGAGAAGGCGGGCTGGTAGACGGAGCGACCATCGATCAGAACCTGCAGATGGCGGGCATTACCACTGTCATCAAGGCCATGGTACTTTACATTGGCCTTGTGGCCACTCTCATAACTCACCACCATCCCCGGGATCAGGCGGAACAGCTCCGGGAGATCGCGGATCCCACTGGATCGAATCAGTTTTCGATCCAGAATTGTGGTTGCTGCTGCGGCCTCATTGAGGGGTTGCTCCATTCTGGACGGGGTGAGCACCATGGGGATCGACTCCAGCCCATCCATCAGCAGGCTGTTTTCACTGTCTCCATTTATTGCCATTACATCTCCATGAACCATGATGGAGAGCAATACCATAAGGAGCAGGGGGCCTGACCTGTTCATCCGGTTACTGATTAGCGAGGGGGGGGGGGTGACTGTTGACGCCAGGATGTAACCCTCATTGCGCAGGGTCTTGATGATATTGCCCTGCTTGTCATTCAGTCGGTCACGCAGGCGGCTGATCTTTACATCAATGGTTCGCTCGGTGACAAAATCAACACCCCCCATCACCTCCTTGATGATCTGCTGACGTGAAAATGGCTTGTTGGGGTGGCTGAGAAAGAAGGTGAGGAGCTTGAATTCGCTCCCGGAGAGTGAAACCTTGCCACCCTTCTTGTTGAGGATGGCCCGCTCAACCATCGAGAGCGTCAACCCGGAGAAGTGGATATGGCCATCCTCCCCCATTACACGGTTGTTGGTTCTGCGAAGCACTGCATGGATACGGGCCAGTAGTTCATGCATGTCAAAGGGTTTGGTAATGTAGTCATCTGCCCCCATATCAATTCCATCAATCCGGTCTCCGGCCCCAGTGCGGGCAGAGATGATGATAATGGGGACTGGGCTCTCCCTTCGTAGTGATCTTGTGATGGCAAATCCACTCTCCCCCGGGAGCATGATATCGAGGACGATCAGTGAGATCGCTTCTCGCTCCAGTACGGCACGCATCTCCGGACCATCTGCCGCCACAGAGACCTCCGGGAACCCGTTCTGTTGGAGGAACTGCTTCAGCAGGGGACGGATCTCCGGATCATCATCAACAATAAGGATATGGTTTGAGCTCTCCATCTCCGGATTATACTGTCAGAGAATGTGACATTATGTGACAAAATGTTACAAATCGACCAGTATCAACCGCTTGTCTCCATGATCTGGTCCAGACGGATCTCTATGGAACGGCCCTCTCCGGTTGTTGCGGTCAGATATTCACCATCCGGCCGGGTGGTCAGATCTGTGGGGAGTATCTCTCCGGTTACAACCTCACCGGAACGCTCTCTCCACTGGAGCACCATGGTGGTGCGGCGCATGATGGCCAATTCATACGTACTGTGGAGGGCGCAGGAGACCGGTGTGTAGTCGGACACCGGATGAATTATCCGGCCAGGAACTCGAGCAGCGCCTTCTGTGCATGGAGGCGGTTTTCCGCCTCATCCCAGACCACGCTCTGTGGCCCATCAATCACACCACCACTCACCTCCTCCCCACGGTGGGCAGGGAGGCAGTGCATGAAGAGGGCATCCTCAGCTGCATGGGACATCAACGCCTCATTGACCTGATAGTTCTGGAAAATCCTGTTGCGGGCATCACTCTCCTCCTCCTGCCCCATGCTGGCCCAGACATCGGTGACCACCAGATCTGCACCGGATACTGCCTCCACGGGGTCATGCATCAGGGTGATATGCGATTGGGTCTTCTCAACAATCTCGGGCTTGGGGGCATATCCATCGGGTGTTGCAATGTTGAGATGGAATCCAAACTGGAGGGCGGCATTCATGTAGGAGTGACACATATTGTTGCCATCCCCAATCCAGGCGACCCTCTTGCCCCGGATGGAGCCGCGGTTTTCAACATAGGTCTGGATATCAGCCAGTAGCTGGCAGGGGTGGTAGTCATCGGTCAGGGCATTGATCACCGGGACAGAAGCGTATTCTGCAAAGCGCTCCACCTTTTCGTGCTCAAAGGTGCGAATCATCACCACGTCAACCATGCTGGAGAGTACACGTGCGCTATCCTCAATGGGTTCACCCCGCCCAAGCTGGGTATCACGTGGGGAGAGAAAGATGGCGCTGCCACCAAACTGCGTCATCCCGGCCTCGAAGGAGACCCGGGTACGGGTGGAGGATTTTTCGAAGATCATCCCCAGAACGCGGTTTTTCAGGGGCTCGTAGATCTCTCCGTCATGCTGCATCTGTTTCAGTTCGATCGCACGCTGGATAACCTGCTCCAGTTCCCCGCTCGAGAGGTCGAGCAGGGTCAGGAAATGGCGTGGAGAGGCAGTGCTCATGATGGGTTCTCCTCACGGTTGTCTGTGGTGAATTGCAGAATCAGTTGGCTCACCTTCTCAATAATCTGCTCCGCCTCATGTTCACTCAGGGTTAGTGGGGGGAGTAGCCGAACCACCCGCTCTGCGGTGACATTAATCAGGATCCCCTCATTCAGGGCCTCTCCAACCAGTGGGCCACAGGGTCGGTCCAGTTCGATTCCGACCATCAGGCCGTGACAGCGGATGCTGATGACCTGTTCAACATTGCCCAGTGTCGCCTCAAAACCCTGCTGGAACTGCACCCCCAGCTCTCTTGCACGTGCCAGCAGACCCTCCTGCTCAATGGTCTCGATGACTGTGAGTGCAGCCCGGGTTACCAGGGGGTTGCCGCCAAAGGTGGAGCCGTGCATGCCGGGCTGGAACAGGGTTGCCGCCGTGCCCTGTGCCAGACAGGCCCCAATGGGGAGGCCATTTCCGAGTCCCTTGGCAAGCGTCATCACGTCGGGCTGAATCGCTGCATGCTGGAATCCAAACCACTCTCCGGTGCGTCCCATGCCGGTCTGTACCTCGTCAACCATCATCAGCCAGTTGTTCTCGTCACAGAGTGAGCGAATCCCGGAGAGGTACTCCTGGTCGGGGATCTGGACCCCACCCTCACCCTGTACAGGCTCAACCAGAATGGCTGCCACCTCCTTGGAGTTTGCAGCGATCTCTCGCACCGCCTCCAGGTCATTGTAGGGTGCACGGATAAAGCCAGAGACCAAGGGTTCAAAACCGGCCTGCACCTTGCGGTTTCCTGTGGCGGTGAGTGTCGCCATGGTGCGACCATGAAAACTGCCCTTGGTGACAATGATGGCCGGTGAATCGATTCCCCGATTGTGTCCATGGAGCCGAGCCAGCTTGATGGCAGCCTCATTGGCCTCCGCACCGGAGTTGCTGAAGAAGACATTCTCCATCCCAGAGATCTTGCAGAGGCGATCCGCCAGCGCCTCCTGGTTGGGGATCCCGTAGAGGTTGGAGGTGTGAAGCAGTGTGGAGGCCTGTTCACAGATCGCCCCGGTTACAGCGGGGTGGCTATGCCCCAGCCCACAGACCGCGATCCCGCTGAGGGCATCCAGATAGCGTTTTCCCTCCTGGTCCCATAACCAGGCCCCCTCTCCCTTGACAAAAGAGACAGGAAGTCGCCCGTAGGTGGGCATGATCGCATCACTCATAACTTCTGATAACTTGTTCTTCCAAAATAAAAAAACGGCAGCCTCAAAAGATGCTGCCGATCCGTTGAACAGATATTGTAATGATTGTTGGTGGTTTGGCAAGCGTCTGGGTGACTTGGGTTAGGTCATGTCCAGAATCGACAAACCCGGCATCTGCCGGGTTTGCCTAGGTAACAGCCGCTGATCCGGATCAGAAGGGGAGGCCGTGCATGTGACCAGTCATTCCCAATAGCATTGGGAAGGAGAGCATGGTGTTGGTGCGAGAGGCCATCAGCGCCACAACCTTGGCCTTGGCAATCTCATTAGCGGTTGCATCCTTGAGCCCAAGAATCTTCTGCTGGTTGGGCCAGATCAGGACCCAGACATTGAACAGCATGATGGTGCCCAGCCAGGCGCCCATGCCGATCAACTGCCAGCCGGGGGCAAGGGTGAAGGCGCTTGCCAGTCCACCCATGTGTGCCAGTGCCCCGGCACCTGTGAGCCAGGTCAGGACGGCAGCCCAGCGGAACCAGAAGAGTGCGCGCGGGGCAACATACTTGTTGATGGCGGCAGGTCCGGGATCACCATCGGCGAGTGCAGCCCCCACGGCGGGGACCTGTACTGCATTGAAGTAGTAGAGCAGACCAATCCAGGCAATGCCCACAATGGCATGTAGCCAGACATTGATCTCCAGTGCGTTGACTGCATAGGTGGTGACCCCCTCGGCATTGGGGGATTTCAGAAGAACAGCAATAATGAGTGTCAGTACAACACCGGAAATCACCGTTCCAATTCGGCTCTGTAGTGGATTCATTCTCTTCTCTCCTTTGGTTTACGAGATAATAACATAGTAATTCTGTCAGGTATTATAGTTGGGTTTTTTTGTGAAGGCAATAGCCGGATTGGTGTTAAGTGAACCTATTAAAGAGTGTATGAGGCGTTTGTCAAATAGCCTGGATCCGCATATAGAATCGTCGATGAGAGTGCAAGATATTGATTCGTAGGGCAGCCTTGTGACTGCGTGGTGTACTTATTGATACACCCAAAGGAACAAGGATTGCTATACGGGCCAAGAGCTTGTGCTATCGCTACGATTTCTATGTGCGGATTCGGGAATAGAGGGTTTCTGGACATTGTTTCTGCAACACGGTAGGTTGCATCCACTATGGATGCGATTGAGCTGACCATCTTCTCCAGCAGGATTGAGGCCGTCTGTGACGAGATGGGTGCCGTGCTGCGGCGCTCGGCCTTCTCTCCCAATATCCGGGACCGGCTCGACTACTCCTGCGCCATCTTTGATGCCGAGGGGGAGCTCTCTGCACAGGCCGCCCATATTCCGGTCCATCTGGGGAGTATGGCCTTTGCAATGCGGGGTATTGTGGATCGCATGGAGTGGAGGGAGGGGGATCTGGTAATCCTGAATGACCCCTTTCTGGGCGGTACCCATCTGCCCGATGTCACCATGATCTCCCCGTTGGTGGTTGGGGGAGAGGTGGTTGCCTTTGTGGTCAATCGGGCCCACCATGCCGATATTGGTGCGGAGAGCCCGGGATCGATGCCGATCTCCGGTTCGCTGGATGAGGAGGGGGTTGTCATCTCTCCGGACTATCTGCTGCGGAGTGGTGAGATCCAGCAGCCACTCTACACGAATATTCTGAATCGCCTGCGCAATCCGGAGATCTCACAGGGTGACTTTGAGGCACAGATCAGTGCCAACCGCACCGGTCTGGCGCGGCTGCAGGAGTGGATCGGGCAGTTGGGGGTGGAGCCATTTCGGTGCGGTCTGGTGGAGCTGAACCACTATGCGGAGCGCCTCGCCTCGACTGCACTGCGCGAGATCCCGGAAGGCTGTTACCGCTTTGAGGATGTGATGGAGGACGATGGTCTTGGAAACCGGGATCTTCCGATCCGGGTCTCCATCAGGGTAAAGGGGGAGTCGGTTGGTGTCGATTTCTCTGGAACTGCCGCGCAGACCGCCGGAAACATCAACTGCCCCCTCTCGGTTGCGGCGGCGGCCGTCTACTACCTGTTTCGCTGCCTGATGCCGCCACAGACCCCGGCAGCCGCCGGGAGTTTTCGTTCGATCACCATTGCTGCCCCCGAGGGCTCCCTGCTGAATGCAACCAGGCCTGCCGCTGTTGCGGCGGGCAATGTGGAGACCAGCAGCCGTGTGGTTGATGTGGTGATGGGGGCACTGCTGCAGGCGGTACCGGAGAAGCTGGCAGCGGCCAGCCATGGCACGATGAACAATGTTGCGATGGGCGGCATGGCTGAAGGGGGATATTGGGACTACTACGAAACCATTGGGGGCGGGATGGGTGCAAGCCTGCAGGGGGATGGCCCCTCGGCACTCCAGACCCACATGACCAATACACTCAATACCCCCGTTGAGGTGGTGGAGATGACTACCCCGGTCCAGATCACAAGATATGCGGTGCGTCGTGGCAGTGGTGGCAAGGGCAGCCACCGTGGAGGGGCTGGGGTCATCCGCGCCTTCCGGTTTCTGGCGGAGACAGAGGTTACGCTGCTGACCGAGTGCAGGGTGAGGGCCCCGTGGGGGATGGAGGGGGGAGATCATGGCATGACAGGAGTGAATAGGCTGGATGGGGCGCTGTTGCCTGCAAAGTATTCATTTACTGCAGCTCCTGGTCAGCTGCTCTCGATAGAGAGCCCAGGTGGTGGAGGGGCGGGGAGCCCATCCATCGGTGAATGATTGAACAGGGTTGGGTTGACTCTCCATGTGCGGAATCTGTGGTGAACTGAGGCTGGATGGGACAACTCCGGATCTGGTAGTGACCGGGCGGATGCTGGGGCGTCTGCACCCCCGCGGTCCGGATGATGAGGGGGTGTGGAAGGAGGGGCCCCTGATGCTGGGCCATCGCCGTCTCTCGATCCTGGATCTCTCTGAACGGGGTCACCAGCCCATGGTGGATCGGGAGCACCGCCTTGCGATCGTCTTCAACGGAACCATCTACAACTACGTTGAGCTGAGGGAGGAGCTGATCGCCCTGGGGTACACCTTCCGCTCGAGCGGTGACACCGAGGTGATCCTCAAGGCCTTTCATGCCTGGGGCAGGGGGTGTGTGGAGCGTTTTCTCGGGATGTTTGCCTTTGCGCTCTGGGACTCCCGGTCAGGGCAGCTCCATCTGGTTAGGGACCGGATGGGGATCAAGCCACTCTACTGGGCAATGGATGATTCCCGGCTCCTCTTTGCCTCCACGCTGCCGGCACTGCTGGCGGCAGGTGGCATTGATACTGAATTTGATCCGGTGGCGCTGCACCACCACTTCTCCCTCCATGCGGTGGTGCCGGCTCCACGCACACTGTTTCGCGGTGTTCGGAAGCTGGAGCCGGCCCACTGGATAGTGTGTGATCTTGCGGGAGGGGTGAACAGGCACCGTTACTGGTCTCTGGAGGCAGGACGCAGGGAGAGCTCCAGGAGTGAGTGGGAGTGGGCAGAGGAGGTGCGTGGCTTGTTGATGCAGGCGGTGGAGCGACGGCGGGCCGCCTCCGATGTGCCGGTCGGGGTGCTGCTCTCTGGTGGGCTCGACTCCAGCCTGCTGGTGGGGATGCTGGCGGAGGCGGGTCACCAGGATATACGAACCTTCTCCATCGGTTTTGAGGACTCCCCAGAGGAGCGGGGCAGCGAGTTTGAGTACTCCGATGCGGTTGTGGAGCGCTTTCAGACCCGACACCGGAAAATCACCATCCCCAATGACCAGGCACTGCCCCGCCTCAGTGAGGCGGTGGATGCGATGTCGGAGCCGATGTTTGGGCAGGATGCCATCGGCTTCTACCTGCTGGCCGAGCAGGTCTCGAAAGAGGTCAAGGTGGTACTCAGCGGGCAGGGTGCAGACGAGGTCTTTGGGGGCTACTTCTGGTATCCATTGATGGAGCAGGAGTCGGGCAGTGCCGTTGAGCGCTTCCGTAGCCACTATTTCGATCGTGACCACTCTGAGATGGTGGAGCTGCTCTCCCCGGAATATCATGGGGAGGATTACAGTCAGCAGTTGATGGCCTCTCTGCTGGAGGCTCCGGGCGCAGACTCCTTTATGGACCGGGTGCTGCGGGCCGATGTCACCACCCTGGTGGTGGATGATCCGGTGAAGCGTGTGGACAACATGACCATGGCCTGGGGGCTTGAGGCAAGGGTGCCGTTTCTGGACCATCAGCTGGTGGAGCTGGCTGCACGGATCCCGCCGCAGATGAAGCTGCGCCATCAGGGGAAGGGGCCGTTGAAGCTGGTCTCGAGGGGGCTGCTGCCCGATTCGGTGATTGACCGCCCCAAGGGCTATTTCCCGATGCCGGCACTGAAATATGTGCGTGGGGAGTTTCTCGAGTTCATGCAGGATATCCTCGGATCACAGTCATGCCGGAGCCGGGGGCTGTTCCGTCGACAGTATATTGATCAACTACTTGAACAGCCAACCGCAGAGAGCAGCTTTACCCGAATCCAGGGCAGCAAGCTCTGGCAACTGGCGTTGACGGAGTATTGGCTGCAGCGACATCTTGCCCCATAGGGGAGGCTTTCCCCCACAGAAAAAGGGTGCAATCACATATCCAAAATATGGTAATATCCCCAGCCACAAAAATTTGGGTTTGGTATGGATGCAGTTGGCTGACCATTCAGGTAGCTAGCTGGGTTCAGCTTTTATTATTTGGAGAGACTGTATGAGTACAGAGACTGTAGATCTGAAGAAGCGCCGTTTTTTGACGGCAGCGACCTCTGCAGTGAGCGCAGTGGGGGCAGCCTTTGTGGCAGTTCCCTTCGTCAAGTCGATGAATCCCAGTGCGAGGGCACAGGCGGCGGGCGCTCCTGTTGAGGCGGATATTAGCAAGATGGAGCCGGGGCAGATGTTGACGGTTGAGTGGCGCGGCAAGCCGGTATGGATTGTTCGCCGCACACAGGAGACACTGGATACCCTGAAGACCCTGGATAGTACTCTGCGTGATCCCGCCTCGGATGAGTCGATTCAGCCGGAGTATTGCAAGAACCCCTCTCGTGCCATCAAGCCCGAGTATCTGGTGACGGTTGGAATCTGTACCCACCTTGGTTGTTCTCCTACCTTCCGTCCAGAGATGGCGCCTGCAGATCTGGGTCCGGACTGGAAGGGTGGATTCTTCTGCCCATGTCATGGGTCACGCTTTGATCTGGCAGGACGTGTCTACCAGGGCGTACCTGCACCAACCAATCTGGAGATTCCTCCACATAGCTACATCAGTGAGAACCGTATCCTGGTGGGTGTTGATCAAGGAGCAGCATAATGGGACTGAGAGAGACAGAAGCAACAGGCGTGGTTGGCTGGTTTGATCAGCGTTTTCCACTGCTGAAGGTATGGAATGAGCATCTGGCGCAGTACTATGCGCCCAGGAATTTCAATTTCTGGTACTTCTTTGGCTCACTGGCGATGTTGGTGCTGGTAGTTCAGATTGTCACCGGAATCTTCCTCACCATGAACTACAAGCCGGATGCAGAGCTCGCCTTTGCCTCGGTAGAGTACATCATGCGTGATGTGGAGTGGGGGTGGTTGATCCGCTATATGCACTCGACCGGTGCATCCATGTTCTTTGTGGTGATCTATCTTCACATGTTCCGTGGCCTGATGTATGGATCCTACCGCAAGCCCCGTGAGTTGATCTGGGTCTTCGGCATGGTGATCTATCTGGCGCTGATGGCGGAGGCATTCATGGGTTATCTGCTGCCATGGGGGCAGATGTCCTACTGGGGTGCACAGGTAATCATCTCGCTGTTTGGCGCGGTTCCTTACGTGGGTGAGGAGATTGCCCTCTGGATTCGTGGTGATTTCGTGATTGCCGATGCTACGTTGAACCGTTTCTTTGCCTTCCATGTCATTGCGGTACCCCTGGTGCTGGTGATGCTGGTATTCCTCCATATTGTTGCACTGCATGCTGTGGGGTCCAACAATCCTGAGGGGATTGAGATCAAGGAGGGGCCAAAGGGAAATCGCTGGAGCGAGACTGCGCCAGCTGATGGTATCCCTTTCCACCCCTACTACTCGGTGAAGGATATCGTTGGTGTAGTCGTCTTCCTGATGATCTTCTCCGTGATCATGTTCTTTGTGCCGGAGATGGGTGGATGGTTCCTGGAGAAGGATAATTTTGTCCCGGCAGACCCACTGAAGACCCCGGAGCATATTGTTCCGCTCTGGTACTTCACCGCCTTCTACGCAATCCTGCGTGCGGTTCCCGACAAGTTCCTCGGGGTGGTGGCGATGTTTGGAGCGATCATCATGCTCTTCATTCTGCCTTGGCTGGATCGTAGTCCAGTGAAATCCATCAAGTACAAGGGGATCATCTCCAAGGCAGCACTGGCGATCTTTGTGGTTGCGTTTATTGCGCTCTCTTACCTGGGTACCCAGCCTGCGACGCCAGTGGCAACCATGTTTGCCCGGATCTTCTCAGTGATCTACTTTGCCTTCTTCCTGTTGATGCCTTTCTACTCGAAGATGGACAAGACGAAGCCTGTACCTGAGCGTCTGCCAGAGCATTAAGGATAAGGAGAATAATCGATGAAAAAGATGATGAAAAAACTCAGCGCAGTGCTGTTTCTTCTCCCCTCCTTTGCCATGGCTGGTGGGGGTGGTGGGGTTCACCTGGATCATGCACCGGTGGATCTCTCGGACAAGGAGTCCCTGAAGAGTGGAGCCAAGCTGTTTATGGACTACTGTCTGAGCTGTCACTCTGCAAAGTACATGCGCTACAAGAGGATGGCGGATGATCTCGGGATGAGTGATCAGGAGGTTCTGGATAATCTGGTCTATACCGGTGCCAAGATCCATGACACCATGGAGATTGCGATGCCAGGCTCTGCAGCGGCTGCCTGGTTTGGCACCACGCCTCCAGATCTGAGTGTGATCTCTCGCTCCCGCGGTGCGGATTGGCTCTACACCTATCTGCGTGGTTTCTATGTGGATCAGTCACGCCCTATGGGGGTCAACAATGTTGTCTTCAAGGATGTGGGCATGCCCCATGTTCTGGAGGGGCTGCAGGGAAAGCAGCAGCTGAAGGAGGAGAAGATCAACATGGCCTATGGTGGTGAGAAGATCACAGAGGTACTGGTTGCCGATGGCTCCGGAACCATGACTCCTGCCGAGTATGACAAGGCGGTTGGTGATCTGGTCAACTTCCTGGTCTATGTGGGAGAGCCGGCGAAGGCCTATCGCGAGACACTGGGATGGTATGTGTTGGGCTTCCTGCTGATCCTGCTGGTGGTCTCCTACCGTCTGAAGAAGGAGTACTGGAAGGACGTGCACTGATTCTTCCGAGAGCAGTTCAACCAGACCCCGGATTCGATCAGCGAGTCCGGGGTTTTCTCACTTTATGGAGAACAAGAGGTAACAAGGAAAAGTTATGACAATTGCGAGTAGACGTTCCATTATGGTGCTCTTTTCAGGGACACAGGACCACCTGAGTCATCGGGTGAGGATCGTGATGGCGGAGAAGGGGATCGCCCATGAGGTGGAGACGGTTGATCTCTCCGATCCCCAGGAGGACTTCATTGAACTGAGCCCCTACCAGATGTTGCCGACGCTGGCAGACCGGGATCTGACCCTGTTTGGTTCGCGTGTGATCATGGAGTATCTGGATGAGCGCTTTCCCCACCCACCACTGATGCCGGTGGATCCGGTGGCGCGTGCCAAGGACCGCCTGATGATCGAGCGCATTGATCGCGACTGGTCGGTACGGATGGAGGATATTGAGCTCGGGAGCGAGAAGGTTGCCGCCCAGGCGAGGAAGGAGTTGACCGAGAGTCTGACCATGCTGGCGCCGCTGTTTGCACAGCAACCCTACTTCATGAGTGATGAGTTCTCGCTGGTGGACTGTAGTCTGGCCCCCATTCTCTGGCGCTTGAACGCCATGCAGATTACCCTCCCCACCTCGGCCAAGCCGGTGTTGGAGTATGCAGAGCGGATGTTTGATCGTGACTCCTTCCTCGACAGTCTGACTGAAGAGGAGCGTGAGCTCAATGAGTGACCACTCCCCTGCAGGGGAGGGGATGAGCTCCAGTCGCCCCTACATGATCCGTGCGATCCACGCATGGATCAGTGACAATGGAATGACCCCCTATATCGTTGTTGATGCGACAGATCCGTTGGTGACAGTCCCGCAGGCCCACATTCATGAGGGCAAGATTGTCCTCAATTGTGATTATGATGCAGTCTCCGGACTCTCAATCGAGAATGGCTGGATAAGTTTCAGTGCCCGGTTTGCGGGTGCCTCGGAGCAGATCTCCTTCCCACCCACTGCAGTTCGTGCCATCTATGCGCAGGAGAATGGGCAGGGGATGATCTTCCCGGAGGAGTTGGAGGAGCAGCAGGAGGAGGGTAAAGGGAGTGAGAGTATCCTTCCTGAGGAAACATCAGAGTCAGACTCCGGCCTCGAGTCAACACAACGCAAGGGGCCACCCACGCTGAAGATCGTGAAGTAGTCAGGAGCCTCTCTGGCTCTCAGGGCTGCGGACCCTTTCCCGGATTGAGTATCCCTTCGGGATCAAATATCTGCTTGATGCCAGCCATCAGGCGGCGCTCCGCATCCGCAATCTCCCAGGAGACGAACTCCTGTTTTACCAGCCCGATGCCATGTTCACCGGAGATTGAGCCACCCAGTTCAAGAACGACCCGAAAGAGGGCATCGAGACAGCGTCGGGCACGATCCATCTCTGCGGGATCATCCGGGTTGACCAACAGGTTGGTATGGAGATTTCCATTGCCGGCATGTCCGAAATTGACGATCTGGATCTGGTGCTCCCTCGAGAGCTGATTAATGGTATCAATCAGTTGGGGGATTCTGGAGACCGGCACAACGATATCCTCATTGATCTTCTTGGGGGCAATCTCGCGTAGCCGGGGGGAGAGAATCTTCCGTGCCTGCCACAGCACTGCTGCCTCATGTTCATCCGCCGCAGTTCGGAGATCAATCAGCCCACTGTTGGTTGCGGCCGACTCGATGGCGCTGATGGAGTCGTTGATGGATGAGGGAGAGCCATCAACCTCAACCATCAGCATCGCCTCTGCATCGGATGGAAATCCATCCCCCAGTTGTGGACGGATCAGGTCAAGACTCTTTCCATCCATGAACTCCAGTGCACTCGGGGTGGCAGGCTGGGCCATGATCGCCGCTACCGCCTCTGCGGCACTGTTGATATCACGATAGAGGGCACGCATCATGATCTGTTGTTGCTGTCTGGGGAGCAGCTTGAGGGTGGCCTCGGTGACAATGGCCAGGGTCCCCTCTGATCCGCTGATCAGCCGTGTCAGATCATAGCCAACGGCCCATTTTGTGGTTTCGGTGCCGGTTCGGATCTCCTCTCCAGCCCCGGTGACTGCCCTCAGCCCCAGGAGATTTTCACGCACGGTTCCATACTTTACTGCACGGGGACCTGCTGAGCCGCAGGCGATATTCCCGCCGACACTGCAGAAGGGGCTGCTGCTGGGGTCGGGTGCCCAGAAGAATCCATGCCGGGCCGCCTCCTGTTGTACCTCCTGGTTGGTGACGCCGGGCTGGACAACCATCAGTCGGTTGTCAGGATCCACCTGCAGAATCTCCCTCATTCTCTCTGTCGAGAGGACAATACCATGCTGGACGGGCACGGCTGCCCCCGAGGTGCCGCTACCCCTCCCTCGGGTGGTTATGGGGATACCGTTCTCTCTGCAGAGGCGTGTAATCTCCTGGATCTGTTGGTGGCTGGTTGGGAGCAGTACGGCCTCAGGAGATGTGGAGAGCCTGCTGTTGTCGTAACTGTAACTTAGCAGATCTGCCGGATCAGTGAGCAGTCCACTCTCCCCAACAATGGATCGAAGCCGATCCGTGAGGCCGTGATCCATCTCAACAGCGGGCTGGAGGGGTGAGGTGCATCGGTTTGGGTTTAGTCGGTATACTCGAAGAGCTTGACGATTTTCTGTACCCCGCTGATCCCCTGGGTAATGGCAACAGCCTTTGCCCCCTCCTCACGGGTGACCAGCCCCATCAGGTAGGTGGCCCCATTCTCGGTCACCACCTTGACCTTGTGGGCCTTGAAATCCTCTGCCCCGAGCATGGCAGCCTTGATGCGTCCGGTTAGTGTGACATCACTGGTGCGGGTCAGTATGGAGCTGGGTGCCGCAACGGTAACCATGTTGTGGACACGCCGCACCCTGGACTGAGCCATAACCAGCTTCTCAATACGACTTCTCAGGGCCTCTGTCGGGGCCTCGCCGGTAATCAGCACAATAAAGTTGAAGCTGGTGAT
>CAZYJG010000035.1:0-15134 GCA_964647745.1 uncultured Piscirickettsiaceae bacterium
TGGTGGTCTCCGGGTTGATGGGGTAGGTGACGCCGAGCCAGATGCCGTGGGCCAGTGCAATCAGCGACTCCTTCTGGTCTGCGGAGACCAGGATGTCGCAGGCGACCACAGCCAGCTCCCAGTTCTCCTCTTCGGCAAAGAACTGGAACGCCTCCCAGGCCGCCTCCCACGCATCCTCTCTGCGCTGGAAGTCCAGAAGCAGGGTGCCGTAGTCGAGTAGCAGCTCTGCACGTTCGGTGGATGAGGTGAGGTCCTGCAGTGCCGATTCCTGTTCAGCAAGACGGGCCTCCTTGGACTCCATGCCCTCATCGCTGCCCATTGCCTCAGCCAGTTGTGATTGATCCATAAGGGGCTCCTGAACTGTGACCACTCAGTAGAATGCTGCTTCCAGCCGATCCTCCCAGTTTTCCGGGGTATCGGCAAAGGGGGGGCGGACATCCATCCGGAAGAAGCGCTCATTTCTGGTGCGGGCCTGCTCATGAACCGCCTGGACCAGATCCTCAAAGGTATCCATCTCGTGCTGCTTCTCCATCAGTACTTCACTCAAATTTAGCATTGATCACGCTTCCTGGGCTCTCTGTCCCGTAATTAATCGTTCCGAAAGTAATGGCTGTTCCCGCCTGCAGCACGCTCAAGTACATCCATGTAGCGCTCTGCTGTGGACATCCTTGTCCACAGAAGGCTGCCGCCAGAAACAGCCATTACTTTCGGAATGGCTAATAACCGACTTCTTTAGTATACATTAGGGTTGCGCCCGGCGAATACAAGAGCAATTTTGGGCCTGGAGTGGGACAGGGGGTGTAATATCATGATTTCATTATAAACTGATCGTCGTATATCCCATTGGGGATAGATGGGGTATCCCGATTGCCCGCTGAAAATGGGGGGAATCGCGTTGAAACAGCAGATCTGCTTTGACATACTTCAGATCCCAATTTCAGGGGGGGCTGATATGGCTCCCCGGTCCGCAGTGAAAGCGCTGTGACAGGACGATTTGGGATGAGAATGAATTTTTGGCGTTGTGGCTGCCATACCGTCTCTCTACTCACTATAGAGACAGCTCCAGCCACAACGAACAAGTAAGTGACTGGTAAACGTTAAGGAGCGCCTTACAAATGTCAGAGAAAACCAAGCTAAATGCAGTCAGCCCCGAGCTGGATATCCCCACCCCCAACCTGGATGAACTCGAGAAGGGGCCCTGGCCCAGCTATGTCTCCGGATTGAAACGTCTGGCTGCCACCGAGACCGGCCATCAGAAGATGATGCGTGGCGTCATCGGAACCCTGGAGCAGTCCTTCATTAACCGTCGTGGTTACTGGAAGGGTGGTACGGTCGGTGTTATCGGTTACGGCGGTGGCGTCATCCCCCGCTTCTCTGAGCTGAAGGATGAGAATGGCGAGACCATGTATCCGGATGCACTGGAGTTCCACACCATTCGAATCATGCCACCATGGGGTAACCACTACAGCTCCAAGCTACTGAGAGATATGTGTGATGTCTGGGAAGAGACCGGTACCGGCCTCATCGCCATGCACGGACAGTCTGGTGACATCATGTTCCAGGGCACCGACACCAAGGGTGTACAGGTTGCATTCAACAAGTTCAACGAGATGGGCTTTGACATGGGTGGTGCAGGGCCAGCAGTCCGTACCTCCATATCCTGTGTCGGTGCTGCCCGCTGTGAGCAGTCCTGCTTTGACGAGGGTGACCTGATGCGTGCCACCATCAATGAGTTCCTTGATGATCTGCACCGCCCGGCACTTCCCTACAAGATGAAGTGGAAGTTCTCTGGTTGCCCAAATGATTGCACCAACTCCATTCAGCGTGCGGATATGGCGGTGATTGGAACCTGGCGTGATGACATCAAGATCAACCAGGATGCATGGAAGGCGATGGTTGCAGACAAGGGCATGAAGCACACCGTTGACAATATCATCAGCCGCTGCCCCGGTCAGTGCATGAGCATGAACGATGACACCTCACTGGAGATCTCCAATGGAGAGTGTGTGAAGTGCATGCACTGCATCAATGTGGTTGCACCGCTGAGCCAGCAGTATGCAGGCAAGGATGGCGATGCGATTCTTGCACAGGGTGATGACAAGGGAATCACCATTCTGATGGGTGGTAAGCGTACCCTGAAGGTGGGTGACATGTTCGGTACCGTCATTGTGCCTTTCATGAAGCTGGAGACCGAAGAGGACAAGGAGCGCTTCCTGGAGATCAGTGGCGACCACGTAGACTTCTTTGCCGAGAATGCGCTGGAGCATGAGCGTTCCGGTGAGATGATCGAGCGTATTGGCCTTCCTGCCTACCTTGAGGGGATGGATCTGGAGATTGATCCAAACATGATCGCCTCCCCACGTCAGTCCTCCTATGTCCGCATGGATGACTGGGATGACGAAGCCGCCAAGTGGGAAGAACGTAAGAGTGCGTGATAATGCACTCGTCGTCTCGCGCGAAGTGCGAGAGCGTAACAGTGCATAAATCGATCGTTTATTAGATTTTTTATTGAATTCAAACAATAGAGTAATTGGAGAATAGTTATGGCAGAAGCACCTCGCATGCCTGAAGAGACCGGAGTACCTGATGCGTTTCCGTTCATGCATCCAACCCTGAAAGAGAACTATGGAAAGTGGAAGTTCCATGACCGTCCGCGTCCTGGTGTACTGCACCACGTAGCCAAGTCCGGGGACGAGATCTGGAGTGTCCGTTGTGGAACCCAGCGTCAGCTCGACCTCTACACCATTCGTCTGTTGGCAGACATCGCCGATGAGTTCAGTGACGGTTTCCTCCGTTTCACGACCCGCAGCAATGTCGAGTATCTCTGCAAGGATGAGAGTCGTGTGGCGCCACTGATTGAGCGTCTCAACGAAGAGGGTTTCCCTGTTGGTGGAACCGGTCCATCCATCACAAACATCTCACACACCCAGGGCTGGATGCACTGTGACATCCCTGGAACCGACGCATCGGGTGCCGTTAAGGCGCTGATGGATGAGCTGCATGATGAGTTCATTCGTGAGGAGATGCCGAACCGTGTAAAGATCACCTCCTCCTGCTGCCAGATTAACTGTGGTGGCCAGGGTGATATTGCGATCAATATTCAGCACACCAAGCCACCCAAGATCAACCATGATCTGGTCTCTGGTGTCTGTGAGCGCCCATCCGTTGTGGCCCGCTGCCCGGTTGCTGCGATTCGTCCAGCGGTGGTCAATGGCAAGCCCTCACTGGAGGTGGATGAGAAGAAGTGTGTCTGCTGTGGCGCCTGCTTCCCGCCATGTCCTCCAATGCTGATCAACGATCCAGAGCACTCCAAGCTGGCAATCTGGGTGGGTGGAAAGCACTCCAATGCACGTAGCAAGCCGATGTTCCACAAGCTGGTTGCTGCCGGTATCCCCAACAACCCTCCACGCTGGCCTGAGGTTGCCGAGATCGTGAAGAAGATTCTTGCGGTCTACAAGGAGGATGCGAAGGATTGGGAGCGCATGGGTGAGTGGGCCGAGCGTATCGGCTGGCCAGCATTCTTTGAGAAGACCGGTCTTCCATTCACCAAGTATCACATCGATACCTGGCGTGGTTCCCGTGCAAGCCTGAATGCATCTACACATATCCGTTTCTAAGGGAGTGTCTCGATGAAAATGTCTGTTCAGGTAAATGAGGGACCCTATCAGCACCAGACCTCAGACAGCGCCTACAATTTTGTAAAGGCTGCTCTGGAGAAGGGGCATGAGATCTTTCGTGTCTTCTTCTATCACGATGGTGTCAATAATGGGACTCGTCTGGCAACCCCGCCACAGGATGACCGCAATGTTCAGCAGCGCTGGAGTGATCTTGCCAAGGAGCATGATCTCGATCTGGTGGTCTGCGTGGCAGCTGCCCAGCGTCGCGGCATTGTGGATGATGGTGAGGCCGAGCGTAATGGAAAGGATGCAACCAACATCATGGATGGGTTCCGCATCTCTGGTCTCGGCCAGCTGATTGAGGCTGGGGTTCAGTCCGATCGTCTGGTTGTCTTTGGTGATTAATAGGAGAAGCACAAATGTCTGATATTAAAAAGTTTCTCTATGTGAATCGTAAGGCACCTTACGGCACAGTCTATGCACTGGAGTCACTGGAGGTGGTTCTGATTGGTGCGGCGTTTGATCAGGATGTGGCGCTGGTCTTCATGGATGATGGCGTGTTCCAGATCAAGAAGGGTCAGAACAGCGAGGCGTCCGGGATGAAGAACTTCTCCCCGACCTATAATGCACTGGGTGACTATGACGTCAACAAGATCTATGTAGAGAAGGAGTCCCTTGAGGCGCGTGGCCTGACACTGGATGACCTGATGGATCTGACCTACGAGGATGAGGACGATGACTGGGCTGAGAAGTCCTCCATTCATCTGGTCTCAGCCGATGAGATCCGCTCTCTGATGGAAGAGAGTGACGTCGTTCTCAGTTTCTAAGGAGATCAAACATGCTACATATTGTAAACAAGTCACCTTTTGAAAAGGATTCATTTACCTCCTGCATGGGGCATGTCAGTGCAGCCAGTACCGTTATCCTGATTGAGGATGGCGTCTACGCTGCAGTGAAGGGAAGCTCTGTTGAGGGGCAGCTCTCCAATGCAAAAGTGGTTGCTCTGCAGAGTGATGTCGCTGCTCGTGGTATTGAGGGAAACCTCGTCGAGGGGGTTGATCTGGTCGATTACGCAGGGTTTGTTGATCTTGTCGCTGATAGCGATGGGGTCCAGTCCTGGGTGTAGTTTTTTTTCATTTTTCAAATAGCAAAAGCTTTAGGAGATACATTATGGCTTTGGAAGTAAATGGTAATGCCGTTGAGACTGATGAGGAGGGTTACCTCGCAGATATCAATGACTGGAACAAGGATATCGCTGTAGAACTGGCTAAGGATGAGGATATCGAGCTGACTGATGCGCACTGGGAGGTAATTGACTTCCTGCGTGAGTACTATGATGAGTATCAGATTGCACCTGCAGTACGTGTTCTGACCAAGGCCATTGGCAAGAAGCTGGGCAAGGACAAGGGCAACAGCAAGTACCTCTATGAGCTGTTCCCATTTGGCCCTGCAAAGCAGGCCTGTAAGATTGGTGGGCTGCCAAAGCCAACCGGCTGTATCTAAGGTTACGTTACAGGATTGTAATTGAAACCCTTGCCAGGGGTGGTTTCCACCCCTGGCAAAAATTTCAGAATTTTTTTGTCGGAAGGCTGTAGCGGGTTGTTTTGCAGCATCGGCTTTCCAGACTGGTTAAGAGACTTTCGCGGAGGCGATCGGCATTATGTTAACAGCACTATTTGCCATACTTTTTTACGCAGCAACTGCCATCCTTGTGGTTGGTGTTGCAATGAGAGTTGTACACTACTGGCGTACACCGGCTCCGCTCAAGATTCCTACCATGCCTGCTCCCAGAACACAGACAGGGATGGTCTACCGCATGGGCCGTGAGGTCGTGCTGTTTGAGAGCCTGTTCAAGTCCAACAAGTGGATCTGGATCTTTGGCTGGATGTTCCATATGGCACTGTTGCTGGTGCTTGCACGCCATATCCGTTATTTCCAGGAGTTCCCCTGGTTCTGGGTCAATATTGTCCAGCCCTTTGGCAAGTATGCCGGCTTCGGGATGATTGCCGGCCTCGCAGGGCTCTGGGGGCGTCGTTTCATTGTTGAGAGAATTCGTTATATCAGCACCCCGTCCGACCACCTGATGCTGCTGTTGCTGCTTGGTATTGGTGTGAGCGGGATGATGACAACGATGGTCTTCCATACCGATATCGTTGCACTGAAAGAGTTTACCCTGGGGCTGCTGGTTTTCGACTGGAAGCCACTGCCAACCGACCCACTGCTGATCGTCCACCTCTCACTGGTGATTATCCTGATGGTGGTCTTCCCGATCAGCAAGCTGATGCATGCCCCCGGCATATTCTTTAGCCCTACCCGGAACCAGATTGATGATTCGCGTGAGAAGCGTCATATCGCTCCCTGGGCAGCAGAGATGGAGAAATAATCGTGGCTAAAGTAGAGATTCAGGCTCCAGAGCTGACAGAGCACCTTGAGATTCCTGCGCTGCAGGAGGGGTCGATGGCCCACTCCTCACCCTTTGTGGCCAAGCCGCAGCACCAGGAGCCACTGAACTTTCCGGGTGAGCTGGTTGATGACTGGCACGATCAGGCGATCGCCAAGATGGAGGATCTGAACAAGACATCACGCAGCTTCAGCCTCTTCCTCGATATCTGTGTCCACTGCGGCTCCTGTACCGACAAGTGTCACTACTTCCTCGGTACCGCGGATCCGAAGAACATGCCGGTGGCCCGTCAGGAGCTGCTGCGCAGCGTCTATCGCCGCTACTTTACCTTCGCGGGCAAGTATTTCCCCAATTTGGTGGGTGCCCGTGACCTGACCCGCGAGATCCTGGATGAGTGGCACAGCTACTACCATCAGTGCTCCGAGTGCCGACGCTGTTCGGTTTTCTGCCCCTATGGCATTGATACTGCCGAGATCACCATGGCAGCACGCGACATTCTCGATGCTGTCGGCTATGGTCAAAAATATGATAATGAGATCCTGGGCAAGGTTCTGAAAATTGGCAACAACCTGGGGCTGCCCGGCCCTGCGCTGGCGGCGACTCTGGAAGATCTGGAAGAGGATCTCGAGGACGATACCGGCCTGCCAATTCGTATGCCCCTGAATGAGAAGGGTGCCGATGTCTTGTTGATCACCCCTTCAGCTGACTTCTTTGCGGAGCCTCATATTGATGGATTGATGGGTTATGCCAAGGTCTTCCATCAGGCGGGTCTCAGCTGGACCATGAGTGACTACGCCTCCGAGGGTGCAAACTTCGGCATGTTTATTGGTAACTATCCAACCATGAAGAAGGTTGCGGAGCGTATCCGTACTGCAGCCCTGGAGTTGGGCGTCAAGCGTGTGATGGTCGGTGAGTGTGGCCATGCCTGGCGTGTCGCCTACAGTTTCTGGAACACACTGGCCGGTACCGGTCATGGTGCCGCAGCAGATGACAAGTATGCACAGATGCTGCAGAAGCAGCTGGATCCTCGCTATCCGGCGCCTCAGCATATCATTGAGTTTACCTATGATCTGATGCAGCGTGGTGGGTTGAAAATTGACAAGTCAGCCAATGACCACCGAACCGTTACCTTCCACGACTCCTGTAATGTGGCGCGTGGAACCGGAATGGGTGGGATTGAGCGTGGTCAATTCATCCTGCCGCGTGAGGTGATCAAGGGTGTGGTCAACAACTATGTCGAGATGGATGGATCCACCATGTACGAGGATACCTTCTGTTGTGGCGGCGGTGGCGGCCTGCTGACCGATGACCTGATGGAGCTGCGCGTCAAGGGGGCGATGCCTCGCATGAATGCGCTGAAGAAGGTCTTTGATGAAGAGGGTGTCGATACCCTGGCTGCAATCTGCGCAATCTGCAAGAGCCAGTTCAGCAAGGTACTGCCGTACTACGACATGCCCATGCACATGATTACCAGTGTTCACCAGTTGGTGGGCGATGCACTGGTGTTTGAGAACAATGATTGATGGGCAGAACCTGATCTGCACATTGGTCGAGTATTAATAGAGATAATTAATTTAGATAGGAGCATCTGACAATGGCAACGCCAAGTGATGAGATGAACAAAGAGCTGAACTACCGTCGTTATGAGGACTATCCTCGTGAGGAGGGGGGTCACTTCTACGATAATGACGAGATGATCTGGCAGTCCAGCTGGACCCACAAGTGCCCCACCTATGTTCACACGACCCCGCCCTGTCAGGCAAGCTGCCCATCGGGTCACGATGTCCGTGGCTGGCTCGATATCGTGCGTGGCATCGATACCCCACCCGAGGGTGTCTCCATGGAGGAGCATGCGTTCCGTCTCTATTCCAAGGCCAACCCGTTTCCATCAACAATGGGACGTGTCTGCCCGGCCCCCTGTCAGGATGGCTGCAACCGCAACGAGGTTGAGGATTTTGTAGGGATCAACTCCATTGACCAGTTCATTGGCGACAGTGCCCTGGAGAGTGGTCTCGGTTTTGAGTCTGGTGAGGATACCGGAAAGAGCGTCGCCATTATCGGTGGTGGCCCGGCAGGGCTGGCAGCAGCCTATCAGCTCCGCAAGATGGGTCATGGCGCAACAATTTTTGATGATCACGACACCCTGGGTGGGATGATGGTCTATGGCATCCCTGGCTACCGTACTCCACGCGAGATGCTGGCCGGTGAAGTGAAGCGTATTACCGACATGGGCGTGGAGTTGCGCCTCAATACCCGTGTGGGAACAGATATCTCTGTCGAAGAGGTTGAGAAGGAGTTTGATGCAATATTCTGGGCAATTGGTGCCCAGGCAGGTCGCCCTCTCCCGATTGATGGTGCAGAGGCCCCCAACTGCATTACCGGTGTTGCCTTCCTGGCCGCATTCAACTCGGGACGCCTGAAGCATGTCTCCGGCAAGGTTGTGGTTGTTGGTGGTGGTGATACCTCCATTGACGTCGCCTCTGTGGCACGTCGTATTGGCCACATTGATGCCGTCCATGAGAAGGATCGCCCTGAGCACATCATCATGGGTGATACAGCCCATGATGTGGCCGAGACAGCTGCCCGTGAGGGTGCTGAGGTGCTGCTGATCTCTCGTCAGCCGGTTGAGAACATGAATGCTGCACAGCATGAGATTGATGATGCCCTGCGTGAGGGTGTTGAGATTCGTGGCGCACTGAGCCCGGTTGAGGTTGTGGTTGATGCCGATGGCCGTGCGACCGGCCTCAAGGTGGTGCAGCTGAGCTACGAGAGTGGCAAGGCGGAGCCCATCGAGGGGACAGAAGAGGTGATCGACTGTACCCTGATTGCGGCTGCAATCGGTCAGACTGGTGACTTTGCCGGTTATGAGGATCTGGATAATGGTCGTGGGCTGATTGATGCAACCAAGAACTATGAGGTGAAGGGCAAGCCAGGACACTTCGTTGCCGGTGATATTGTTCGCCCACACCTGCTGACCACTGCAATTGGTCAGGCCGCTGTTGCCGTTGAGTCCATCAATGACTACCTGAATGAGAAGCAGCAGAAGGTTCGCCCCAAGGTGGATGTACACCACTTCCAGCTGATGGAGCAGCTGGAGAAGGCGGGCCTTGAGCCAGAGCACTTCCAGTCCGAGGGTGCCGGCAAGGAGAAGGAGGATGGCCTGCGTGGTACCTCCTCCAGCAAGTTTGCAATCCACAACTATGAGGATCGCTCCTTTGCCTCGGTCATTACCCACGAAAAGCTCTTCCTGGGCCATTTCGGGAATACCCCACGCAACCACCGCAGCTTCAAGGAGGTTGATTCCGAGGCCGTTCTGCAGAACTTTGAGGAGCGCATGGTGGGTCTGGACAGGGATACCGCTGTTGCCGAGGCCAAGCGCTGCATGAGTTGTGGCATGTGCTTCGAGTGTGATAACTGTGTGATCTTCTGTCCCCAGGATGCGGTATTCAAGGTTCGCAAGAACGAGAGTGCGCTGGGTCGCTATGTGGATACCGACTACAGCAAGTGTGTCGGTTGTCATATCTGCGCCGATGTCTGCCCAACAGGCTACATCCAGATGGGACTTGGTGAGTAGTAATTGTTTTTAACCAGAGGCTGAATGTGATGTTGTCACAAGTGTCAAAGCAGATTTCAAAACAGCGTGCCGGAATAGCGGCACTGATTCTGGGTATCCTGATGGGGTTCAGCTCGGTGGTTCAGAGTGGTGACCAGTCCGGTGCACGCTCAACCATCGGTGCCAATGCAGGAGATGCCTGTGTTCGTGAGACCGAGTGGATGCGCCGCAACCATATGGAGCTGTTGAGACATGACCGTGACCGGACCCTGCGTCAGGGAATCCGTCCTGTCGATGGAAGCATCAAGGAGTGCGTCAACTGCCACGCCCAGCAGGATGACCATGGAAGCTACCTCTCCATCAATGCCGAGGGGCAGTTCTGCAGCAGTTGCCACACCTTTGCGTCGGTCAGTATCGACTGCTTTGAGTGCCATACAACAACCCCCGATCTGGTGGAGAGTGCCGCAAAATGAGCAATAACCGAAACCAGTCTCAACAGACTGAAGAGCTGAACGTTCAGTTGGAGAATAAGGCTCGCCGACGTTTTCTGGCCCAGGCTGCCGGCGCGACCGCTGTAATCGCCCCGGGCATCACCCTGATGACCATTGCCCAGGCCGATCAGGAGCAGCCGCAGGGTGCAAGCAGCAGCAAGCGCTGGGGGATGCTGGTCGATACAACAAAATGTGCTGAAGGCTGTAGTGATTGTGTCACTGCCTGCCAGCAGGAGAATGGCTGGGGCGCAGGCTCCAGTGACGAGTCACACTCCAATCCGGAGCAGAAGGCGCAGTGGATTCGCACCGTTACGGTTCGTGACAAGCAGACAGGGCACACCAATCAGCTGCCCATGATGTGTCAGCACTGTGAGAAGCCCGCCTGTGTTGATGTCTGCCCAACCGGTGCCTCAATGAAGCGTGCCGACGGGATTGTGCTGGTCGACAAGCATATCTGCATTGGCTGCCGTTACTGCATGATGGCCTGTCCCTACAAGGCCCGCTCCTTTGTCCACGAGTCCCTGCATGACCAGAAGAGCCATGCACCGCGAGGAAAAGGGACCGTCGAGTCCTGCACCCTCTGTGTCCACCGTGTGGACCGTGGTGAGCAGCCGGCCTGTGTTGAGAACTGCAGCAGTGGCGCCATGATGTTTGGTGACCTCAATGACCCCAACAGCGCAATCTCGAAGAGGTTGGCTGAGGTCAGTAGTACACAGATTCGTGCCGACCTTGGATTGAATCCAGGCGTTCGTTACAGCGGGATTTAGGAGTAGAGTGATGAAAAGAGTCGTCTACAGTGGAATAGAGGGTCGTAGTCTTGGATATTGGGGGCTGATGGGGGCACTGGGATTTTTCATCCTGCTTGCTGCCGGATCCTTCCTCTATATGGAGCATAGTGGCCACCATGCGACCGGAATGAACAACCAGATTGTCTGGGGCATGCCGCATGTATTTGCCATCTTCCTGATTGTTGCCGCCTCCGGGGCACTCAACATCGCCTCGATCTCCTCTGTCTTCAACCAGAGGATCTACAAGCCGATGGCGAGGATGTCGGCCATCCTGGCCCTGACCCTGCTTGCGGGCGGTCTGGCTGTACTGGTGCTCGATCTGGGGCGTGCCGATCGTCTGGTCGTGGCGATGACCCAATACAACTTCAAGTCGATCTTTGCCTGGAATATCTATCTCTATACCGGCTTCTTCGTGATCGTACTGACCTATCTCTGGACCATGTTTGATCCGGTGATGCACAAGCATACACGCAAGGCGGGTACTGCTGCATTCATCTGGCGTCTTGCACTGACTACCGGTACCGGCTCCATCTTCGGCTTCCTCTCTGCGCGTCAGGGATATGATGCAGCGATCATGGCACCAATGTTCATTATCATGTCCTTCGCCTTTGGAAAGGCAATCTTCCTGATTCTGTTGATGGGGATCTTCCGTCTGGAGGATCGCTCCATCAGTGCCGATCTGATTGTCCGCCTGAAGTCCCTGTTTGGGGTCTTTGTGGCTGCGGTACTCTACTTTACGGTAGTCTTCCATCTGACCAACCTCTATGCCGCAGAGCATGGTGAGTTTGAGCGCTTTATCCTGATGGATGGAGGGATCTATACCTTCCTCTTCTGGGGGGTTCAGGTATTCCTCGGCGGTATCGTGCCGCTGGTACTGATCTACCATCCAACCTTCCGTCATGATGTCCAGTCACTGATTGTGGCCTGTGCCCTTGTGATCATTGGTGGTTTTGCCCAGGTTTACGGCATCGTGATTGGTGGTCAGGCCTTCCCGCTGATGCTGTTCCCCGGAAAAGAGGTGAGCAGCAGCTTCAATGATGGCGTGGTCAACAGCTACGTCCCATCTGCTCCAGAGATTCTGCTTGGGGTTGGAGGCATTGCCCTGGCGATTGCGCTCTTCCTGTTTGCAATCAAGGTGCTGCGTCTTGTGCCCAACAATCTGGGTGCAGAGTATACCTATGTAGAGAATAAGGATGAGACGGCGGAAGTTCCCTGTTGATTCGGGGGCTCTCTTGATCCTGGCGGGGTAGCGTAGCCAGGGAGGCTGGTCCCACTCGCTGCCTGCAGGATCCATCCTCCCTCTGCTGATGAGGGCGCTCTGGGGCAGCAGTCGCTGCCATGCAGACCCTATATAATCACCAGAATGGCCAGTCAGTTCTATATCTCCGCAGCCCATAAATCCTCAGGAAAGACCACGGTCACCCTGGGGCTCTCTGCAGCCTATGCGGCACGGGGGCTCTCTGTTGCCCCTTTCAAGAAGGGGCCAGACTATATCGATCCGATGTGGCTCTCCATGGCCTCTGGTGCACCCTGTCATACCCTCGATTTCTATACCATGGAGCAGGAGGAGATCCTCGCACGCTACCGTGAGGAGCAGAGCGGCTCCGACCTTCTGTTGGTGGAGGGGAACAAGGGGCTCTATGATGGGGTCTCAGTGGATGGAAGCGACAGCAATGGGGCGCTGGCAAAACTGCTCGACCTCCCCGTTGTGCTGGTGATCAACACCAACGGGATTACCCGTGGGATTGCGCCACTGCTGCTGGGGTATCAGAACTTTGATCCTGAGATCCGCTTTGCAGGGGTGATTCTCAACCAGACGGGAGGGTCGCGCCATGAGAAGAAGCTGCAGCAGGTGGTGGAGCACTATACCGATCTTGCGGTGCTCGGTACGATCGGGCGCTCTCCAGAGCTGGAGATTGTAGAGCGCCACCTGGGGCTGGTTCCAAGCAACGAGGCCCACGAGGCGCGCCACAAGATTGACGCCATACGCCGAGTCATTGAGCAGCAGCTCGATCTCGATCGACTGCTGGAGCTGACCCGGTCACCGGAGGATCAGGGCTTGAGGGTCACGCCTCCTGAACCCATGGAGCTGCCCCCAACTGATCTGCGGATCGGCATCGCCCGGGACGAGGCCTTCGGCTTCTACTATGCAGCTGACCTTGAGGCCTTTCGGCGGCAGGGGGTGGAGCTGGTCCCATTCAGTCCGCTCCATGACAGTGAACTGCCCGAGCTGGACGGCCTCTTCATCGGCGGGGGCTTTCCCGAGACCCACATGGAGCAGCTGGAGCAGAACAGCGCCATGCGCAGTCAGATCCGTGAGGCGATCGAGTCCGGGATGCCAGCCTATGCCGAGTGTGGCGGGCTGATGTACCTCTCCCGCCAGATCGAGTGGGAGGGGCGCAGCGCAGAGATGGCGGGTGTCATCCCCGGCGATTGCGAGATGCACCGGCGGCCACAGGGGAGGGGATATGCCCGCTTTCAGCGCAGTGGGGCGGTGGATGATACGCCAGCCCATGAGTTCCACTACTCCTCGCTGGAGCGGCTGGATCCAGGGCTGGAGTTTGCCTACACCATTCGGCGTGGGTTCGGGATTGATGGAAAACGGGACGGCATTGTTTACAAAAACCTGCTCGCCAGTTATCTTCATCAACGGAATACCCGACAGAATCCCTGGGTTAAAGGGTTTGTGGAGCGGGTCAGAGAGTACAAGATCAATAGAGACAGGGAAGAGCGATGATTACAGTTACGGATAGTGCGCTGGGGTTGATTCGACACTCCATCGAGAGCGGTGGGATTGAGGCGGAGATGGGGCTCCGGATTGCCATCAAGGAGGCCCCGGATGGAGGGTATGACTACGGTATCGGCTTTGACGAGGAGCGGGAGCAGGATCTCCGCCTTGAGTTTGACGGGGTGACGGTTTTCATCAACGAGGAGCTGCGGGAGTATCTGGAGGATGCAACGCTGGACTATGTGGAGATGGATGGGGGGGAGATGAGCCTGATTGTCCTCAACCCCAATGATCCCACCTATGTCCCTCCCAGCAAGAAGAAAAAGGGGTAGGGGATCTCGCCATGAGAGTTGTCCACAAGTGGCACAGGGAGGAGCAGCGGGAGGTTGAGCAGATTGCCGGCTCCCTCGCCTACAACTGCTGGAAATTCACCCTCAATGCTGTGCGCAATCTGCAGGATGAGCGCTTCTACTTCACCTCAAAGCCACAGGGGATGGAGGTGATGACCGAGATGCTGATCTTCCTGATGCAGGTCACCGATCGCCTGATCTATGACTCGATGGATCCGGAGATGCGTGGGCAGTTCATCGGCGCAATGGCCCACCGGCTGTTAGACATCATCCTCGACAACTACAGCGACCTTCCGGAACCGGGCCCCGAGCGCAGCGAACTGGTGGCACTGTTCAACAGTCGTGCCTCCGACTATGCCGCCTTCAGCTATGGGGACGAGGGGCCCAGCTACCACTTTCTCCGCTATTTTGGAGAGAGGGTGGGGGCAATCATGGGGGATGACCAGGACAACCGCTGGGTGATCGACCAGATCATGGAGATCGAGGCCCCGGAGGCCATCGCCTCACTGAGACGCTCCATCGAGGGGATTGTCAGCATCGATCTGGAGTAGTGGGGTCAAAGGTGGGATTGACTCCACAATCTCGATCTCTGGTATAGTCACCCCCCATGACGGAGATGAGCTACTACGATGCGGTCTGTCGAATGATCGAGCTCAATGTCGATCCCGAGTACATGGAGGGATGGATGGGGGGCTATCTGCGCAACCCGCGTCGCGAGGAGAATGAGATCACGCAGGAGTACTCCTCAGGCTTTGAGGATGGTCTGGAGCGCGATACCCGCCACTTCTGCAGCTGGGTGATTCCCCTTAAGTAACTGCCGGCGCTAAACCAGGGCAATAAGCACCATTACGAAGAGGATAACCGCCAGAATGGGAAGAATGGCTGTCTGCCACTCGCCCGGTTCCGCCTTTGGGGAGTGGGTCATCATCTCCTTTGCCCTGGGAAAGAGGTAGATGATCATCATCAGCAGAAGCAGGGCGGTTCCGATCTTCATCCAGTCCATATCAATCTCTCAGCGGTTTTGCGGCTTTTGGCCACTCGGGGTTGTGATGATGAAAAAAGCCCCGGCAGGGCGGGGCTTTTCTCTCTGTTGAGCGGGTTGTCGCCCCTACTCGTCCCTCATTGCACCCAACAGGTGGAGCAGGTGGACGAAGAGGTTGAAGATGTTCAGATAGAGTCCAACCGTCATCATGATGTAGTTTGCAT
>CAZYJG010000036.1:0-13343 GCA_964647745.1 uncultured Piscirickettsiaceae bacterium
TGCCCTTGCCGCCTGCATGAACAACCTTGGCCCCGGGCTGGGTGATGTTGGGGCGCACTATGGGGATATCAATAGTGCTGCCAAGGGGATCCTCAGCTTTGCCATGTTGATTGGGCGACTGGAGGTCTTCAGCATTCTGGTCCTCTTCTCCCCCGCCTTCTGGAAGAAGTAGCGGCTGGCCCTTCTGACATCTGCTGGGGCTGGATGGCTGTTACGCCTTCTCTCTCCCAATCAGGGAGCGCATGGTGGAGAGCAGCGTCTTCATCAGATTTGGGTTCTCTTTCTCCTCTGCCGCCAGCAGCTGCTTCATGTGTGCACGCTGTGTAGGCTTGCTGTAACAGGCCGGGCAGTTCTCAATGACAATCGGGAGCTCCGCCTCCCGGGCAAAGTCACCCAGCTGCCGCTCTCTTGCATAGACCAGCGGCCGGACCACCCGCAGATCCCCTGCAGCAACAGTGTAGTGCGCCTTCATGGTGTTCAGCCTCCCCTCATGAAAGGCGGACATCAGGAAACTCTCCGCAAGATCATCCAGATGCTGGGCCAGGGCCAGCACATTGAACCCCTCCTTTCGCATGGTGGTATACATCACGCCGCGCTTCATCCTTGCACACCATGAACAGAAGGAGTCCCCCTTCATATGGCCCTCGGCCTGCTCCATGATCGGTTGCGAGACCAGGTACCAGGGGATTCCGAGTGAGTCCATATAGTCACGCAGCACCTCCGGCCTGAAGGTCTCCATCTCCGGATCGACCGTCAATGCGGCAATATCAAAATGGATCGGGGCATGGCGCTGCAGATGGATCAGGATATGGAGCAGTGAGAGGGAGTCCTTCCCGCCGGAGAGGCCGAGCATGACCCGGTCCCCCTCCCGAATCATCTGGTAATCGGCAATTGCACGACCCACCTGCCGAAGCAGTGATTTTGGTGGCTGAATCAGCCGTTTTCTATCCATCTCCCTCTCCATCTCTGTTCAACACATTTCGGCTTCTGACAAAGCTCAAATAACGTATACTCTAACCCAGATTACCCAAACTCCATGGTAACTGTTCAGCTCACCCCTGAAATCCGCCATATCTTTGTTCGAAAATGGTCATGTATACGTATACACTCACATTTTCTGCCTCGATCTGACGAATGTCAGGGGCAATCTGAATCAGTTACGGGTACTACTGAATAGATACACTCCATGAAAGAATGGCTGATTACGAAATAAGTTCCATCTCACCAACTGCTGCCTGGCAGATGATGCAGGATGATCCAAGAACGCTGCTGATTGATGTCCGTTCAAGCATGGAGTTCCTGTTTGTTGGCCACCCTGTCGGTTCTGTCCATATCCCCTGGATCGATGAGCCGGACTGGACCGTCAACCAGAACTTCTCCATCGACATTCGAAAACTGCTTTTGGGCGGGATACATGGCAACAGTGACCCCTCCGGGGTGCCGATCATCCTGATCTGCCGAAGCGGGAAGCGCTCTCTGGAGGCGGGGAGAAAGCTGATCAAGGATGGGTTCAGCCAGGTCTTCAATATCGATGAGGGGTTCGAGGGAGAGCTGGACGATAAACACCACCGCAGCAGTCTGGGTGGGTGGCGGTTCCGTGGACTGCCATGGGAGCAGTGTTAAGGAGGGGATTGATGACCGAGAGAGCTCAACAGGGCGAAGAAGAGGCTGCCCGCACCCCGCCTGGCGAGAACAGACCCCTGCTGATTGCTGCTGTTGTGGCTGGGGGCGGAATGGCACTGTTCATGTTCAGCATGGGTCTCAACATGCACAAGATGACCGATGCTGTGATGCAGATGGGCAAGGATGTTACCAGCATGGCCGCAGACATGCGGGAGATGCGATCCAGGATGTCCACCATGGCACACAGCATGGAACAGGGGCAGGCCGGCATGTCTGAGGACTTCAGGGCGGTGAGGATCGGCATGCAGTCGATGTCCGGCAACATGAACACCATGAGCCAGGACATGCATCAGCTCAATCGCAACATCGCCAGCATGTCGGGGCGCATCAACGGGATGTCCGAAAACATTGGTGAGATGTCCGCCGCAATTACCGGCATGGGCAGCGACATCAACCAGATGAGCCACTCCATGGTCAACATGGACCAGAACATGGCGCGCATGGCCTACGACATCAACCAGTTCACTGAACCCGAAAAGCTGATGATCCCCTTTGTTCGATGATTGCGCTGCTGCAGCGGGTCACCGAGGCATCGGTCTCGGTTGATGGGGAGTGTGTCGGATCGATCAATGCCGGCCTGCTCGCCCTGGTTGGGGTTGAGCCCATCGACAGTGAGCGCGAACTGAACCGGCTGCTGGAGCGGATCCTGGGCTACCGCATTTTTCCCGATGAGGATGGGAAGATGAACCTCTCCCTGCAGCAGATTCAGGGTGGACTGCTGCTGGTCCCACAGTTTACGCTGGCCGCAGATACCGACAGGGGGATGCGCCCCGGATTCTCAACCGCCGCACCACCAGAGCGGGGAGAGGCGCTGTTTCAGCAACTGGTAGATCGTGCCAGGCAGCACCACCCCGTTGTTGCAGAGGGGCAATTTGGTGCCGAGATGCAGGTCGCGCTGGTCAATGATGGCCCCGCAACCTTTCTGCTACGCAGTTGATGAGCGGGGAAGTTGGGTTATCGTACCTTCTGAACGGAGCGTCAGGAGAAGTCCTGCAGTGCGTCACGATCCTCCAGCACAACATTGCGCCCACTGACCTGAATCAGCCCTGAGGACTTCAGCTTCTGGAAGGAGCGGCTTACCGTCTCCACTGCAAGCCCCAGATAGCTGGCAATCTCCTCTCTGGACATCGGGAGCCTGAACTCGGTCGCCGGAAAGCCGTGAAATTCGAACCGTTTGGAGACCATGTAGAGGAAGATTGCAACACGCTGCTCGGCACGGTGTGCCGCCATCAGCCCGGTCCACTGCTCATTCTTGACCTGATGACTCATCGCAACGAGCAGCCCCTGACGAATCATGTTGCGGGAGGAGTCCTGTGGCGAGAAGGACTCTTCCGGCAGATAACACAACTGCCCATCCTGGAGTGCAACCACGGTGCGCCCATATTTTCCGGTGCTCATTCCCTCGGAGCCGATAATCTCGCCCGCAAAGTAGAATCCTGTCACACGCTCCTCTCCACCCGGGAGGGTCACCGTACTCTTGAAGGCCCCTGCATGGACCGCATAGAGGTAGTCAAAACGCTCTCCGGCACTGCAGGCTACATCCCCCTTCTTCACACTCTGCTGCGGGGTCACCTCACCCAGCACATTGGGATCAGCAACATCCACAACACCATACTGCTGACAGACATCATTGAGTTCGCACTGCGGACAGAGTACGGATGCTGTTTTCTTGGTGACCATGGCTGATTTTCTGTCTCTTTCCGGAAAATGGGGATAGATAAAAGACTATAATGATATCAATCCACACGCAATGGATCATTTGACCTTCGTCAATTTTTCCGCTTTACCGACCAACAGTTCAAACCGGGGCAATTACAGGGTATTCTATCTCCTTTATTATCGGACCTAATGGCCAGACAACAAGACATGACTGATCGTATCGCAACCATTGAGCGCAACACGCTGGAGACCCAGATTCAGGTCACTGTTGACCTTGATGGGGATGGCTCCTCAACACTCAATACCGGTGTCCCCTTTCTGGAACACATGCTGGAACAGGTTGCCCGCCATGGCCTGATCAATCTCGATATCGAGGCCAAGGGGGATCTGCACATCGATGGCCACCACACCGTTGAGGATATCGGCATCACCATTGGGCAGGCGGTATCCAGGGCACTGGGTGACAAAAAGGGAATTCGTCGCTATGGCCACGCCTATGTTCCTCTCGATGAGGCGCTCTCTCGTGTGGTGATCGACTTTTCAGGGCGCCCCGGAATTGAGTTCAACGCCACATTCCCAAGCACATCGGTCGGCAGCTTTGAGACGGAACTCTTTGGTGAGTTCTTTCAGGGCTTTGTCAACCATGCGGGTGCAACCCTGCATATCGACACGATCCGCGGGAGAAACAGCCACCACATTGCAGAGACCATCTTCAAGGCATTTGGACGCGCCGTCCGGATGGCTGTGGAGGCTGACGAGCGGATGAAAGGGCAACTCCCCTCCACAAAAGGCTCGCTGTAAATGTCCACTCTGGCGGTAGTTGACTATGGGATGGGCAATCTGCGCTCGGTCTCCAAGGCGTTGGAGCATGTGGCCCCCGACCTCAATGTCCTGGTCACAGAGCGCCCGGATGAGATTCTCTCAGCGGACCGGATTGTATTTCCCGGTGTTGGGGCAATGCGTGACTGCATGGACGAGCTGGAAAAAAGGGGGCTCTCCCAGGTAGTTCGTGAGGTTGCCATGGACCGCCCCTTCCTGGGGATCTGTCTCGGAATGCAGCTCCTGCTGGAACATAGTGAGGAGAATGGCGGCACCCCCGGGCTGGGAATTCTTGCGGGAGAGGTCAGACAGTTTCCTGATCCCCTTTACGATCCGGAAGCGCCTGACGAACGGCTGAAGATCCCCCATATGGGGTGGAATGAGGTGTCACAACGGGAACATCCCCTATGGAATGGCATCCCGGATGGCAGCCGGTTCTACTTTGTGCACAGCTACTATGCCCTGCCAGAGGGACAGGATCAGATTGCTGCCACCACGCGGTACGGCCTCGATTTTGCCTGTGCGCTGCATCGCGGCAATCTGTTTGCCACCCAGTTTCACCCCGAAAAGAGCCAGCACATGGGGCTGCAGCTGTTGAAAAACTTTACCCAGTGGAGTGGGTCATGAACATCTACAGGTATCTGACAATATGCTAATCATTCCCGCCATCGACCTTAAGGATGGAAAGTGTGTCCGCCTCCGCCAGGGGGTAATGGAAGATGAGACCATTTTCTCCGATGATCCGGTCTCCATGGCCGCACGCTGGGTGGATCAGGGGGCACGTCGGCTCCACCTGGTTGATCTCAATGGGGCCTTTGATGGCGAGCCCAAAAACGCCGGTGTCGTGCACGATATCGCTGCCGCCTACCCCGAACTCCCCATTCAGATTGGTGGCGGGATTCGTACCCATGAGACCGTTGAGACCTATCTCAGCGCGGGGGTCCAGTATGTCATCATTGGCACCAAGGCGATTACCGAACCCGACTTTATCCGTGACCTCTGCAGGGAGTTTGCCGGCCATGTCATTGTCGGCATTGATGCCAAGGAGGGGATGGTTGCCATCAATGGCTGGGCCGAGGTCTCCGACCAGGATGCAACCGATGTGGCGAAATCCTTTGAGGCAGATGGCGTCTCTGCCATTGTCTACACCGATATCAGCCGCGATGGAATGATGCAGGGGGTCAATGTGGAGGCGACCAGGAATCTGGCCGATGCAGTCAATATCCCGATCATCGCCTCCGGCGGGATCACCAATATGGGCGATATCGAGGGGCTCTGTGCCGTGGCAGACCACGGCATCATGGGTGCCATTACAGGACGCGCCATCTATGAGGGCACACTCGATTTTGCCCAGGCGCAGCGCTACTCTGACGAGGCGAAGTAGGATGGGGCTGGCAAAACGGATCATCCCCTGCCTTGATGTTGATCAGGGGCGTGTGGTCAAGGGTGTTCAGTTTGTGGATATCCGGGATGCCGGGGATCCGGTGGAGGTGGCACGCCGTTATGACAGCGAGGGGGCCGATGAGCTCACCTTTCTGGATATCACCGCCAGCCATGAGGACCGCGAAACCATGGTCCACGTTGTAGAGCAGGTTGCCAGTGAGGTTTTTATCCCCCTCACCGTTGGGGGCGGCATCCGGGAGGTGGCTGATGTACGCCGCATGCTCAATGCAGGGGCTGACAAGGTGGCCATCAATACAGCAGCTGTCTTCAACCCGGAGTTTGTGCGCGAGGCCTCCGAGCGCTTTGGCTCCCAGTGCATTGTGGTCGCCATTGATGCGAAACAGGTCTCCGCAGAGGGGGAGCCCCTGCGCTGGGAGATCTTTACCCATGGAGGAAGAAAGCCGACCGGAATCGATGCCATCGAGTGGGCCATCAAGATGGTTGAGTATGGGGCTGGAGAGATCCTGTTGACCAGCATGGACCGGGATGGAACAAAGCAGGGGTTTAACCTTGAGCTCAACCATGCAATCAGCCAGGCAGTCTCGGTTCCCGTCATCGCCTCCGGCGGTGTCGGAAACCTCCAGCACCTTGCCGATGGGGCGACCCGAGGGGGGGCCGATGCCGTGCTTGCAGCCAGCATCTTCCACTTTGGCGAATACACCGTGGGTGAGGCCAAGGCCTTTATGGCCGAACAGGGGATTGAGGTACGCCTGTGAGCTGGCTCGAGGAGATCCAGTGGAATGAGGATGGGCTGGTTCCAGCCATCGCACAGGATGCAGAGAGTGGCGAGATCCTGATGATGGCCTGGATGAACCGTGAATCACTCCAGCTAACTGTTGAGAGCGGACACGCCGTCTACTGGTCACGCTCAAGGAAAAAGCTCTGGCACAAGGGGGAAGAGTCTGGCCATCAACAGATCATCCACTCCATTCGGATGGATTGTGATCAGGATGTACTCCTGATCAAGATCGAACAACAGGGTGGCATCGCCTGCCACACAGGACGCCGCAGCTGCTTCTACCGCAAACTGGTTGATGGAAGCTGGGAGACCACAGCACCGGTACTGAAAGATCCCGAGGAGATCTATCCATCATGAGACAACTTCAATCCACCATGACAGCAGCCATGATCCTGCTACTGGCAACACTGCCCCAATCCGGCCATGCAGGGGGCAAGGAGACTGCCACCATCTGGTCGGCCGTGCAGGTTCTGGAAGACATCCTGAATGATGACTCTGAGGAGAGCATCCCGACCTCACTGTTGCGCAAGGGAGATGGTGTTGTCATTCTGCCCGGCATGCTCAGTGTCGGATTCGGTGTCGGAGTCAGCCATGGCAAGGGGGTGATGCTGTTTCGCAAGGATGGTGAATGGAACAACCCCATCTTTATCTCCATGACCGGTGCCAGCTACGGATACCAGATTGGCGCACAGTCGAGTGATGTCATCCTCTCTTTCAAGCGCCCCAACACCATCGACAGCCTGCTGGATGGAAAGCTGACGCTGGGAGTGGATGCAGCAATCTCTGCGGGGCCCGTTGGCCGGGACACAACCGTTGCCACCGACCCCACCCTGAAGACCGAGATCTACTCCTGGTCACGCAGTCGCGGGCTGTTTGTCGGTGTTGCCCTCGATGGCTCCGCCCTGACCGTTGATGATGAGGCCAATGCAACATTCTATGACCAGGCAGATATCACCGCAGAGGATATCATCCAGCAACCCACGAGCAATCGTTCAAGCGGCCTGCGTCGTCTCAAGGCGCTGCTGAATCAACATGTCACTGGAGACGCCTCGTGAGCAATAGTGTCCTGCAAGAGCTGGCCTCCGTACTGGAGCAGAGAAAATCCGCCGATCCGAAGGACTCCTATGTGGCCCACCTCTACCAGAAGGGGATTGATGCCATTCTGAAAAAAATCGGGGAGGAGGCGACCGAGACCGTGATTGCGGCGAAAGAGGGAGATCGTGCCCATACAGTTTATGAGATGGCTGACCTCTGGTTTCACTGTCTTGTCCTGCTCAGCCACCAGGGGATCTCACCCGATGAGATCCTTGCTGAGCTGGAGCGTCGATTTGGCCTCTCCGGCCATGAGGAGAAGGCGTCAAGGGGGGGGCAGCAGTGAGCAGCGATTGCCTCTTCTGCAAGATGGTGGCTGGAGAGATTCCAGCGGATGTGGTCTATGAGGATGATGAGATCCTGGTATTCAAGGACATCTATCCCAAGGCTGAGGTCCACCTGCTGATGATTCCAAAACAGCACACCGAGAGCCTTGCAACACTGACCCCGGATGATGATGCACTGACTGCACGGATGGTTCGGCTACTTCCGAAGCTGGCCAGTGAACAGGGGCTGGAGGGCGGTTTTCGGACCATTATCAATACCGGGAGCGAGGGTGGACAGGTGATCTTTCATCTCCACATGCATCTGCTGGGGGGGAAAAATCTCCCCGGATTCGGATAAAAGCATTATAATTTTGCGCTTATTCATCAGTTGGTTGTTTAGCTTTAGATAAGGGAGTATTTGCGATGGGTGTTGGAGGCATTGGAATTTGGCAGTTACTGATTGTACTGGTACTGGTCATTCTCATTTTTGGTACCAAGAAACTGAAAAATGTGGGTGGTGACCTTGGTGGAGCAATCAAGAGTTTCAAGAAGGCGGTCAAGGATGAGGACAAGGGTGGAGAGACGCCAAGTGAACCTGCTCAACTCAACCAGGCTGAAGAGGATGTGATTGAGGGGCAGAAGGTCGAAGAGAAAGAGAAGGTATAGTGGTCTCTGGCCATGAGGCCATCAATTATCATATGCCTGCAGCAGGGTAGCGCCATTAACCGCCCTGCCTGACCTCTCCTCAACCGGGGATCAAAACCTCATACACCCCCTTGCAGATCTACATTTATGTTTGATATCGGATTCTGGGAACTGACAATTATCGCAGTGGTCACCCTGTTGGTGGTTGGCCCCGAGCGGATGCCCGCTCTCGCCCGTACCGCCGGCAAGTGGTTTGGAAAGATCTCCCGCTTCATCAGCTCCGTCAAATCCGATATTGATCGTGAACTCAAGGCAGAGGATATGAAGAAGGTGATGGAGAAGCACGCCTCTGCCGCCGGACTGCACGATATTATTGAGGAGACCCAGTCCGACATGAAGGAGATTCATGAGGCAACCGAGGAGATGGTTTCTGCCACCAATGAGGTTGCCCAGGAGGCGGAGGAGTCCTCGTCCCCTCTCGACACCGGTGCCCAGCCCCCTGAATCTGCCGCTGATCATGACACCTATGATCGTGATGATGAGCACTACTCATGAGCGACACAACCACGGATGATATTGCTCCCGAGCAGACCTTTGTCAGCCATCTGATCGAACTGCGCGACCGCCTGCTCCGCATCGTGGTGGCAGTGCTGGTGGTTTTTCTTGCGCTCTTCGCCTTCGCCAATGATATCTACCACTATATCGCCAGCCCATTGATGGAGCTTCTGCCTGAGGGGCAGAGCATGATTGCCACCGGGGTCATCTCCCCGTTTCTCACCCCCTTCAAGCTGACCCTGATTTTCTCTTTCTATCTGGCCATCCCCTATATCCTCTACCAGGTATGGGGCTTTGTTGCCCCCGGTCTCTACAAGCATGAGCGCAAGATGGTAATGCCTCTCGCGGCATCCAGTACGGTCCTCTTCTATGCAGGAATGGCCTTTGCCTACTATGTTGTCTTTCCGCTGATCTTTGCCTTCCTCACCACCACGGCACCAGAGGGTGTTGAGGTGATGCCGGACATGAAGGACTATCTGGACTTTGTACTGAAGCTCTTCTTTGCCTTTGGTGTTGCCTTTGAGGTACCGATCGCAACCATTCTGCTGGTCTGGATGGGCACCACAACACCGGAGAGGCTGCGCGAAAAACGGCCCTATGTCATCGTCGGTGCCTTTGTAATCGGCATGCTGCTGACCCCGCCCGACATGATCTCCCAGACCCTGCTGGCGATCCCCATGTGGTTTCTGTTTGAGATGGGTATTCTCTTCTCCCCCTTCTTTGCCCCCAAGGATAACCTGGAGAGTGGCTCGGAAGAGAGCCCACCAGACAGCCCTCCTCCCAACAGCCCCTCTGGAGGTGACAGCTCCGACACAAGTGGTGCCAGCGAAGAGGGTGGTCTCACCGATAGTGAGATGGAGGCCGAGCTGGATCGGATCGAGGCAGAGGAGGCCGCCGAAGAGGAGCGTGAACGGGCAGAACGGGCACGCAGAAAGGCACAGCGAACAGCTGATAATGTCCGCATGGACCACTATGAGCCCCCCATCTCCAAGCGCTATGCGCCGCTGGATGAGGAGAGCGAAAAGATGCTCGATGAGGAGCTGGAGCTGATGGATGGGGGCGCTGAGAGCGAGTCCCCCTCTTCTGAGGGCAGTGGGCGCTAACCGAGCAGGCTCTGTCCCGTCATCTCCGAGGGAACCTTCAGCCCCATGATGTGAAGCAGTGTGGGGGCAAGATCCGATAGGCTGCCGCGGGATACCCGCTCTGTCTGAATGCTGTTTCCGATATAGATCAGTGGCACCGGATTCATGGTGTGCGAGGTATGGGGCTGACCGGTATCATGGTCACACATGGTCTCGCTGTTGCCATGGTCTGCGGTGAGTAACATGTCCCCATTAGCCTCACGGATGGCATCAACGACTCTGCCCAGGCAGTGGTCCAGGGCCTCAATCGCCTCAACCGCCGCATCCATCTTTCCGGTATGGCCTACCATGTCGGAGTTTGCGAAATTACAGATGATGACATCATATTTTCCGCCCCGAATCTCATCCACCAGTCGTGCCGTTACCTCATAGGCGCTCATCTCCGGCTGCTGATCATAGGTCTCTACGTCTGGAGAGCAGATCAGCAGTCGATCCTCATAGGGATAGGGCTCCTCCACCCCGCCATTGAAGAAGAAGGTGACATGGGCATACTTCTCGGTCTCGGCAATTCTCAACTGGCGCAGCCCGAATCTGGATATATACTCGCCAAAGACGTTATGGAGACGCTCGGGCGGGAAGGCAACGGGAATTCCGTACTCTTTCTTGTACTCCGTCAGTGAGGTGATGGAGCCCAGTTTCGGCCAGAACCCGCGCTCAAACCCCTCAAACTCCTCCAGAATCAGCGCCTCTGTCAGTTGGCGCGCCCGGTCTGAACGATAGTTCATCAACAGAACGATATCACCATCCTGCATCTGTGCTGGTGACTCCCCTTCACCGGCAATCACTGTTGCATCGACAAACTCATCAGTCTCACCCCGTGCATAGGCCATCTCCAGTGCCTCCATCGCACTACCGGCACGATTCTCGGCAACCCCCTCAACCATTGCACGATAGGACTTCTCGACCCGTTTCCAGCGCCGGTCACGATCCATGGAGAAGTGGCGCCCCACAATGGAGGCGATGGAGCCCGCCCCACAGTTCTCAAAAACGGCCTCCATCTTCTCTATCGAGGGGGCTGCACTTTTTGGCGGGGTATCCCTCCCATCGAGGAATGCATGGACATAAATTTTCCTTGCGCCACGCTCTGCGGCCATCTGAACGATCGAGTGAATGTGCTCCTCGTGACTATGGACCCCCCCCGGAGAGAGCAGACCGACAACATGGATGGCATGGTCACCCTCGATTGCCTGGTTAATGGGGTCAACCAGCGTCTGGTTGGAGTAGAAAGAGTGCGTGCGGATAGAGCGACAGATCCGGGTATACTCCTGATAGACAACACGACCCGCACCCAGATTCAGGTGGCCCACCTCGGAGTTGCCCATCTGATCGGCAGGCAACCCCACCTCGGCCCCGTGGGTAGTGATCAGTGTATGTGGGTTCTCCTCCCACAGACGATCCCATACCGGTGTCTCTGCAGCCACAATTGCGTTGCAGTCTGGGGCCTCTCTATACCCCCAGCCATCGAGAATACAGAGTAGCGTAGGGCCTCTTTTCTTGCTCATAAAATATGATTCATCTCAAAGTAGACAATGAGCCTGTTATTATATAATGTCACGCTTTATAAGTGTGTGTGGATCTGAAGAAATCAACTCAAGGACAGAGGGGAACCATAGATGAGTGAAACGGAAGCAGTGGGGACTGGGGAGTGTGAGGAGACGGAAAACCTGCTGGGCAATGACGAGGATATTGATCGCGCCTCCGCCTCGCTGAAGGCAATGTCCCATCCACTGCGCCTGAAAATTCTCTGTGTTCTGGGCAACAAGGAGCTGAGCGTACAGCAGATTGTTGATGCGGTTGGAACCTCACAGAGCAACATCTCCCAGCACCTCTCAACACTGCGCAACCGTGGAATCCTCGACTCCTACAAGGATGCAAACCGGGTCTTCTACATGGTGGGCGACAGCCGGACGCTGAAGCTGATCAGCATGATGAAAGAGGTCTTCTGCCGCTGCTAGGACTGTCAGGTCGTTTTTTCGGCTGCTCCTGACTCCTCCTGAGGGGGCGTTTTCGTTATAATAGCGGGTCCGATTTCCTCTCTTTACATTCCATTCAAGGAGAACCCCATGACAAGAGAACAGATTCTTCGAATTCTTGCCGGTTTCTTTATTCTGCTTTCGCTGATGCTGGACGGCACCATCTCCATGGAGCCTAGCTGGCTCTGGTTTACCGCCTTTGTTGGGCTAAACCTCTTCCAGAGTGGATTTACCAAATTCTGCATTCCGGAAAAACTGCTCGAGAAGTTCAATATCGGCAAGCCCTGTTGCTGGGCCGAAGAGCAGAAGAGCAACAACGCATAAACACAAACAGCCTGCAGGTTACTGTTCATGGATGAGCTATCTACCTTTGCATTCAACCACTGGGAGTTGGTTGCTGCTTTCCTTGTCACATTGGCGCTTCTGCTCTTCAATATTTTTGGAGACCAGATTCGCGGATTCCAGTCCATCACCCCGGAGACGGCGTGCCGCATCCTCAATGGCGAGAACACCCTGATGATCGATGTCCGGACGCAGGATGAGCTTGCCAAGGATGGTCGTATCGAGAATGCATCACACATTCCGCTCAACCAGCTGAAAAACAGACTGGGTGATCTGGAAAAGCACCATCAACACCCTGTCATTGCGATCTGCCGCTCAGGCCAGCGTTCCGGGGTCGCCTGCTCACAGCTGAAGAAGAACGGTTTCGAGCAGGTATACAACCTGAAGGGGGGGATACTCTCATGGAAAAATGCAGGGCTGCCCGTCTCAAACAAATAAGCGTCAACCGTTAATCAATACCGTTATGCCAACCATCGAAGTCTACTGTACACAAACCTGTCCCTACTGCCGCATGGCCGAGGCCCTGCTGGATAGAAAAGGGGCGCAATACACCAAGATCTTTGTTGATGGGGATGCCGAGGGGTGGAAGGCGATGGAGAAGAGGAGCGGGCGCAGAACAGTGCCTCAGATCTTTATTGGCGATACCCATGTGGGTGGATTTGACGACCTCTCCGCACTCAATGCAGCGGGGAAACTGGACCCCCTGCTGGAGGGGTGAACACCGCGACAAACGAACCGTCATGACCGACTCGCTCCATATTGTCTGTCCCCACTGTGATGGTATCAATCGTCTCCCTGCATCCAGGCTTGCCTCTGGTGGAAAGTGTGGCAAATGCCGCCAACCACTGTTTGATGGCCAGCCGGTTGACCTGAACGCAGGGAATTTCCAGCGTCACATCGAGCGCAGTGATATCCCTGTTGTGGTTGATTTCTGGGCCAGCTGGTGCGGCCCCTGCAAGATGATGGCCCCCATCTTCTCTCAGGC
>CAZYJG010000037.1:0-6288 GCA_964647745.1 uncultured Piscirickettsiaceae bacterium
GTGGTGATCAGGATAAAGATGGGGAGGATCGCCATCGAGAGCTGAATGTAGATGATCAGCAGTCGGGAGAGGCCGACAAATCCCATGATCCTCGATTCGGTCAGACCAAAGGCAAAGAGCAGCGCAATGATCCCGCCAAAGACGATGGAGTAGACCATGAACCACTTGCTGCGCAGGGACTCGGAGATATCGGATTTTGCGGTCAACCAGAGATGTCTCACTGCTTGTGCTCCAGTGTGTTGCTGTTGGCCTCTTCATGGCGGTGGGCGATGCGTGCCTTCGCTGAGGCCTGATAGGTAGATTCCTGTTTAAAGATCGCCTGTTTGGCAGCATCAAAACCAACCGACCCTTCGGAGGGGGCGGGCTGGGCACTGAAACCGTAGTTCATTGGGGTATGGGTCACCTTCACATAGTGGGCAGTGCGGGCATTTAACCACTCGCCACTTCGATAGTCATTGACCCAGATCTCGGTCTCTGGCTCATCCCTCCAGGGCTGCTCCTCCAGCCAGAGCAGTGCACAGCCGATATCATCAAAAGTATGGACTCTGTTGTTCTCTCCTCCACGAATCTGTGCAGCATGGTGACGGTCGCTGAGTGCCATCACACAGCGTTCACAGCTGTCACGATCCCAAGTCACCTCAACGGGTCCGGTTCCAGGGTCCTGGCTGCATCCAGCCAATAGTAGAAAGGCGGGTGCAATTAGAAAGAGTTTCATTCTCACACAATGCCTCCACACGACGCCCCTTTGGGTTGCGGTGGTCTCTGGACAGGGCCCCTCTCTCGTGTAATAGCGGTTCATCCTGAAAAGCAAAGGTGCAATGATTTTCATACGCTGTTCTTTGCGTCTTTGCGTCTTTGCGTGAGACAGGCTGTTCATTCGGCTACTTCCCTGATCTCTACACTGGAGAGCAGCGCCGCATAGCGGGAGAGCATGCCCAGGAAGCGGAGGCGATCCGGTCCCGGGATGGTTCCGCTCCAGTGGGTCTCATCTCCCTCGCTGCTGAATCCCCAGGAGGAGATGGCTGCAGAGAATGCCGGCTCAACGCGGCTGGTTGAGATGTTGCACTGCAGCAGGCTGGAGAGCTCAATGCTGTCATCGACCCGGTCATCAAGGACAATGTTGCCCCGATCCAGTTCGATCACCCGGTTGACCAGGGAGGCCACCTCATCAAGTCGATGGCTGGAGATCAACATCGCACTCTGTTGCTGCCTCTCCTCAAGCAGGGAGAAGAGGATGTGGCGTGCCTCTGGATCGAGGTTGGCGGCCGGTTCATCCATGATCAGCAGGTTGGTGGGGCGCCCCAGTGCGATGGCGATCAGCAGCTTCTGTTTCTGTCCCCCCGACAGCTTTTCGAAGGGGTGTCTGCGCAGCTCCTGCAGGTCAAGCCCCAGCTGGTTGGCGACAGACTCCATCTCTGCAGTGCTGCAGCCACAGACGCTGGCAGAGAATTCGAGTAGCTGCTGTACCGGCATCTTGAGCGGGGGAGGCAGTTGGGGAACAAAGCCGATACGTGACAGCACCTCTCTGCGCTCCCTTCTGGGGTTCTTTCCATTGAGCGCAATCTCCCCGTCAAAACTGTACTCGCCCAGCAGGCAACGAATCAGTGTGGTCTTTCCCGCCCCGTTGGATCCGATCAGTGCAACACGCTCCCCAGTCTGGATCTCAAGATCCAGCCCCTGCAGAACGGCTCTGTTCTTGAAGCGCTTGGAGACCTTCTGCAGCTGAATCATTTTTTCTTGCTCAACCCCTTGAAGTGGTAACTGAGGGAGTCTGTCGGACAGACATCAACACACATTCCACAGCGGGTACAGTCCGGCCCAAGCTCTACGTTGATCCTTGGCGAACGCCCCTTGATGGTCCACTCCAGCACATGGGGCACCAGACAGACCTTGCGGCAGTCACCCTCATGGTGACAGGCCTCGGCATTATAGTTGATCTTGAGCGGTGAGAAGATTCCGACAAGCCCGTAGGTGAGGCCGATCGGACAGACATAGCGACACCAGGCCCGGCGCGAGTAGAAGATCTCCACGGTCAGCAGGAACAGCACCCAGAGCAGGGCAACCGTAGGGCCATAGATCAGGGCGCGACTGAGTATTCCGGTGGGGGAGATGGTCTCAAAGATGGTGTAGCCTGTCCCCAGGGCCAGTAGTGCAAAGATGATGTAGAACCAGAGTCGGGCGGTGCGACGGAAGGGGTGGTTCTTGATGATCCTCTTCTCTATCAGTTTGAGATGGACCATCTCGGCAAACTCGGAGAGCAGGTGGTAGGGGCAGACCCAGGAGCAGAAGGTTCTCCCGCCCAGCAGTAGCCAGAGGATCAGTACGGTGATGGTGCCAATCAACAGATTGATCACGACTGTCTTGAAGGCGAGCATCACCTGCAGTGCGGAGTTGAGGTCAGCCATGTGGAACCCGAGGAAGCGGGAGGCGGTCAGTGCCCCCTCCAGCAGCTGGATATCGAGGCTATAGGAGACGACAAAGAGCAGGTTGACCAGAATCAGTGTAATCCAGCGACGCCGGCGCCACTTCTTCTTGTGGCTGTCGCGGTAGATCTGGTGTGCCTCACGCGCCTTGACCTTGTCCAGCTCACCGCTCTCCCTCTTTCGCTGGTGCAGCTCCTTTGCCTCCGGGGAGATCTTCTCGGGAGGGGTCTTGGCTGGACTCTTGCCAAGCATGATGTTGACGCAGTATCTTCCAATCTTCATGCAACATCCTCCCAACCCTTGCGGATATCAATCACAATGGAGGGCTTGAGGGTGGGGCAGATCATCTCACAAACCCCACACCCTACACACCCCTCTAGCACCACCGGTCTGTAGCGTACCTTCTCTCCACCATCCTCGATCCTCTCCAGCGCAATAGCCGGTTTGGGAGGGCACTGGTTGATGTCACCGGAGGGTGGCTTTCCGGCATCACACTGCTTTCTTCTGATCTCGATGGGGCACTGGCGGACACAGAGGTCACAGAGTTCAAGGTCATAGGGGTGTTCATTGACTGCAATCGGGTTCCAGCGGTCGATCTCGTCATAGCGCAGCTTTCCACTGTACTCCGGCCCCCGGGCGGTGCCGTGGAACCCTTCCCCCTTCATTGCCAGACAGCTCTCGGGAAGATCGAGTCGTGCAAAGCCCATTCGGGTCTCATGGGGGTAGTTGATCTCGTGGGTCAGGGCCCCGGTGGGGCAGGCGAGCACACACTGCAGGCCATCACAGGAGAAGTCACAGGCCTGGTCTCGGGCATCGATATAGGCAGCCCCCTGTCCCTGACCATCAAAGATATCTGCGAGAAAGATCGCCTCAACCGGACAGACCTGAACACACTGTCCACACTTGATGCAGGAGGCGAGGTACTGTTGTTCATCCAGTGCCCCCGGGGGGCGCAGTCTGGGATTGGCATTGCTCAGGGTGGGGAACAGGGTCAGGAGTGAGAGGCTGCTTACCCCTGCAACCAGGGCAGAGGTTCTGAGGAACTCCCTTCGCTCTCTCTCCTTTCTGGTCAGACGCGTGGTTTTATCGTTCATTTGTTCAGACCCTTCTCAAGTAGCCGTAGTGAGGAGCCCCAGTCCCTTCCTGTTGGCTGCTCTGCAGTTTGAGGGGCATCCGGTTCTCTGTCGTTCTCTGCTGTGGCCGCTTCCCGGATTTCATGAACAGGGTCGCGGCTGCTGGCCGCCACCAGCAGGGGCCTCTCATCCCTCAGTAGCAGTGTGGGTTCCGAGAATGGGGCCAGCCGCTCCAGAAAGTCGAGCGCCTCAAGCAGAGGGGTGCCCATAAAGAAACGGGCATCGGGGCGGTCCATCCAGATTCGATCTGCGTAGGCGTAGAGCTCATACGGGCTGTCTCCATTGCCATCACCATCTTGGTCAAACCCCTCGTAGTCGTCCCAGTGATTCCCCTCCCAGGCATTCCTGGTGGCACCACCGTTACCATCGACCGCAACCTGGGTGATGTTGTCCTTGAATGTGTTGTTGCGGGCAACATTTCCCCACCACGGAGTATGGAAGAGCATTCCGATCCCATTGAAGGCGATGAGGTTGTTCTCCATCAGGTTGGTGGTATCGGGCTGGTAGGGGGAGACGTCACTATAGATACCGGTGGCGCAGTAGAGAAACTTGTTGTCGATGATCTTGACATCACTGGTCTCCTTGAGGCCGATCCCCATCCCGGTTGTTCCCTGGGAGTGGGCAACATAGTTATTCTTGACCACAGCACCATCACTGTACATCAGAAAGATTCCAACCGAATTATCAGTATAGACATTCTCCTCCACCAGGTTTCCCTGTGAATACATGAAGTGGAGGGCGTAGCGCCCGCCAGAGGAGTGGTTGCGTGCAATGGTGTTGTCCTTGGAGTACCAGACCACCATATCACGAGATCCGGTAATGGTGTTGTCGGTCACCATATTGTCAAAGCTGTACCAGAGACGGACGGAGTCTCCCCTCATTCCCAGCTCGCGGTCACTTCTGGAGCTGATCTTGTTGCGCCGGATGATGTTGTTTTTGGACTGGCTCAGGTCAATCCCGAAGAGGCACTCCTCAATGGAGTTGTCCTTGACCACATTGAAGTCCCCCTTGACCTGTACACCGGAATCAACATCGTTGTGGGAGCCGCCGGAGTTGATCAGGCGGAGATTCTGCAGTGTGGCACCATCCGTATCAATATAGACCACACTCCCTTTTCCACCTGCATCAATGGTGACCCCATTCTTTCCGTCAATGGTGATGGGTTGTTCAATCGTTACCGGTCCCGCATAGGTGCCGGCAGGGGGGATAAGCATGCCCCCCTTTGGCGTATTGTCCACCAGATCCTGGAATGAGGGGTAGGGGGATGCACTCTTTGCAAGGGCAGGAGAGGCCAGAAAAATTGCTGCAGTGAGGATAAACAGTGGCCAGACCCAGGTCAGCGGTTGTGTGGTATTGCTCACAATCGTGGCCTGTTTCACATTGTTTCCCCTCTACACGGCTCTCTGGCTATCTGTCACTGGATTTCAGGCGGATCAGTGCAGCTGCAGCCAGCACCACTGAGTTGAGCATGATCAGGCCAAAACCGTAGTAGGGGTAGGAGTAGGTGGAGAACTGTGCAACCTTGCCGACACCAAATACGGTAGGCATGAAGGGTTTGACAGTGAAGGCACCCATCTCGCTGAGGTGGTGTCCAAACCACCAGAGCCAGCCGGCATAGTCCATGATAAAGAAGAGGGGGAGAGCCATCGGTACCAGTATCAGCAGCCAGTTGAAGATTCTCTCCATCTTCCAGAGCCCGACAATGATCAGTGCCATTGCAGCCAACAGGCCGCCAAAGACAACATTGGTGATGGTCATCATCATCTCGGTGCGTTCAATATCGGTCATGCCGATATCTCCAGCCATCACCTCACAGCGCTGCAGGAACTCACTCTGCTGCTGCTCCGCTGTCATGGATGGGTCCTTCTTGATCAGATCATACATCTCATGGAAGGTCGACATCACCGCAGAGGTGGCACCGGCATTGACCAGTAGATCATTCAGCTCGTCAAATGGACGCTCTTGGGTTGCGTAGAGATCCACATAGGTCATCTTTGAGCCATAGCTCTCGCAATCAACCCCAATGGTGGGGAAGTAGCGCCCCAGTGCCTCCTTGTAGCTCTCCTCAATGGCATCGACACCGCTCCAGTGGTTGATCTCCTCCGGGGTCTTCTGCATCGTGCTCATCAGATCTGCACGGTAGGGGCCGGACTGGAGATTGACACCCCCCTCGGTATAGAGGGTCGTATAGGCCCACCCTGCAATTGCGATGGATCCTGCCCCCATCAGCATGATTCGTTGTCGCTGGTTGGGGAGGGCAAAGGCGATGATCATCAGCCCGAGCAGCCCAAAGACAAAGGGTGATACGGCACGTTCAACCGGGGCACCTGCCGCAATCGGATACATGCCCACATAGTGGTTGATCGCATCCATCTCATGCTTGCAGTCGAGAGACTCCTCCTCATACTTCTCCTCGGACTCAATCTTCTCGCAGCCGTTGAATACACCATTGACATGGAAGTGGATGCGAATCCCCTGGGGGAATGCCGCCTCGGGATACTGTGGTGCCTTGAGAGAGACCCACCAGATGGGGCTATAGAAGATGGAGATCAGCAGACCAATCGCCACCAGGGAGAGGGTGCCGATGATCAGGTTCTGTTTTGATGGGGTGTTGCTCATGGTAGTGAGGCCCTGTTGAAGTTGTGTTGTTCAAAACATCTGTTGGGTGGTGGTTGTACCGATTTGCCTTGTCTTCTCTCCTCATCCCATTCCAGGGCTCCCCAAGAGAAGGG
>CAZYJG010000037.1:6388-13323 GCA_964647745.1 uncultured Piscirickettsiaceae bacterium
CCCTCGCCGGTATTCCAGTCCTTGACGTCGGTTACCTGTCCCCCTGCAGAGGCAGTACCAGTGATACTCACGCCTATCAGGGCAATCCCGGCTGCAATTGCAGACATCTTTATCATCACTCTTCTCCAGTTATTCAGTTTATTCAGATGTTCTATAGAATATGCGAAATAGCAACGGTTTCCATTGATCTGTATCAATGGGGCTGTTTTCCCGCATGTATTTCAGGTGTACTGGTGCCTGCTATTGGAGTGTCGAGAGCCACTCGGCAATTTCCGCCATCTCGGCCTCATTGACCAGTCCCATCACGCCCTGCATCGCTGCAGCCTGACCGTTGGCACGGACGCCGGACTTGATGTCCTTCATCTGGTTCAGGGCGTAGTCCTTGTTCTGTCCGGCAAGTTTTGGGTAGATGGGCAGGAGAGGGGTCTTGGCATCCTTGCCATGGCATGCCACACAGGTCTTGGACAGGTAGAGTGCTGCGCCATCGGCTGATGCAGTGGTCGCTGCTGCAGAGAGCAGTGTCAGGGAGGATGCGACCAGTACGATTTTTGTCAATTTCATATTGTTGTCCTTGATTTTGTATAAACCGGGTTGAATCGTAATAGCATACTGTTTCTAAATGATTTCAGCGATCGGTTTAATAGAGTAATTTTAGTCAAAAAATGGGGGAGAGCAGATGCTCTCCCCCGTGGGTTACAGGTGTGTCAGTTGTTGATCACTACTTCACAACTTTCGCACCATGCTGTTCCAGATAGGTCTTCGCACGCAGACCGATATCTGCAGCTTTCACCTGGTACTGCCACCACTGGCCAGCCTGCAGGGTTCCATTCTGGAAGTCGCCTGCTCCGGCAGATTCCTCTGCCTTCTTGCGCCAGGTCTCGGCAAAGCCCAACTGATCTACCGCATCCTCAACCAGTGCAACCACTGGAGCGAAGTCGGTATAGTTGGTGCTGGTGATGAAGCCTACAACAGAGTCGATGACAGCCTGGGTATCCAGATTGGTCTGGTACTGCTTGTCATAGTCAGCCTTGGTGTAGACCGTACCTTCCTGAATCTCACCAGCTTCCGCCTTGTAACCCTTTGGTTTAACCAGCAGGTAGCCTTCCATCTCGAGATGGAGTGCAGAGCAGAACTCGGTGCAGTAGTAGGGGAAGACACCCTCGGTATCTGCAGTAAAGGTTGCAGATACAGTCTTGCCTGGCTCCAGTGAGAGGTTGACATTGGTGCCGTTGATGGCAAAGCCGTGGGTCTCATCCTCGGCACGCTCCAGGTTGGTCAAGTGAATGACTACCTTGTCGCCAACCTCGGCCTCGATGGTCTCGGGGGTGATATGTGAACGGATCACAGTACCAAAGACCTCAACCGTACAGTTGTCACCATCACAGGTACGAACCGTCTTCTCACGACCAGCACGGGTCTTGTAGGGTGAGCGCTTGTCTGAGCGGCTGTCCCAACCGGACTTGTAGCGAATGCCAGGCTTCAGCTTGTCCGCCTTGATCGCAACGGCGTAGTGTGGTTCGCCCAGTGGTAGCGGCATGTCATAGAGCAGCTCCATCTTGTCACCGCTGATATCGATCAGCTGGTGGTTCTGTGGATGGAGTGGACCGACCGGGTTGAAGCGGTCAATCGCCAGCTTGTCCAGTGCTACCAGATACTTGCCGTCTGGGGAGGCAGAGTCACCCTCCATGGTCATCAGGTGACCAATGTTGTAGTGGATGGAGAGCTTGTCCAGGATCTCACCCGTACAATAGTCCCACTTGGTAACCTGTGAGTCTACGTAGATGGAGGTGTAGACCACACAATCCTTGGAGTCATACTGGGTATGCAGCGGTCCAAGCCCAACCTGTACCTGTCTTTCCAGAGCATCTTCCAGGGAGACGATAGGGATTCCATAGGCATCACGGGCCTCATACTTGCCGGCATTGTGCGCGGCCATCATCTTGTCGAAGCTGTAGACATAGGCATGGCTATCCAGCTTGCCCGATACGATGACATGGCTTCCGTCAGGGGAGACATCCACACCGTGTGGGCTCTTGGGCTCTGGAACCAGGAAGAGGGCGTTGTTGTCGACCATGGTCTCCATGGTCAGAACATCCATTCCATTGATGTTTGTACCCTTGCCCGCCTTGAACAGCTCAGCCGCCTTCTTCCAGTTCACTGCATGGAGGAAGTCGGTATCCTTCTGGGAGCAGCCCGCCTCGTAGGGGGGGCGACCCTTCTCGATTCCGCCCACATAACGCTCGGAGCAGAAGGAGTTGGTGAAGGACCAGCCGTCACTGCCAAACTTGCCGAAGTCGGAGAGGTCCTGGCTGTATGGAGGCATCTCAACGGTAAAGGATTGGGATGGGTCGAGACGACCTGCCTCACGGTTGAACTTCCAGTAGGTGACACCACCACGGTAGCGGTCATTGAACTGCTCCAGTGGTACATACTCATCCTCGAATGGGGCGGGGTACTGTGCCGCCTCGATCACATAGTCGGTATTCGGGGTTACGAATGCGCCACCATGCTCATTGTTGAAGTGGGGGTTGACCACAATCTGCTTGGTCTCGAAGTCATGCAGATCAACCACGGCAATACGTGGATTGTTCTTGTCGTTGATGAAGAGATACTGCCCATCATACTCGGCGTTGGTCTCGGAGATCGCCGGGTGGTGGGTATCACCGAAGTTGATATCCTTCCCGTTGATGCGACCCTGTGCCAGTACCGCCTTGGACTCATCATCAAAGCCATAACCCTGCCATGGCTCCGGGGTGAATACCGCAACGTACTTGAGAATACGCATGGAGGGGATTCCGTAGACAATGAGCTGTCCGCTCTGTCCACCGGAGCTGAAGGCGATATACTCATCGCGCCCTCCCGAAGGGGTGTAGGTTTTCGCTGCCGCCAGCAGATCCTTCTGTGTGAGGCCTCGGGCCTTCATCACATCATCCAGCGCCGAACCCCACGCTGCACTCCCGGTTCCTAGCGACATTCCGATGGCGGCTGCCATGGTAAGTGTCTTTTTAAGCATAAGTTATTGACTCCTGATCAGTTTTTATTGTCTTGATGCCTTGGGAGAAGGCTCAGGACAAGCAGTTTTATGACTAAGTTCAACTTAGTACCCGGTAGAGTGATACAGATTGAATGTTGCTGCCTTGACCTAGGTCAAATCGCAAACATCAGCTTGCAGAAAGCTGGCGTTCAGTTATAGTGACTGAGCATCGATTTTGTAAACAGAGTGGAGAGAGAATAACAATGAAAAATGTGATCGGACTGATTTTACTGGCTGCAAGCTCTGCTGTGGCTGCTAATTCCCAATTGAGCTGTGATCTGGATGAGATTGACCGCTACACAGGCAATGTGGTCCATAGCGCTGATGTAAAGGTCTCCGTTCCCGACTTCAGTACCCGCCGCAAGAAGCTGCGTGAGATCGATGGGGAGGAGTACAAGATCTACGAGGAGTGGATCATCAACCCCGAGGCATCGATCTACCGCCTGCGTGGCAAATATGATGACGAGCTGGTCACCCTGGAGAAGAGCATGATTGAGGCCAATACAGGGGTCGTCCGTGGTGAGATCCGCCACAAGGAGCTGGGAAATCGTCCAAGAAAGGATACAACCTACGAGGGGCGCTGTTACCTCGACGACTGATTCGCAACCCTGCTGTCGACAAAAAAGCCATCATGGTGACAAGCCATGATGGCTTTTTTGTGGCCGGGGCTCCGGTTTAGGGGGTTGTAACGATTGAGGCTGCAGCGTGGTTGGCCTTCTCCCGTGCCTGGTCGGTACTCTCATCCCGGGAGAGGACAACCCCCATCCGGCGTCGGCCATGGACCTCTGGCTTGCCAAAGAGGCGCAGCTGGGTATCCGACTCGGTCAGGGCCGACTCGATGCACTGGTAGCAGACCTGGTCGGACTCCCCCTCAACCAGCAGTACACTGGAGGCAGAGGGGCCATGCTGGTGGATATTGGGGATCGGCAGGCCGAGGATCGCCCGGGCATGGAGGGCGAATTCAGAGAGGTCCTGTGAGATCAGGGTCACCAGCCCGGTATCGTGGGGGCGGGGGGAGACCTCGCTGAAGATCACATCATCTCCCCTGATGAAGAGCTCCACCCCAAAGAGTCCCCGCCCCCCGAGGGAATCGGTAATGGTCCTGGCCATCTCCTCCGCCCTGGCGAGGGCGCTGCTGCTCATCGCCTGCGGCTGCCACGATTCACGGTAGTCCCCATCCTCCTGGCGGTGGCCAATCGGCTGGCAGTAGCTGGTTCCTCCCTCATGGCGAACGGTCAGCAGGGTGATCTCGTAGTCGAAATCGACAAAGCCCTCGATGATGACCCGTCCCGCGCCGCTGCGCCCCCCCTCCTGGGAGTAGTCCCAGGCTGACTCAATGTCGGCCTCACTGCGGATGGTGCTCTGCCCCTTTCCGGAGGAGGACATGATCGGCTTGATGACGCAGGGGATGCCGATCGCCTCAACAGCCTGCAGATACTCCTCCTTGGTCTCGGCAAAGCGGTAGGGGGAGCACTTGAGCCCCAGCTCCTCGGCGGCCAGACGACGGATCCCCTCGCGGTTCATGGTTAGCTGGGCGGCACGGGCGGTGGGGATGACGCTGAACCCCTCCTGCTCCAGCGCTACCAGGGTGTCGGTGGCAATGGCCTCGATCTCCGGTACGATCAGATCGGGCTTCTCCTCCTCAACCACTCGACGCAGTGCCTCCCCATCCAGCATCGAGATCACATGCGAACGATGTGCCACCTGCATTGCAGGGGCATTGGGGTATCGATCGACCGCAATCACCTCAACACCCAGCCGCTGCAGCTCGATCACCACCTCCTTGCCCAGTTCACCGCTTCCGCAGAGGAGGACGCGGGTTGAGCTGGAGGAGAGGGGGGTTCCGATGGTGGTCATGGCTACGATCCTTGTCTGAAAATTTGGCCCAAAGGATACCACCAACTTGTAGCAGAGGCAGTTCTACCAATCTTGTTGCGCAACGGATAGAATCCGCACAGCGATTGATCTACCGATTGGCAGGAAGCATAAATCGGATGAGAAGGGTGTGATCCTGCAAGGCGCACTCCATACACTGTAATGAACAAGGAGATACTCATGTTGAGAGCTGTAACCATTTCACTTCTGCTGCTGGCCCTGGCCGGCTGCTCCGATAGCGGCAATGCGGGTGGAGAGGAGCCCATTGCCCCCGGTTTTGAGGCCACCACCATACAGGAGGGGAGTGGTTCCGGTGCCAAGGATGGGGATATTGTCTCGGTCCACTATACCGGCACCCTGACCGATGGAACCAAGTTTGACTCCAGCCTCGATCGTGGAACACCGTTTCAGTTTACCCTGGGTGCCGGTGAGGTGATCAGAGGGTGGGATGTAGGGGTCAAGGGGATGAAGCGAGGGGAGAAGCGCAAGCTGGTGGTCCCCCCGGAGATGGGATATGGCAGCCGTTCCATTCCCGGGATTCCGGCAAACTCCACCCTCCACTTTGATGTGGAGCTGATCGACCTCCTCAGCTATACCGACCTCGACAATGAGGGGCTGAAGGCAGAGCTGGAGAAGGGCGATGTCACCCTGGTCGATATCCGGCGCCCGGAGGAGTGGAAACAGACAGGTATTGTCGAGGGGTCCGAGATGATCACCGCCTTCACCAAGCGTGGGGGACTGCACCCTGAGTTTAACGAAAAGTTCCTGCAGCGCTTCACGGAGGAGGATCGTGTCATTATCATCTGTCGCACCGGGAACCGTACCGAAACACTGGCCCGTGCTCTGGTGAGGGAGCTTGGGTGGAAGAATGTCTATAACGTGAAGAAGGGGATTACTGACTGGATCAAGCAGGGTCACCCCGTGGTGAAACCATAGCAACCGGGGTCAAACCGCACGCCGTTACCGGCATTGTTTGCTGTTTCGTACCCAACAATAACGCCAAAAAAGCAGGTTTGACCCCCCGTAGTTTGCTGTTGGTGTACAATCCGCACTCTTTTGCGAGCGTGGTGGAATTGGTAGACACGCCAGATTTAGGTTCTGGTGCCGCAAGGTGTGAGAGTTCGAGTCTCTCCGCTCGCACCATTTGATTTCTTCGATAATCCTGCAAATCCCCTATACGCCCTATAGATGGCTGATCTATAGGGTGTTTTGTATTACACTATTTCCACCGATCTCCCATGATCTCCGCAGTGACACAAGCTTTTGGACCAATTCATGCCATCTCCCGTATGTTGCGGAGTCATTTGGATCGCCAGGCCATGGAGTTTTATATATTCGGTGACTTGACCCCTGTTGTCTTGGCTCCCCAAAGTTAAGAGTTGCATACCTTGCAAAGATCACCAAAGCGAATGTTGCTTGGGTTTTTTTGCATAGACACCCAAATAGACTGTACAGAAGGCATTGCCTTTGTGGTATCACTATAGATACTATAGTCAACCCTCTGTGTTGATAGAAAGTGATCGTTACAGCTGCTACGATTTCTTGCTAAAGATTGCTCTGCGCTCAGTCCAGATAGTCTGGATAGCGTAGAGTGATCCTTGAAATGGGTAAGCTCACTGGAAGGATGAAAATGGATATTGAACCCCTCAAGAGGCTGATTGCCGATGCTACGGGACAGATGGCGCTATAGCAGCACTACACGGGTCTCGCCACTGGCCCGATCGATCACAAACAGCAGTTCACAACTCTCCTGCAGCGTATTGGGTGGGGTCGGGTCATCAGCACAGTTGCAGCCGCCAATAATGCCGGAGTAGAAGAGGGTCGCCTTCACCTCAACGGACTCATCTCCGTCATTGACACGCAGGATCACCACACTGAATGGATCCTCCTCGCTCACTACGGAGCTCTGCTGTAGCCCTTGCTGTAGTGGCAGCTGATCATGGGAGAGCTGCTCCAGCTCACCCTTGAGGCGTCTCTTGAAATCGGGGTCGAGTCTCCCTGGTGGGATCGGGGTTAGTTGAATCAT
>CAZYJG010000038.1:0-12972 GCA_964647745.1 uncultured Piscirickettsiaceae bacterium
GCTCGAAGGATGCCGGTGTGGCACCCCCGGTAATCTCATTCTGCAGCTCATCCAGCGTATAGCCTACCGCCAGCTTGGCCGCGACCTTGGCAATCGGGAAGCCGGTCGCCTTGGAGGCCAGCGCCGAGGAGCGCGAAACGCGTGGATTCATCTCGATGATGATCATCCGCCCATTCTCGGGATTGATTGCAAACTGCACATTGGAGCCGCCGGTATCAACACCGATCTCACGCAGTACCGCCAGTGAGGCGTTGCGCATGATCTGATACTCCTTGTCGGTCAGGGTCTGAGCCGGGGCAACGGTAATGGAGTCACCGGTATGGACCCCCATCGGATCGAAGTTCTCAATCGAGCAGATGATGATGCAGTTGTCCTTGCGGTCACGCACCACCTCCATCTCATACTCCTTCCAACCCAGCACCGACTCCTCAATCAGCAGCTCGTTGGTCGGGGAGAGGTCGAGACCGCGCTCGCAGATCTCGATAAACTCCTCGCGATTGTAGGCAATGCCCCCACCGCTTCCACCCATGGTGAAGGAGGGGCGGATAATGACCGGGAAGCCGAGCGGGATCTGTACCTGCTGCGCCTCCTCCAGGCTGTGGGCAATCGCAGACTTGGGTGTATCGAGGCCAATCTTGTGCATCGCATCACGGAAACGCTCACGATCCTCCGCCTTGTCAATGGCATCGCGAGTGGCGCCAACCATCTCGACACCATGCCTCTCCAATACCCCCTCACGCTCCAGATCGAGTGCACAGTTGAGTGCCGTCTGCCCTCCCATGGTAGGGAGCAGCGCATCTGGCTGCTCTTTCTCGATGATTCGAGCCACCGTCTCCCAGTGGATCGGCTCGATATAGATCGAGTCGGCCATCTCGGGGTCGGTCATGATGGTCGCCGGGTTGGAGTTGACCAGAATCACCCGGTACCCCTCCTCCCGCAGCGCCTTGCAGGCCTGGGCACCGGAGTAGTCGAACTCACAGGCCTGGCCGATCACAATCGGTCCAGCGCCAATAATCAGAATGGATTGAATGTCGGTACGCTTTGGCATGGTTACACTCCCTGCTCAGCGTCACGCCGCTGCTGCATCAATTCGATAAAGTGGTCAAACAGTGGGGCCACATCGTGTGGGCCGGGGCTCGCCTCGGGGTGCCCCTGAAAACTGAAGGCGGGACAGTCGCTGCGCTCCACACCCTGCAGGGAGCCATCAAAGAGTGAGCGATGGGTTGCCTGCAAATTCTCCGGCAGGGTCTCCTCATCCACCGCAAAACCGTGGTTCTGACTGGTGATCATCACCTCACCACCCTGCAAGGATTGAACTGGGTGGTTGGCCCCATGGTGACCAAACTTCATCTTCAGGGTCCCTGCGCCGCTGGCCAGTGAGAGCAGCTGATGGCCGAGGCAGATCCCGAAGAGCGGCATCTTCTCCTCCAGCAGCCGCTGAATACTCTGTTGTGCGTAGCCACAGGGCTCCGGATCACCGGGGCCATTGGAGAGGAATACCCCATCCGGATTGCGAGAGAGCACCTCATCCACCGGGGTGTCGGCCGGGACCACCTGCAGACGACAGCCACGATCGACCAGCATCCGCAGAATATTGCGCTTCACCCCGTAGTCATAGACCACGACATTCCACGGCAGGGAGGCGGGGTTCTCTACCGGATCTGGAAGCCCCTCTTCCAGCTCCCAGCTCCCCTGCGCCCACTCATATTCGGTCCTGGTGGTTGCCTCGATGGCAAGATCCATCCCCTGCAACCCGGCAAAGTTCTTCGCTGACTCAATCGCAGCCTGCTCATCAATCTTCTCACCGGCAACAATGGCACCACGCTGGGCACCCTTTTCACGCAGGATTCGGGTCAGGCGACGGGTATCGATCCCTGCAATGGCAACGGTGTTGTTTCGAACCAGGTAACTGCTCAGATCCTCTTCACTGCGCCAGTTGCTTGTAATCTGGGAGCGGTCACGGATCACCAGCCCTGCCGCCATCACGGAGGGAGACTCCTCATCCTCCGAATTGGTCCCGACATTGCCAATATGGGGATAGGTAAGCGTTACAATCTGACGCATGTAGGAGGGGTCGGTCAGGATCTCCTGATAACCGGTCATTGCGGTATTGAATACCACCTCACCTACACTCTCTCCAGTAATACCTATCGACTCCCCATAAAAGAGGCTGCCGTCCTCAAGTGCCAGAATTGCAGGTGTTGTCATAATCGGTTCGCGCATAGAAAACGGGACTCATACAGTGGTGCGAATCCCGTTATCAAACTCCAGTCGGTCCAAATATCCGCCCAGAATGGGGAGATTTGGCAAATTCTACTCCGAGTGCCCCAAAACGTCCATGGTCACCGGTGAAAAATTAGTGTTTTCTGATGCAGCAGAACGAGAACAGGTGCCGTTTTCTTCAGGATTCCGGTATCCAGGCTTAGGAGTGTTGGCAACCAGCAATTCTTATGTTGGTAATCACCCAAAGACAATTCTCATCCCCGCGAAGGCGGGAATCCAATGAACAAGCCAACTGTAACTAACTGTTTTCTGGATCCCCGCCTTCGCGGGGATGACGAGCTCAAAATGAGAATTTCCGAATGGCGACACAGATGACAGTATTAACGTAGTCCAAGAACATCCTGCATATCAAACAGGCCGGATTCTTTATCCATCAGCCAGCCGGCGGCACGCACAGCCCCCTTGGCAAAGGTGAGGCGGCTGGAGGCCTTGTGGGTAATCTCGACCCGCTCCCCAATGTCAGCAAACAGTACTGTGTGGTCCCCAACGATATCCCCGGCACGGATGGTCTCGAAGCCGATGGTCCCGCGATCCCGCTCACCGGTATTCCCCTCACGACCATAGACCGCACACTCATTGAGGTCACGCCCAAGGGCATCGGCTACCACCTCACCCATCCGCAGTGCAGTCCCGGATGGGGCGTCAATCTTGTGGCGGTGGTGTGCCTCGACAACCTCGATATCGACCTCATTGCCCATTACACGGGCAGCCATATCCAGCAGCTTGAAGCAGAGGTTGACCCCGACACTCATGTTGGGGGCAAAGACGATGGCGATCTCTCTGGATGCCTCCTCAATAATCGCCTTCTCCTCATCGCTGAAACCGGTGGTACCGATCACCATCCGGGTCCCCTGACTGCGACACTGCTCGATATTGGCCAGTGTTACTGCAGGACGGGTAAAGTCGATCAGTACATCTGCGCCATCCAGTGCAGCTGTCACATCAGAACCAATGGCAATATCAACCCTGCCAATACCGGCCAGCTCCCCGGCATCCACCCCCAGGTAACTGCTCTCACCATGCTCGATCGCAGACGCCAGCCTCGCAGAGTCCTCCTCCTGAACTGCCTCGATCAGACTGCGACCCATGCGACCACCGGCACCGGTAACCGAGATTGAAACACTATTTCCCATTGTTATCCCTTTATCAACATTCCTGCAGAACCAAGAGCATCACCATCTGATACTCCGAACAGGCTGGCAATTATCAACCATTTCAACCAATATTGGCAGCTCCTGTAAATAGGGGGACACAATACTTAATTCAGAGAATTAAGTATTGTGTCCCCCTATTGATTACTCTCCCCGCCCCACTCCATAGTAGGTGATCCCGAGGGATTTCATTCTCTCCGGGGAGTAGAGGTTGCGGCCATCAAAGATCACCGGTGAGTTCATGCGGTCCAGTAGCAGATCGAAGTCCGGGGACCAGAATGTTTTCCACTCGGTAACCACCATCAGGGCATCTGCATCCTGCAGCACTGCATCACGTCCAGCCCCATAGCTGACCAATGCCCCCTCTCCAAAATGGCTTCTGGCACTCTCCAGCGCCTCTGGGTCATAGAGATGGACAGAGGCACCCTGTCCAAGCAGTGCCTCAACCAACCGCACACCCGGCGAGTTTCGAATATCACAACTGCCAGGCTTGTATGAGATGCCCCAGACTGCAAAGCGCCTGCCCTTTAGATCCATTCCAAAGTGGCGCCACGCCTTGCGGAATAGTATCTCTTTCTGCTGCTCATTAATCTCCAGTACCGCATCCAGTAGCTGGCCGGCAGATCCGGCAGCACGGATCGTCTCTGCCAGTGTGGCCACATCCTTTGCAAAATTGGGTCCTCCGAAACCGGTGCCTGGATAGAGGTAGTCATACCCAATCCGCTGGTCGGACCCCATACCCTTGCGCACCTCCTCAATGTCAGCACCGACATCCTCCGCCACATCTGCCATCTCGTTCATAAAGCTGATGCGGGTCGCCAACATCGCATTGGAGGCAAACTTGGTCAACTCTGCAGAGCGTGGTGACATCACCATGACCACATCCCGGTTTCGATTAAAAGGGGCATAGAGCTCGCGCATCGCCTCGACACCCTGCGCCGAATCACTGCCCAACAAAATACGGTCTGGACGACGAAAGTTCTGAATCATCCTCCCCTCCGTCATGAAGTCCGGCTCCACAACCAGATGGCAACGGTAAGAGACGCCACGCCTGCTCAACTCCTCCTCTACCACTTGATGAAGCCGGTCAGAGGAGCCCAACGGAAATGTGGTGCGGTTGACCAGGATTTGATCTTCACTCATCACTGCCCCGACCTGCCGTGCAATTTCAGTAGCCAGCGCCAGTTCATCAGGATCCAGAATCAGGTAGTGAATCTGGCCATATGTTGCACCCTCCTCCATTGACTGCGACTGATTCAGTCGCCCCTCATCCAGCTGATCCTGCAACAACCTTCTCAGCCCAGGCTCAGCCATCTGAACCCCTTCCAGAGTACCCGAGAAGGGCGGTGTCGAGGAGACCAACAGCACCTCATTGCCAATATCGGCCAGACAGGCTGCACTGACCAGAGCAGAGGGGTTAGAACCATAGATGGTGACTTTCATTGCTGGCTCCGAATTTTCTTCAATAATCCGGCCGTTGAACTATCGTACTCTTTGGGGAGTGGGCCGTCACTCAATAGATCCCGGTGCATCTGAAGAGCAATCTGTTTCCCCAGCTCAACCCCAAACTGGTCGAAGGGGTTGATCCCCCAGATCACACTCTGGACAAAGACCTTGTGCTCATAGAGTGCCACCAGCATGCCAAGGGTTCTGGGTAGCAGCGCATCCAGCAGGAAGGTGGTGCTGGGGCGGTTTCCCTCATGCCTGCGCTGGGGTTCACCACTCTCCTGACCAACCATGAATGCTCGACTCTGTGCCAGACAGTTGGCAATGGTCAGTTGATACTGCTCTGGATCTGCGCCCGCCGGGTCGATTGGAAGGATAAAATCCATCGGCACCATTCGGGTCCCCTGATGAAGCAGCTGATAGAAGGCGTGCTGTGCATTGGACCCCACTCCGCCCCATACAATCGGGCCCGTATCATAACTGATCCTCTCACCCTCCTGAGTCACCGACTTCCCAAGACTCTCCATCTCCAGCTGCTCCAGATAGGCAGAGAGATGGTTGAGGTGTGCGGCATAAGGGAGCACCACATGACCTGGCATTCCCAAAAAATTACTGTTCCAGATCCCGATCATCCCCATCAGTACCGGAATGTTCTGCTCCAGTGGCTCACTTGCAAAATGGTGGTCTACCAGCGATGCCCCCACCAGCATCTCTTCAAATGCATCCATCCCCAGATAGAGGGCAATGGGCAGGCCGATCGAGGACCACATGGAGTAGCGTCCACCCACCCACTCCCAGAAGGGAAAGATATTTTCCTCCGGCAATCCCCAGGCCACCACCTCGGCAGGATCTGCTGTTGCCGCCACAAAGTGGAGAGGAATGGCCCTGGCATCCCCGGACGCCAGTGTCAGCCAGACACGAGCTGCTGCCGCATTGGAGAGTGTGTCCGAGGTGGTAAAGGTCTTTGAGGAAACCACAAAAAGGGTGGTCTCCGGATCAAGTCGGGGCAGGATATCTGCTGCATGGGCCCCATCAATACTGGATATGAAATGGATATCAACCGTCTCATCTGCCTGAGAGCGCAGTGCGCGGCAAACCATCTTGGGTCCCAGATCGGATCCACCCACCCCAATATTGACCACATCGGTAATCCGTTTTCCGGTAAATCCCCGCCAGCGCCCATCACGGACCCGTTCCACAAAACCACGTATCTGAGCGAGAACGGCATGCACCTCCTCAACCACATTACTGCCATCCACCACAACGGATTCATCGGGTCTGCTGCGTAGCGCAGTATGTAGTGCGGAGCGCCCCTCTGTCCGGTTAAGCCGCTCTCCCTGCAGTAACTGCTGAATCTTTTCTGGCAATTTCTGTTGTCTGGCCAGTGCAGTCAGGAGCTGGATAACCTCTGCATCCACCCGTTGCTTGGAGTAGTCAAATAGGAGCCCATCCAGCTGGGTGGAGAAGTGGTCAAACCGGTCAGGCTGCTGATGAAACAGATCTCGCAGATGGACCAACTTCATCCCGGATGCGTGACTCTGCAACGCCTGCCAGCCCGGGGTCTCTGTAACCAGACTATTGGCCACTCTGATCCCCCAACTGTTTCTGGATCAACCCCTGAACCTCATGCTGAATCTCTGGATCCCTCAATGCATACTCCAGATTGGCCCGTATATAGCCAAACTTGTAGCCACAATCATAACTGATCCCCTCGAATGTATAGGCGAAGACTGGCTCCTCATCCATCAGGGATGCAATTGCATCAGTGAGCTGGATCTCCCCTCCAGCCCCCTGCCCGGTAGATTCCAATAGCCCCATGACTCGCGGAGTGAGGATATAGCGTCCAACAACCGACAGCTGCGAGGGCGCCTCTTCAATGGCCGGCTTCTCCACCACACCAACCATCTGCTGCAGTCTCCCCTCTTCACCCTCTGCAAGTGAGACAATGCCATACTTATCCACCTCTTCACGAGGAACCGTCTCCACACCAATGATAGAGGAAGATTTCTGCTCGTAGGCCTCCGCCATCTGCCTCATGCACCCCCTGTCGGGATGGTAGATCAGCACATCCGGCAGAATCACCCCAAACGGCTCATCACCCACTGCATCCCGAGCGCAGAGAACAGCATGCCCCAGCCCCAGTGGCTGATGCTGGTAAACAACGGAAACGGTGACCCCCCGGGGGAGAATGGAACGCACTCTCTGAAGCAGTTCATCCTTGCCTTTCTCCTCCAGAGCAGACTCAAGCCTGGGGTTCTCCCTGAAGTGCTCCTCCAGTGCGCCCTTGTCAGGATGGGAGACCAGAATAATCTCCTCGGCACCCGCCTCAACCGCCTCCTCGACAACGTATTGGATCAGGGGGCGATCCACAACTGTGAGCATCTCCTTGGGGATTGCCTTGGTGGCCGGCAGGAAGCGGGTTCCCAAACCGGCAACTGGCAGAACATATTTTCTGACTTTCACGTCTCTTCTTTATTGTTATGAATCAGTGGGGTGGACAGTATCAATCACCAATGGAATCCGCAACCATGCATCCTGAAAGAAGCCTCTATGGAAAGAGAAGAGAATGGTCGAAGTAAGAGATTATGCCCCACGTAAAGGGAGATACCGCAGGGCAGTCCACCTCCGACCACTGACAATTGAGAATCTGGTCGGGGCGATAGATTCGATCCCCGTCAGGGGAGGCGCTCTGCGCCCACCTCCGGCCCATTCACGCCAGTGAATGATTGGTCGGGGCGAGAGGATTCGATCCCCGTCAGGGGAGGCGCTCTGCGCCCACCTCCGGCCCATTCACGCCAGTGAATGATTGGTCGGGGCGAGAGGATTCGAACCTCCGACCACCGGCACCCCATGCCGGTGCGCTACCAGGCTGCGCTACGCCCCGAAAAATAAATGGAGGCTGGAACCGGAGTCGAACCGGTGTACACGGCTTTGCAGGCCGGTGCATAACCACTCTGCCATCCAGCCAGTTAGACTTGTTAACAGTCAAACCAACTACACTCATTGGTCTGGAAAAAAAAGAGCCTGATCAACAGGCTCTTTTTTCCGATGTGTTTGGAGCGGGAAACGAGATTCGAACTCGCGACCCCGACCTTGGCAAGGTCGTGCTCTACCAACTGAGCTATTCCCGCGTAAGAGTTGGCATATTCTATGCTCTACTCTCCCTCTGTCAACCCCTGACTGCGAAAAGAGGAGCGATCTACTCGGAGCGGATCAGCACAGGCCAGGCTGCACGCAGATACATCACCATCGACCAGAGGGTCAGCAGCATGGCCACATAGAGCAGCACCATCCCGACGATCGATACCGGGATCTCCCCAATCGGATCACGATAGAGCAACATCACAATTGCAACCATCTGTACCGCTGTCTTGATCTTGCCGATCATCGAGACCGCCACATTGGTGCGACTCCCCATCTCAGCCATCCACTCGCGCAGTGCGGAGATCGCGATCTCACGACCAATAATGACAATTGCCGGAATGGCGACCCAGAGGTTGGGCATATCCGTCACCAGCAGTACCAGGGCCGCAGCCACCATCAGCTTGTCGGCTACCGGATCAAGGAATGCCCCAAAGGGTGATGCCTGATTCAGTTTTCGTGCCAGATAACCATCCAGCCAGTCGGTAATGGCCGCCAACACGAAGAGTGCCGTTGCAGCAAGCCGCCCCCACTCCACCGGCAGATAGAAGGCGATAATGAAGAAGGGGATCAGGATGATCCGCAGCAGGGTGAGAATGGTTGGCAGGTTCATTTGCATGATGTATCAGATAGTACAGCAGTTATTGAGGAATCCAACCCTCAGGGGGCCATTATCAATGTTTTCAAAAGTATTGACAGTTCCCGCCTGCGACACGCTCAAGCACATCCATGTGTCGCTCGGCTGTGGGCATCCTTGCCCACAGACGGCCGCAGATCAGGACCGCCAAAACATTTGAAACGGTTAATGCTCATGAAAACGGTCATAGATACGCTGCGCAATCTCGCGACTGATCCCGGGAACCGCCGAGAGATCCTCTACCCCGGCCCGTGCCACCTCCTGCAGCCCCCCGAAGTGGCTCAGCACTGACTGTCGTCGCCTGGGGCCTACTCCGGCAATGCCCTCCAGTGGGGAGCTCTTTCTCTTTTTGGCGCGCCGCTGCCGGTGGCCTGTGATTGCAAAACGGTGTGCCTCATCCCTGATCTGCTGGATCAGCAGCAGTGCCGGGGAGTCGGACGGCAGTGACTGTGCCGCCCCTCCGTTCAGAAACAACCTCTCCTGCCCCTCCCTGCGGTCCGCCCCCTTGGCGACACCCAGAATGGAAACGCCGTCCACCTGGAGCTCCTCCAGCACCGCATGGGCCTCTGCACACTGCCCCGGACCCCCATCAATCAGCAGCAGGTCGGGAAGTTTTCCCTCCCCCTTGATCAGGCGTGTATAGCGCCGCTCCAGTGCCTGACGCATTGCCGCATAATCATCCCCTCCGGTGATCTCACGAATATTGAAGCGACGATAGTCCGACTTCAGCGCCACCCCATCCTCAAAAACCACGCAGGATGCAACCGTCTCCTCACCCATGGTATGGCTGATATCAAAACACTCCATCCGCTGTGGGGACTGTTCAAGCCGGAGAAGATCCTGCAGCGCCTCTACCCTGGAGAGAGCACTGGCTGCATGGGAGAGCCTGCCCTGGAGGGCAAGCCGGGCATTCTCCTGCGCCATCCTCATCCAGCGCGCACGATCACCTCTTAACTGATGGCGGATCAGCACCTTGTGGTCGCTCTGCCTGCTCAAAACCTGCTGCAGCAACTCCAGCTGCTCCGGTGGGTGGCTGACCAGGATCTCCGCGGGGGGCTGATGGTCAAGATAGTGTTGCGCCAGAAAGGCATAGAGCACCTCCGCCTCGCTCTGCCCCTGCACATTCTTCGGAAAGTAGCCACGACTCCCCAGATTCTGTCCGTGACGAAAGTTGAAGAGCTGAAGCGACCCACTCCCACCCTCCATGGAGAGGGCCACCACATCCAGATCCCCTCGCTCACCACTGATATACTGCCTCTCCTGAACCCTGCGCAGTGCACTGATCTGATCCCTGAAACGCGCTGCAGCCTCATAATCCAGCGCCTCTGCAGCCTGCTCCATCCGGCTCACCAGCTCCTCGACCACCTCTCCACTCTTCCCCTCCAGAAAGAGCACCGCATGGCGCACATCCTCTCCATACCTCTCCGCAGAGATCCGGCCAACACAGGGGGCGGTACAGCGTTCAATCTGATACTGCAGGCAGGGGCGTGAACGGTTACGGAAGAATCCATCCTCGCACTGACGCACCGGAAAGAGCTTCTGCATCAGCTTCAGGCTCTCACGCACCGCCCCCGCACTGGGATAGGGGCCAAAATAGCGCCCCTTCCCTCTGCGGGCGCCGCGATGAAACCCCAAACGGGGGAAGCTGGTATGGGTTGCCCGACCTCGTTCCTCGGTTGAGAGGTAGATGTAGGGATAACTTTTGTCATCACGCAACAGAATGTTGTAGCGTGGGCGATGTTTCTTGATCAGGTTGCTCTCAAGAATCAGCGCCTCATTCTCGGTATGGGTGGTGATCACCTCCACCCTGGAGACATGCGACATCAGTGCCACCGTCTTTGGTGCCAGCCCGCTCTTTCGAAAATAGCTGGAGAGCCGTTTCTTCAGGTTGCGCGCCTTCCCTACATAGAGCACCTCGCCTTCCGAACCGAGCATCTTGTAGATTCCGGGGCGCGTGGTCTCTGGCAGGGCTGAGTTATCCATAATAATGGATGATACCGAAAACCTCCGGGTGATATCATGGGACCCCATGGACCCGGCAGAGAGAAATCTGAAGAAACTGCACAGGCTGCTGCAAAACAGCACCCCTGCAGCGGGTCGTCCGGAGCGCTCTCTGCGCCCGCGCAAGGAGCAGCCTGAGGATTTTTCCGAGGCCAGCCTCCCCCCCCTGAAAAACCGGAAACCCCGCGGGAAGAGCCCCTCCTTCTTTCTCTCCCGGGGGGAGGTATCCAGCCAGCTGCTGAAGCAGGCAGGCTACATCAACCAACTCAACCGGAAGGTGATTGCCCGCCTTGGGCTCCCCTTCTCTGCCCATCTGCGCCTGAGCACCATCACCCCAGGCGGGGTGGCAGTTGTCCATGCAGACTCACCCAGCTGGGCACAGCGCGGGCGCTTTCTGCAGCAGAACATCCTTGATCTTCTGCATCAGGAGGGGGTCAGACAGGTCACACGGGTAAAACTGAGGGTCCGTTTCTCCAATGAACCCCCTCAGCCCACCCCACTCCCCGCAAGGCAGGCCTCGATGGAGGTTGCGGAGCAACTCTCCAGCCACTCCCGAACAGCCGGTGGTGAGCTGGGGCGCTCCATGCAGCAGCTCTCCAACACACTACTGCGCAATCGACAGAGACGCTCATGAAGAGGTGGCTTTTCCGGCTGGCCAAGCTGGCCATCCTGATTGCGGCTGTGGTTGCGATCCGTGGCTGGCTGCAGTGGGATATGGCCACGGGAGCCGCACCCCCACTCCATGGCGCACTGATCCAGGGGGGCTCCTTCTCACTGGATACCCCCCGGAAAGAGCCACTGGTGGTCCACTTCTGGGCCCGCTGGTGCCCCATCTGCAAGCTGGAGCGGGGTGCCATTGAGGCGATTGCCGAGGAGCACCCGGTCATTACCGTTGCCATGCAGTCCGGAACCATGCTGGAGGTCCGGCGCCACATGGAGAAACAGGGGCTCAGGGCCCCCACCATTGTCGACCGCAGCGGTTCGCTCTCCCACAACTTCGGGGTGAGTGCAGTGCCGGCAACCTTCGTGATCGACACCAACAACCAGATCCGCTTTGTTGAGCAGGGATTCACCTCCGAGCTGGGGCTGCGGGCACGCCTCTGGCTGACGAAGAGGTTCAATTCGATGTAGAATACCCCTCTTTTACAGGGGATTCGCCCCCACTCAACAGGGAAATGTTATGTCACAGGCAGAAGATGGCCACACCGTAAAGATTCACTACACCGGAACACTGGAGGATGGCACCCAGTTTGACTCCTCAGTCGGAGGAGAGCCGCTTGAGTTCACCATCGGCAGTGGCCAGGTCATCTCCGGCTTTGACAACGCCTGTCGGGGGATGGCTGCCGGAGAGCAGAAGACCGTTACACTCGCACCCGAGGATGCCTATGGTGAGAGAGACCCGGAGTTGACCGGGACCATCGACCGCTCGATGATCCACGAGGATGTCCAGCTCGAGATCGGCATGATGCTCACCGACCAGACCCCCGATGGCGAACAGGTTCATGTTGTCGTGACCGGTTTTGACGATGAAAAGGTGACAATTGACGGCAATGCACCGCTGGCCGGCGCAACGCTCACCTTTGATATCGAAATGGTCGAGATCGCTTAACGGCAACACCCTCTCACCACAGAGGGCACAGCGTACACAGAGAGATGAACGATGATCCATTAACGCGCAGGATTATCGGATGTGCGATCGAAGTACACCGCTCTTTAGGGGCAGGCTTACTGGAATCAACCTACGAACAGTGTCTGGCGCATGAACTGGATCTCAACAATATTGTATTCAACCAGCAGCAGCCTATCCCTGTAACCTATAAAGGGGTTGAGCTTGAATGTGGATATCGCATTGACCTGCTGGTTGAGCAACAGGTACTCATTGAACTAAAAAGTGTCGATCGACTCGCTCCGATTCATGAGGCACAAATCCTTACCTATATGAAATTAGCAAACATACCAACGGGGTTATTGATCAATTTCAACCAGACCAAACTGGTTGATGGCATTAAACGATTCAAACTCTAAACCTCTCTGTGTCCTCTGTGCCCTCTGTGGTGAAAAAAACAATGAGCAATCTGCAAGAAGAAATCAACAAACGCCAGACCTTTGCCATCATCTCTCACCCGGATGCGGGCAAGACCACCATCACGGAAAAGCTGCTGCTGTTTGGAAAACTGATCCAGCAGGCGGGGACCGTCAAGGGGCGGGGCTCCGATCGTCATGCCACCTCCGACTGGATGGAGATGGAGAAGGAGCGTGGGATCTCGGTCACCACCTCGGTGATGCAGTTCCCCTACAGGGAGCGGATGGTCA
>CAZYJG010000039.1:0-12947 GCA_964647745.1 uncultured Piscirickettsiaceae bacterium
CCGAAACCACCTCCATGCCGTCCAGCCAACGATGGAGAGCAGTAGCAGCAGGCCGGGAACCCCTGTCTCCTGCCAGCTCTGGAGATAGTCACTGTGGGCGAAGTGACGCAGCCCGTCTTCTGGATGCTGGTACTGGAGGAACTGCTGTGCAAAGGTTCCAAGGCCGCTGCCGATCCAGGGGTGCTCACGCCCCATCAGCCAGGTCGCCTCCCAGATGATATAGCGGGGCACCCCGGATTGGACGATCTGATCCGGGGCGAGTGTGGCAAATCGGCCAATAACCCCTATCCCCTCATGATGGACCAGATGGGCAGCCGAGAATGCAACGACAATCAGTACCGCCAGAGCTGCCATTCTGTTGCGCGCAAGATCCTTGCGGAAGGTCCAGAGGAGGATCGCTACCCCACCTACCAGGGCAAGCCCTGCACCACGCCCCAGTGTCAGCGCCACCCCCAGTGCAAGGATAAAGATAACCCCACCCTGTAACAGCTGTTGTCGCCTCCCGGTTTCGGTGCGCAGAAACTCTGCAGCCAACGGAAATAGCAGCAGATTGAGCAGCGCTGCGAGGTTGTTGTGGTTGAGGAAGGTGGCCTGGAATGAGTGGTCACCATCACGGATCCAGAGCAGCAGTGCGTACCCCACCAGCAGCACTCCAACCACCCTGAGCCCTACAAGCACCCCTCTCCACTGCACCCTCTCCAGTGGATGGAGCGTGAATGCGAGATAGGCCAGCGGCATCCCTGCGATCCACCAGAAGAAGAGCGTGGTCATCGATGGGGAGAGGCTCCAGAACCAGCTCAGGCCACCCCACCCCCACCAGCCGACCACCAGCCAGAGCAGCACTCCTGCCGGCATTGGCTGACGTCTGCCATAGGCGGACCAAAGACCATGGGCGAGCCAGAGGGAGAGCAGAAGGATGGTCAGTGACAGCACCCACATGTTGGGCTGCCCCTGAAAAAAGACACTGGCAGCCATCGCAGCACCAATCAGCAGGGTTGGCAGGCGATCTGTTCTCGTAGCTGAAATCATATGGCAGTTGGGGCGATAGGTTGGCTCTCTCTACTGCCTCAGCGGATCGCAGCCTTGAATGTCTCCAGGTAGGGGAGGAAGACCCCGAGCCCAAGAACCAGCACCAGCCCGCCGATCAGGATCAGCATCAGCGGCTCAATCAAGGCATTGATGTTCTCCAGCGCGTTGTTGAGCTCCCGCTCGTAGTAATCGGCTGCGTGGCCCAGCAGATCACCAACCTCACCCGTCTGCTCACCCACCTTGACCACCTGAAGGATCATCGGAGAGAAGATCCCGGCCCGCTCCGCACTGTTGATAAAGGATTGCCCCTCGCCAATCCCGTCACGCAGCTGATCAATGCGTGCACGGACATGGCTATTGTCGATCGTGCCGGCCACCAGCGGCAGCCCCTGCAGTAGCGGCATCCCTGCAGTGGTGACCAGGGAGAGTGAGCGGGCAAAGCGCCCCAGGACCCCCATCTGGATCAGGGGGCCAAACCCGGGAATCCTCAACCAGAGTCTGTCCCAGAAGAGCCGCCCGGATGGGGAGGCGCGGTGGAGCCTGAAGAGGAGAAACAGTGCCACCACACCCCCCGCAACCCAGAGCGCGCTGTTCTGGAAAAAGTGGGAGATCGCCATCAGGATACGGGTCGGCAGGGGCATCTCACCACCACTCGATTCGATCATCCCTGCAAACACCGGGACCACATAGATGGTGATCACCATAATGGCTGCGAGTGCCATCACAATCAGCAGGACCGGGTAGCGCAGTGCAGAGGTCAGCTTCTCTCGTGAGAGGTGTTCCCGCTCCAGATGCTGTGAGAGGTTGAGAAAGACCTCATCCAGGGTTCCAGTCTCCTCACCCGCACGCACCATGTTGATAAAGAGTGGGGTAAACATGTCGGGAAATTCGGCCAGGGCGTCCGAGAGACGGAACCCGTTCTCAATCATCTCTGTTGCAGAACGGAGGCTCACTGCCAACCGCCTGTGACGCAACGTAGTCGCCACCTCACTCAGGGCACTATTGATCGGTACCCCAGCCTGGAGCATCGTATAGAGTTGACGACAGAGAATGGAGAGCTCCTGCGGCTTGACCCGGCCCCTGGCAGAGAACCGGGCCACTACCGTGACACGTTCCCTCTTCGGCACAATATCAATCGGGGTGATACCCTTCGCCATCAGATGGTCTGCAACCGTATCTACCGAATCGGCACTCATGGTGCCATCCTCCAGGTGGCCGTCACCATAGCGCCCACGGTAGTGGTAGCTGACGATGGTGCCGTTGCCATTCACCCCTTGCCCTCCTGCTCTGCTCCCTGCCGGTGGGGCAGGTCAAGATCATCCGTCACCCGCATCACCTCCTCGACACTGGTCACACCCGAGAGCGCATACTCCATCGCCCGGCTGATCAGTCCACGGTATCCTTTCTGGGCGCGGGCGTGCTTCTCGAATGCCTGCATATCCCCGCGATTGAGATCTGCCTTGAGCAGCTCATCAACCAGGATCATCTCAAATACGCCGACCCGTCCACGATAACCGGTCTGTTCGCACTGGGAGCAGCCGGTCCCGGCCATAAAGGGTCTCTTCTCCAGACTCTCCCCAAGCACCGCATCCACCCAGCGCTGCTGATGGGTCTCCAGTGGAGCCTCCTGCTTGCAGCGGTTACAGAGTCGACGCACCAGCCGCTGCGAGACCACCGTCCTCAGTGTGGAGGCGATCAAATACCCCTCCCCACCGAGATCGGTCAGGCGTGAGACCGCACTGATCGCATCATTGGTATGGAGTGTGGAGAGGACCAGGTGGCCGGTCATTGCCGCCCGCAGCCCGATCTCCATGCTCTCCCGGTCACGGATCTCACCAATCAGGATAACATCGGGATCCTGCCGCAGGGCAGAGCGCAGCACCCTGCCAAAATCGAGGCCGATACGTGGATTGACCTGCACCTGGTTGATGCGTGGCAATTTGTACTCCACCGGATCCTCTACGGTGAGGATCTTCTCCTCCGGGTTGTTGCGCTCCCGCAGCGCCGCATAGAGCGTCGTGGTCTTACCGCTTCCGGTGGGGCCGGTCACCAGGATCATTCCGTGTGGCCTGCTGGTCTCATAGCGGAAGCGCTCCATCATCTCCATTGGCATCCCCAATCGATCCAGTGCAAAGACGCCGGCAGTCTGATCAAGCAGACGCATCACCACCGATTCGCCATACTGGACCGGCATGGTGGAGAGCCTTACATCAATCCGCCTGCCGGAGACCTCAATATCAAAGTGGCCATCCTGTGGCAGCCTCTTCTCGGAGATATCGAGCCCTGCCATGGTCTTGAGGCGTGAGGCGAGCACGGTGGCGACACTCTTCTGCTGCAGGATCTGCTCATGGAGTACGCCATCGACACGGGTACGGATTCGAAGAATCTCCTCATCCGGCTCGATATGGATATCCGATGCATTCATCCGTACCGCATTGCTGAAGAGGAGATCCACCATCTGCCCGGCCGGGGCATCGGCCAAGGTCAGCGGCCCCCGCTGCCTGGAGCTCTTCTTATCATCCCGCAGCTGGGTATAGGCATCGACACTGGTTGCGATATCGGCAATCTCCGACTCATAGCGATAGAAGAGATCCTGCAGCCGCTTGAGATCGGATGGGCGCACCAGCACCGGCTGGATCGGCAGCGGCACCACCTTGGAGAGGGCATCCAGTGCATTGATGTCGGTGGGGTCATCCATCCCCACCACAATGTGGTCACCGGCGCGCTCGATCGCCAGTGCGCTATAGGCACGGGCATAGGGCTCCGGAATCAGATGGACGGTCTCTGGCTGCAGAACACTCTCCTTCAGATCGACCAGGGGAACATTGAGCTGCCGGGCAAGGGTGGTGACAAAGGTCTCCTCATCCACCATCTCCATCCGCAGGATCACCTCGCCGAGCCGCCCACTGGAGCGGTTCTGCTCAACCAGTGCCGCATCCACCTGCTGCTGCGTCAGCACACCGGCATCCACCAGATGCTCGCCCAACCGTTTTGTCCTTGCCCCTACCATATCGCCTCTACCCACCGGGTCACTGCTGACCACCTATCGCCGTCAGCTCACGCACTTTTCCCTCCACAAAGGTGAGTGCAGCGGACTTCAGGCGCCCACTATTGAGTGCCTTCTCGTAGTGGCGGTAGGCATCTCCCCTCTGCCCCATCGACTCCAGTGCAATGGCGTAGCCCATCTCCCAGACCCCGTTGGATGGATCAATACGAAGCAGCCCTTCATAGCGTTTTGCCGCTTGCTGATACTGCCTTCGCTTCTGGTAGAGTGCCGCCAGCAGGGCATGGGTCTCGGGGGAGACCCCAACGGCAGGAAGGTGCTGCTCCAGCAGTGCCACTGCACGCTCGGTCTCTCCGCCATGCATCAGCAGCCGCGCCTTAAGCTGTAGCAGAAGGCCGTGGTTGGAAACCAGCGCAAGCCCACGGTCTACCAATACCTCGGCCTCCTGGTAACGCCCCATTGAGAGCATCAGGGCTGAGAGCGCCTCCAGCGATCCGATATGTTGCGGTTGATGCTCCAGCGATCTTCGCAGCATCTCTTCTGCTTTCGCCCGGTCGCCGCCCCTCAATGCATGTACCGCCTCACCATAGGCCTGCCCTGCCAGCTCCTGCGGGGTGGAGGAGACCTCAACCTTCTGCAGCGCGGCCCGCTCTGGCGCTGGCTCCACCTCCTCTACCACCACCTGGGAAGTAGTCACCTCAACCGGCGGAGGGGAGAGGGTCTTCTCCTTCTCTACTATCCGGGTTGGCGGGACCGGTTCCGGCGGGGGAACCGGGATCTCAATCGGGATCAGATCATGCAGCAGGATTACCGGACGGGGCTCGACCGGGGAGGTGGCAACAGGGGGGGCGGGCTCTGGCTCTGATGTCTCGCTGGCAGCAGCGGCGGGGGGCGCTTCAGCAGCTGGTGGAGCGGGTGCTGCCCTATCGCTATCTGCCGGGGCCGGCCTCCTCTGCTCTACCAGTTCTGGTGCCGGCTCCCTCTGCAGGATAACGGCACCACTGCCCCCGCCACCGTTTTCCGCAAGCTGGACTGAACTGCCTCCGTCACCCTCTGGCGACTGGCTGGTGAGGCGTTGGAGCAGCTGAAAACCGCCCTCCTGAACCAACGGGTTGCTCGCCACAAACCAGAGCAGGAGCCCAAGCAGCAGAATCACCAGGACCTTGATAAGGGTTCCAAACGGAAATCCCCTTGTTGTCCTGGTGACCACAACCCCATTCGTCAGGGCACCCTGTTCATCACTCTGCGGTGCCTCCCCCTGTTCTCTTCTCTGCTCAAGATCACGCAGCATGGAGTTGATCACACTCATGCGCCAACCCCTCCCTGCAGCAGAGCCACAGCCACGATGACAACCGCAGAGAGCAGCCCCAGTGAGGGGAGCAGCCATCTGGTTGAGAAGAGGAACCTTCCGGGAACCCCCTCGGTATCGGCAATCGCCCCACGGACATGGGACCACTTCACCTGCTGCACCCCCTTTCCATAGGCGAGCAGCAGCGCCTTGTGGGCGAGGATATTGACCAGACGGGGGATCCCACCACTCCCCCTGGAGAGCAGGCGCAGCGCCTGTCCGCTGAAGAGGGGGGCGGCGCCATCATAACCGGCAACGGTGATGCGGTGCTGCACATAGCCACGCACCGTATCGGGGTCCAGCGGCGAGAGCCGGTCGCTGAAGACAATGCGCTGGCGCAGCTGACGCAGTGACCTCTGGGCCAGACGCCGATCCAGTTCCGGCTGCCCGAAGAGAACTACCTGCAGCAACCTCCGCTTCTCGGTCTCCAGATTGGTAAGGAGACGGAGCGCCTCCATCACCTCGTTTGGCATCGCCTGGGCCTCATCCAGAACGATCACCACACGCCCCCCCTCTGCTGCAATCTGCAGCAGGCGATCGGTAATCAGCTGCAGCATCCCGTGGGATGAGGGGTGGTCGGGCGGAGAGAGCTCAAGCTCGCGCACAACAGCCAGGTAGAGCTCCTCTGGGGTCAGCGGCGGATTGGGAAGATAGAGAATCTGAAACCCGCCACCCAGATCATTAAGGAGCTTTCTGCAGAGCAGCGTCTTGCCGGTCCCCACCTCTCCCGTCACCTTGACGAAGCCTGCGCCGTCACGCAGCGCAACCATCATCATGTTCATCGCCTCCTGATGCGATGGGTCGCCGTAATAGTAGTCTGTATCCGGGGTCAGCTCGAAGGGGGCCTCATCAAGACGAAAGTGGCTGAGGTACATGGTCTGGTCTAATCACTCGTCCATATTCAATCTGCGAAACCGCCTCGCCGTCTGCTGCAGCTCGGAGTGCCACTGCTCCTGGCCGGAGATCACGGTGGGCCGGATCAGGATCACCAGCTCCAGCTTCTTCAGGGAGGTGCGCTCATGCCCGAACATCCCGCCCACGAGCGGCAGACTGCTCAGCCCCGGGGTCGTTGCCTCACTCTCCTTCTGGGTGGTCTTCATCAGGCCACCAATCACAACCACCTGGCCATTCTGGGCAATCACAATACTGTCGGACTCCCGCACACTGCTCTTGGCCAGCGGCACTGCGGTAGTGGAGGTGGGGAGCACCTTGCTGTCATCCGACACCTCGACGACCGAGGGGTGGACATGGAGCACCACCTCCCCGTTGCGATTGATCTGCGGGGTCACATCAAGCGAGATCCCGGAGAAGAACGGGGTCAGCTCCACATCCTGCTCGATGTTGGTTGAGGTCCCGGTGGTGGTGACAGTTCCCACATCGGTCACAAAAAACTCATCAGTACCGACCTTGATCACCGCCTTCTGGTTATTGATGGTTGAGACACGTGGGCTGGAGAGCACACGCACCACCCCCTGGGTCTCCAGCAGCTCAATCAGCGCCGTGAAGTCATTGAGGTTGAAGGCGAGACTGAATACCCCGCCAAAGGCCCCGGTATCGAGCTCCACCTGGCTGAACTTGCCGGTGCCCGGGCTGTTGGAGCTCACCACGCCGGTCGCCGAGTCGAAGACCCCACCACTGCGCCCCGTCTGACCTGCGACAATCGACTTGCCAGAGCCCGGCTCAAACAGTGCCGCCCAGTTGACGCCGGACTGATAGCCATCCTTCAGCTCCACCTCAAGAATCTTCGCCTCCAGCAGCACCTGGCGACGCAGGTTGCTCTGCAGGGTCTCGATAAACTGCTCAACAGAGCGAAGCTCGGTCGGCAGTGCATGGACGGCAATCACCCCGGTCTGGGGGCTGATCACCACCTTGCGTCCCTCTCCGGTGCCGACAATGCTGACCAGCGTGGTCTGTAGCTCACTCCAGAAGTCGGCCTGGGTGGTGGTTGACACCTCGCTTCCGGAGAGCTCCGCATTGTCACCATCACCGGAGAGCTGCCCAAAGCTGATCATGGTGCTGGAGGAGCCGTCCCGCTTGATATTGAGATAGTCGAGCTGGAAGATCCGGGTGCGGATTGCGGTGGAGAGGATCATGTAGCCGCCCGGCACCGGCTGATAGTCATAGCCATAGACATCACGCACCGTCTCCAGCACCTCTGGAACCGTCACCGACTGCAGCGAGAGGGTGATTGACCCCTCCACACCGGGCGCCAGCACCACCGAGTAGGGGGTCCCCTCGACCAGCCCGAGGAAGAACTCCTCGGCAGGAAGATCGCGCACCATCACATTGAATCGTGGCTCAAGGTTTACGTTGGGGGCATCGGGGACATTGACCACCAGTGGTGGCAGCAGCTCCTCGTTCACCGCTGCCGGAATCTCCCTCTCCTCTGTGGCGCTGTCGGCCGCCCCCTGCTCCCCTCTGCCTGAGCGCAGCGCCTCCTCTATCTCCCCAACCACCAACGCGTCACGGGAGGGGGTGACCTCCGACTCATCCTCACTGGAGGGGGTGAGCGAACAGCCCTGAAGCATGAAAAGGAGCAGTAGCGGCAGCAGGAGACGTTCCGCCATGACTATTTGGATCCTGCCCATCTTCACTCTCCCTCCATTGCCAGTTTTCCCTTGATATCAACAGGTACCAGAGAGAGCTCAATCGCCTGCTCTCCCCGCATCAACACCACCCTTCCCGGGTGGATCCCGGAGACAACCATTGAATCACCCAGTGAGTCTCCAACCCGCACCCGTTCCCCATTGATGATGGCGACCGCTGGAACCTGCCCCGTCAGGGTATAACTGAGCCTCAGTGATCCGATATCTCTCCATTGTACCCCTTTAGTGGCCCCCTGTATTGGGGGGCGGGTGGGATCTGGCAGCGGCTCTGCGGCCCTGCCGTGGGGGGCAGAGAGCACCAGCAGTGCCAGCAGAATTGCTCTGCTCCCCTTCATGAGAGAGAGCTCCCCCAACCGGATGCTGCGACATCACCATGGGTGGCGCCAGAGAAGAGGAAAAAGCGCAGCTGAATGTTGGCATCCGGATAGCGGTCGACCACATAGTGGATATTGCCCCAGAGAAAGTTCTCCTCCATCGACTCCACCGAACGCAGAAACTCCACCGTCTGCCAGAAGCCGCCATAGAGATCAATCTGCACCCCCGACACACTGCTCCCCTGCGCAGCAAGCTCATCAAGCTGCTCCCGCTCCACCTCTGTCAGCTGCTCCTGGGTCAGTCGCTGCAGATTGACGACCCGCAGGCCGTGCAGCTGCTCCAGCAGGGTGCCGAGTACCTGCTCCATGGTTGAGCTGCTGGCCTGAAGTGCCTGCCGCTGTGCACTCCTCCCCCTCAACTGCTCAACCAGCGCACGCAGGCGCCCCTCCTGAAGCAGCAGGGCCTGCGGGGAGATCTCCTCCAGCTCACCCCGGAGCGCAGCGATCCGCTCCACCCCGGCCTTCAGCTCCGACTCCAGGGATGCAATCTCACCCTCCACTGCGGCGAGGCGCTCCTGCTGTGCCCCAACCGCAAAAAACCAGATCGCGAGGGCGGCCGCAACCACTGCCCCGGAGAGGGCAATATGCTGGACCCGGGAGAGGCGATCAAGCCAGCGCAGCAGACGGCGGATCCGGATCATGGCGCCCCCTCCTCGCCAGCGCGCAGCAGCTCCACCCTGAAGGCATACCAGCCGCTCTCGGCGTCTTGCGTTGCTGCACTATCCTCCTCGCCCCCCGTATCAAGGCCATGCAGCAGCTGCAGCCGCTCAACCCGGCTCTCCCCAAAGTGGGGGTGGGCGCTCAATCGGTTGATGTAGCGGGGGAGCTGATCCGCCTCCATCGCACCCCCCATCAGCTCCAGCTGGCGCCCTCCCTGCAACAGATGGAACTCGGTCAGATAGGCCCCCTCCTCACTGCTGTATGCAAGGGACTCCAGCAGGGGGGAGAATCCGCTGCGACTCAGCCTCTTCTCACGCTCCACAATATTGATGATCTCCCGCAGACGGGACTCCTCACCCCGCAGCCCGTTGACCCTCTGCTCGATATCCGAGACCTCCCTCTTCCGCAGCGCAACCTCCCCCTGCAGCTGCTCGATCTCTCCACTCTGTGCACCCTGTTGCTGCTGCAGTGCTGCAAGATCCCGCTCAAGCTGTTGCCTCTCCCCGGCCACCACCCCAATCCAGAGCGCCTCGGCCAGCAGCAGGAGCAGAAGAGACAGCATGACCCCCCTCCAGAGGCGCCACTGCTGGCCGCGGAGCATCCCCTCCTCAAGCAGGTTGATCTGCTGCAGCTGCGCCATCACCCCCCCTCCACGCTGCCACAGGCAGCGCCCAGTGCAGGAAGACAGTGCGGATCCACAGGGCAGGGGGAGATCAGCTCCGCCCTGATTCCGAGTGACTCGGAGAGCTGTTGCGAGAGTGTGGCGTTGTCAAAGACTGGAGAGGGGACCAGCAACCGCTGTGCAGCCCCCTGCTCACAGTGGCGCCCACAGAAAACGGCAAAACGGCCCACCTCATCGACCAGGCGGTCGGGCCAGAGCGCATCCTCAACCCGACTGCCGGAGCCCGGCAGATGGCTGGCGCCATGATCCAGCTCACGGGCACGATAGAGTTCACCTCCAACCACATGGACCAGAAAGGTCCTCTCCTGCATCATCGCCAGCAACAGAGTCGGCTGCTCTCTCTCACCAGCGGCATGCAGCAGCTGGCGCAGGGCAAGCTCAACGGTAATCACCGACCTGATCCGGAGCCCAACATCATCCGCCATCTCCACAAGCCGTCTCACCTCATCGCGCTCCGCCACCACCACAAACAGCAGCGGCGAGGAGGGACGCCCCTGACCCGGCATCGGGTAGGAGCGGATAATGGCGTTCTCAACATCAAGATCGACCAGATCCCTCACCTGCCAGCGCAGCGCGGAGTCGACCTCGTTCTGGTGTACCTTGGGTGCCGGAACCTGCAACAGCCGGTAGCTGCCCGGCTCCATCACAATGGTTGCAGGGAGCGAGCGCAGGGATTTTCTGGAGACCACCTTCTGCAGCAGGCGGATCTGCGCCTCAGCCCCCCTTGCAGAGAAGAATTCCGCCTGCCAGGGAAAAGTCTCTTGCCCTGAGTCAGATTCGGCCCGGGGGTAACCAACACAGAACCCCTGCTGATGGAAGGAGAGGCCCACACCAGAACCGCCTGGATTCGTTGGCAACGTTCTCAACAAACTATTCATAGAGGATGTGCAGCCAAGAGGTTCCCTGAATCTCTGTAGTTATTTAGAGAGACTACCATGTCTAGGTCAAGTCAGAGGAAAATAATTGGGTGCTCAATCCGGCTGCCCTGCCCTCTGCTGGTACTCCTGCAGCCACTCCCTGAGCTCCGATAACGGCATGGGCCTGCTGATCAGATACCCCTGGATCTCATCACATCGGTTCCTGCGCAGAAAGTCCCTCTGTCTCTCATTCTCCACTCCCTCTGCCGTTACATCAAACCCGAGGGTTCTGGCCACAGAGATTATTGAGGAGACAATCGCCCGATCATCGGCACTATCCTCCAGGCCGGCAACAAAGGAGGCGTCAACCTTGACCCGGTCAACCGCCAGCCGCTTGAGGTAGTCGAATGAGGAGTAGCCGGTCCCAAAGTCATCAATGGCAAACATCACTCCCATCTTGTGGAGGGTCTCCAGCTTCTCAACACTGCCCTCGACTGAACCCATCAGCATCGACTCCGTCAGCTCCAGCTCGAGCCTGCCTGATTGATAACCGATCTCCTCCAGCAGTGCAGTCACCCGCTCAACAAAATCATCCGTCTCAAACTGCCGAATGGAGAGGTTGATGGCGACCCGTTCGATTCCGAACCCATCCATAAGCAGCCCCCGAAAATCGTTGCACCCCTGCTCAAGAACCTGGTTGCCGATCGGCAGAATCAACCCGAATGACTCTGCAACAGGGATAAACTCCCCGGGCAGCAGCAGCCCCCGTTTGGGGTGGTGCCAGCGCAGCAGTGCCTCCAGGCCGGTGACCCTGCCATCACTCAGTGAGACCTGTGGCTGGTACCAGATCTCGAACTCACCCCTCTCCAGCGCCTCCCTCAGCTCCTGCTCAATCTGCAGCCGATCCACCACCAGCCTGTTGATCTCCTGGGTATAGAAGAAGAGGCGGTCCCCACCCAGATTCTTTGCCTGGTACATGGAGAGATCAGCCAGCTTGATCAGTGTTTCAGAATCCTCTGCATCCCTGGGGAAGAAGCAGGCCCCGATACTGGCAGTGAGACTGTAGCGCCCCCTGGCAAGATCAAAGGGCTTGCGAATCTCGTCGAGCACCTTCTCGGCAATGGTGGAGACCTCATCCTGGGTGGCGGCTGACGCAACCAGAAATGCAAACTCATCCCCGCCAAAGCGGGTAATCAGATCGGAGGCACGAAGGGTCCCGGAGAAACGCCTGGCCACAATCTTCAGCAGGTCATCCCCTGCAAGGTGGCCGAGTGAGTCATTGATCTTCTTGAAATCATCGAGATCGAGGAAGAGAACGGCAAAACTGCTCCGCTCTCTCCTGGCGCTATTGATTGCATGCTCGAGGTGGGCATTGAACATGATTCTGTTGGGCAGCCGGGTGAGCGGATCATGGTGGGCCAGATAGTCGAGATCACTGTGGCTCTTCTGTAGCTGCTGTTCGGCAACAAACTTGTCCGTCACATCCCGTGACACCTCAACAATGGCACGGATGGAGCCATCCCTGTTTCTCAGTGGTGAGGCCTGTATCTCCACATAGTAGGGAGACCCCGATGCCGAGACGTGTCGATGGACAACAGTGACCGGCCCATCCTCATCGACCACACGACTCATTGGGCAGGGGGTATCACCAGAGGAACAGGGATCTTGCCTGCCATGCGAAATCCTGTAGCAGGTGCTGGGGTCAAATGAGTCGAGTGCCCCCCCTGCAGCCTGCTCGGCAGCCCGGTTCAACATCTGCACCTGATAGTCGAGGCCAATCACCATGATGGGTTCCGAGATGCTGTCCATTACAGCCTGCAGCTCCTCATTCCTTCTGCGCAGCGCCTCTGTACGGACAGTAACCTCCTCCTCCAGCTGCTCCCGTGCAGTAGTGAGAATCTGTTCCGCCTCCTTCTGCTCGGTGATGTCGTGCACGGTGCCGATCATTCGGATCGGCTTGTGGTCGCTGTCATAGGTTACATCTGCGCGCTCGTGAACCGTTCGTACACGCCCGTCCGGCAGCACAATGCGGTGGTCGATGGCATAGTTGTTCCTCTCCAGCGCCTCATCCACGGCAGCGATCACCGACCCCCTGTCCTGCGGATGGACCGTTTCCAGAAATGCGTCATAGGTGGCGCCAAACTGCTGCGGGGTGAGGCCGAAGATTCGGTAGATCTCATCCGACCACTCCAGATCGTTGGTGACAATATTCCAGTCCCAGTTTCCGAAGTGGGCAATGCGCTGTGACTCAACCAGCGTCTCCCTGTTCCTCTCCAGCTCCTCTGTGCGCTCCCGGATACGCCGCTCCAGGAGGTCATGATCCTCCCGGAGCCCCTCCTCCTCGTCCCGCAGCGCAGGTAGCCAGCGGGCAATCAGCAGGGCCAGGA
>CAZYJG010000040.1:0-12863 GCA_964647745.1 uncultured Piscirickettsiaceae bacterium
CTGCACCTGCACCATACCGTTCCGGTAGAATAGACCGGATGACAAAACGATCTCCAGAGCTTCTCTCCCCTGCAGGGACCCTGCAGCACATGCGTGCGGCCTTCGCCTATGGCGCCGATGCGGTCTATGCCGGTCTGCCGAGATATGGACTGCGGGTGCGTGAGAATGACTTTGACCTCGAAGGGCTGGGAGATGCCATTGAGGAGGCACACAAGCAGCAGAAGAGTCTCTATGTAACGGCCAATATCCTGGCCCACAACAGCAAGGTTCACACCTTTGAGCGGGATATCGAGCCGGTGATCGAGTTGGGGCCGGATGCCCTGATCATGGCGGATCCCGGGTTGATCCATCTGGTGCGGGAGCGCTGGCCGGAACAGACTGTGCACCTCTCCGTACAGGCCAATACCGTCAACTTTGCAGCGGTCAATTTCTGGAAAAGTCTGGGGATTGAGCGGGTGATTCTCTCCAGGGAGCTCTCTCTGGAGGAGGTGGAGGAGATTCGCCAGCAGTGCCCGGATATTGAGCTGGAGGTCTTTGTCCATGGGGCGCTCTGCATGGCCTACTCCGGCCGCTGTCTCCTCTCCGGATACATCAACCATCGGGACGCCAATCAGGGGAGCTGTACCAACGCCTGTCGCTGGGAGTACCGGGAGGTGGCCTCAACTGAGGATGATGGTGGTGATCTGCGTGTGGCTGAGCCGCTCACAGAGCCAGAGCCCCAGTCCCGGCCCCAGTCCCAGAGAATTCTGATCGAGGAGATGGGGCGGCCTGGTCAGCCGATCCCGATGGAGGAGGATGAGCACGGCACCTACATCATGAACTCCCGGGATCTGCGGGCAGTGGAGCATATTCAGCGGCTGGTGGAGATTGGGGTGGACTCCCTGAAGATCGAGGGGCGAACCAAGTCGATCTACTATGTCAGTCGGGTCTCCCAGGCCTATCGCAGGGCGATTGATGATGCAGTGGCCGGGCGTGGATTTGATCCCTCTCTACTGGCAGAGCTGGAGAATCTGGCCAGTCGTGGCTATACCGATGGATTCTTCAAGCGCCACCACAGCGAGGAGTACCAGAACTATATTCAGGGGAACTCCCAGGGGCATCAGCAACTCTATGTGGCAGAGATCACCGCTTATGATGCCGAGAAGGGGCTGGCCACGCTGGTGGCCAAGAACAAGTTTGGGGTGGGGGATCGACTGGAGCTGATCCTTCCCAGTGGAAACCGTGAGATCACCCTGCAGAGGATTATCGGCAGGAAGGGTGAGCGGATGGAGGTGGTGCCAGGAGGGGGTTACACCGTGACCGCAGAGCTCGATCTCTCGCCGGAAGAGGGGCAATACCAGTTTGGGATGATCGCCCGGTTTCTGTAAGGAGCCCCATTTTGCGGTACTATCCCTACCTTCTTGTTAGGGAACAATTTTTGATGAACGAGGAGATGTTGTGTCCAGGATAGAAACAGGCCGAGGCCAATTCCCAGAGGTGCGGATGCGCAGAATGCGGAGAGATGACTTCTCTCGTCGGATGATGCGTGAAAATCATCTGACCCCCGATGATCTGATCTACCCAATGTTTGTGATTGAGGGCAAGGACCGTCGTCAGAAGGTCAGGTCCATGCCGGGGGTGGAGCGGGTCTCCATTGATCAACTACTCAAGGAGGCGAAGGAGCTGGTTGCCCTGGGAATTCCCACCATTGCCCTCTTTCCAGTGGTCCCCAAAAACAAGAAGTCACTGCTGGCAGAAGAGGCCTGGAATCCAGAGGGGCTGGCGCAGCGCGCCGTCCGTGCCCTGAAAAAGAAGTTCCCTCAACTGGGTGTGATGACCGATGTGGCACTCGATCCATTCACCACTCATGGACAGGATGGGATCATCGATGATTCTGGGTATGTGCTTAATGATGAGACGGTTGAGGTGTTGATGCGGCAGGCGCTCTCCCATGCCGAGGCGGGTGCCGATATTGTGGCCCCCTCCGACATGATGGATGGGCGTATTGGCGATATTCGCTTTGCACTGGAGGAGGATGGCCATATCCATACCCGAATCATGGCCTACTCTGCCAAGTATGCCTCCAGCTTCTATGGTCCATTCCGGGATGCGGTGGGCTCTGCGGCCAACCTCGGCTCCGGGGATAAATCCACCTACCAGATGGATCCCGCCAACAGTAATGAGGCGCTTTGGGAAGTTGGTCTCGATCTCGAGGAGGGGGCCGACATGGTGATGGTCAAGCCTGGGATGCCCTATCTCGACATTGTTCGTCGGGTGAAGGATCAGTATGGGGCCCCAACCTTTGTCTACCACGTCAGCGGGGAGTACAGCATGCTTAAGGCAGCGGCGATGAAGGGGTGGCTCAATGAGCGAGCCGTGGTGCTCGAGGCGCTGCTGGGCTGCAAGCGTGCGGGTGCCGATGGCATCCTGACCTACTACGCCAAGGATGTGGCAAACTGGCTGAAAGAACAGTAGTGACAGACCGTTACATGGTGGTGGGCAACCCGATCGCCCACAGCAAGTCCCCACAGATCCACACCCTGTTTGCCGAGCAGGCTGGCCAGGATCTGGTTTATGAGAAGCAGAAGGTCGAGGCCGGAACCTTCCTGCAGGTACTGGATGCCTTTCAGCAGCTGGAGGGGAGGGGGATGAATGTGACCGTCCCCTACAAGCATGAGGCGTGGGAGGCGGTGGATGAGCGCTCTCCCCGTGCCGAGCGTGCAGGTGCAGTCAATACCATCCAGATTCGCGAGGATGGCAGTCGCTATGGGGACAACACCGACGGGGTGGGGCTGCTGCGTGACCTGATCCAGAACCATGGGGTTGAGCTCAAGGGGAAGAGGATTCTGCTACTCGGTGCCGGTGGAGCGATCCGCGGGGTGCTTGAGCCAATCCTCAATGAGGGGCCGGAACAGCTCACCATTGCCAACCGAACAGCAGAGCGGGCTGAGATCCTGGCCGAGGAGTTCTCCGATCTGGGTCGTGTAGAGGGTGGCGGATTTGATGAGCTGGATGGGCAGCACTTTGATCTGGTGATCAACGGCACCGCAGCGAGCCTGCAGGGGGAGATGCCGCCGCTTCCCTTCGATCTGCTGGCACCCAATGCGGTCTGTTACGACCTGATGTACGCATCCGAACCGACCCCGTTTATGGAGTGGGGTGAGGAGTTTGGCGCCTCAAAAGTGCTCGATGGGCTCGGTATGCTGGTGGAGCAGGCGGCCGAGTCATTCCTGCTGTGGCGTGGTGTGCGCCCGGATACGGCGCCAGTGATTGCGGCTTTGCGTTAGTTGGAATGTTAGAGCTGACACTTTGAACCAGGAGGAGGTTATGCGGTGGGCTCAGCGAGTGGTAGTCTGAATTTGCATGTCGCGCACCACCGATTGACCACCCTGGCCATGTTCACTTGGTATCTGGGTAGTGCCATTCTTACACTGAAGGCGGCCTCTCTGCTGATTCAGGCTGTCGAAATCACTGCCAACTCTGCCGCCTTTCTCTGGGTAATCATTGGCGGTATCACCATTGGAACCTTAAAGGCACGCTACCTTTTCCTGCCAGCCTGTCGAAAAAACCTGCTGCGTATTCAGGCTCTGGAGGAGCCGAGATTGTGGCAATTCTTCCGTCCTCGGTTCTTTCTCTTTCTTGGGTTAATGGTTTCAGCGGGAGCACTGCTGTCACGCTGGGCAGAGGGGGATTTCACTACATTGATTCTGGTTGCTACACTGGATATCAGTATTGCGACCGCACTGCTCGGAAGCAGTGGACCCTTTTGGTACCAAAATAACAAGTGAATGCTCCACCGCCTTCAGGCGGTGGAGCATTCACTTCTGCTGAGGTCGGGAAGTGCTGTGGGAAGTAATGCTTGATAAGTTGCAATCACTTCCCGGATTATGTATCGTAGGAACCAGTGTTGGTTGTTAATATTGATCCTGTGAATTTTCAAGCAATCAGTTACCTGGAAAAGATAAGTCGTCTTCAGGACCACTTTGTCTACTCGACCAAGCTGTCGGAAGCAATTGGTGTTTCAAGAAGGACGGTTCTCAATTGGAAGAACAGGCCCTCCTCGATCTCGGCCACTCATCAGCTGGAGATTGATGTCCTCTACTGCAGGATTTTTTTAATTCCGGAATGGGACCACGATCAGAGTTTTGAGCCTGTGCTGGTGCCAGATAAGCTGCTAAACAGTAAGCACCTGTTTTTGCCATACCTGAAAGCGCTCAGTTTCGGCACGGTTGAGATAGAGACCAATATCACGCAGCAGGATTTTGACAGGATCATTGATGAGGAAAAGCTCCCCAGGAATATGGACAGGAGAACTTTCCACGAGGGGTTCAATGCCTTTGTCACCAATCAACGCATCTGGGAGAGGATTGTTGGTCGGCATGAGTCGATGGAGATTACCGAGGAGGTGATCAAGTCACTGCATGCCTCCTTTATGCAGGGGGTTCGTGATGATTCAGGTCTCTACTCAACGAGGCATCGGGTAATGGGGAGGCTGGAGGGGGTTGAAACGACATCGCCAGAGGATATTCCAGAGGAGGTAAACCGCTGGGTCTACAAGGTGGGGAAGGCGGATACGTTGGATGAAATTGCCCGGGCGCACGCCTGGTTTATGTTGATCCATCCGTTTGGTGATGGAAATGGTCGCGTAGGCAGGGCGCTGGCAATGATCCAGTGCCTGAACGCAGGGCTGATGCCGCCACTGCTGGATGGAGGAAACAGGGCAATCTACTATGCAGCCATGGAGCATGCCATGCGACACGGAAGACACATGCCGCTCATCAGGCTCTTTCATGAAACATCGGGGTCAAACCGCACGCCGTTACCGGCAAACAATCTAGTGTAATGTTTGCTCCGGTACCCCTTTATGGTACCCCTTTAGTGCTCGCCTTAATTTAGCAGGATTTACCGGGCAAGGTACTAGGATTATTACAATCCAGTCACGGAGACAATTTTATCGAGTGGATATGGGCTATCTACAGGAGCAACAACCCATGCTTGATCAATTCCTAGATCGTCCAGTGCGTTCCAGAAACCTTTAGATAGTTTTGGTGCGGTTGATGCCTTGAATTCAAAGGCTATTTTTTTATCACCACGCACCAGAACAAGGTCAATCTCTGTCCCTGTTGCAGTACGATAGAAGAACGGCTCCCAATCGGGGTGTCGTGCAATAATCGTCTCTATTGCCATGCTCTCCCATGAGACACCAAAAACAGGATGTCCCATCATCTCATCGTAGCTATCAATTGAGAGGAGTGTATGGAGAATGCCGCTATCTCGGATATACACCTTCGGGGATTTGACCAACCTTTTTTTCAGGTTAGGGGTGTATGGCTGCAATATACGCAACATAAATGTCTCTTCCAGGAGATCAACATATGAGCGCAGTGTGGTGTGGCTAACGCCCAATGCCCCCCCTAACTTTGAACTATTCAGTATTTGTCCCTGAGAGTGGGCACACATCTGCCAAAAGCGGTGCAAGGTTGAGGCGGGGATTCTGAATCCCAGTTGCGGAATGTCTTTCTCTAGAAAGGTGCGGATGAAATTCTCGCGCCAACGAATACTTGCCTTGTCGCTGCGGGCGAGCAGACTATCTGGAAAACCACCTCTAAACCAGAACTGCTCTAATGAGATGGAGTTTGATTTGTCTCTATTGATCTCATCGTAAGAGAGGGGCGCAAGTTCAATATAGGCCACTCTGCCTGCTAGTGATTCAGAACTTTGGGCAATAAGCTCTCTAGATGCAGAGCCTAAAATAAGGAACTGAGCATTAGACCTGTTTCTGTCAACGATTGAGCGAATGACAGGAAATACCTCTGGCAATCTCTGTATTTCATCAAGGCAGATCAGCTCTCCCTGGTGCTGTAGAAAAAACAGTTCTGGCTCTTGTAGTTTGGCAAGATCTCTGGGGCTCTCTAAATCAAGATATACCGTGTTTGGTTTTAGTGACAACAGCCTCTTTGCAAGAGTGGATTTTCCACACTGTCTAGGCCCCAGTAGAGCAACAACAGGAAACTCTTCCAGGGACTCTTCAAGCTCTATTTGAACCGTTCTGTCTACGATGTTTTTTCCATGCATATTGCAAGTCTATCACACAATATACATAGTTGCTGGGGGCAATGAACTGGGCTTTGGGACGGAAGTCCAAAAAAAGTGTTCTGTAACAGGTGCTGATCAACCCAGATAATCATTTTTCAGCCGAACATAGTTGTCAGCTGAGGTCTTGAGCCATCTCAGCTCACTCTCGGTTAGCTCACGCGCTCGAACCGCGGGGCTTCCCCTCCAGAGATAACCCCCCTCCAGTCGCTTGCCCGGTGCCACCAGGCTGCCGGCGGCCAGAAATACCTCATCCTCCAGTACCGCCCCATCGAGTACAGTGGCCCCCATCCCGATCAGGCAGCGGTTGCCAATGGTGCAGGCGTGGAGGATGGCTCCATGTCCGATGGTGACCTCATCCCCAATAATCAGCGGATAGCCAGCGGGGGCGCTCTCATTGGGCTGGGTGACATGGAGGACCGAGTTGTCCTGAATATTAGTGCGTGCCCCGATCTCAATCCGGTGAACATCGCCACGAACCGAGACCAGCGGCCAGATAGAGCTATCTCTGCCGATGGTGGTTCTGCCAATCACCTGTGCCGAGGGGTCAATAAAGACACTTTCATCAAATTGTGGGTTCCAGTCTCGGTAGGGGCGAATATTGTTCATGGGCTGTTCCATTGCCAAGGGGTGGGTGAGCTGATAGTTTACCGGATCTTTATCACTAAGCGTTGAGATGGAGCTGTCATGGAACGGAATCACAATCCACTGCTGGAGATGGAGGGGCTCCCCCCTTTTTCTGAAATCAAGCCGGAACATGCCCTGCCGGCCGTTGAGCAACTGTTGTCAGAGAATCGCGAAACGGTGGAAAAGCTGCTGCAGCAGCCGGATCTGCAGTGGGGCAATCTGGTCCAGCCGTTGGAGGAGATGGAGGATCGGCTGGGTCGAGCCTGGTCGCCGATAAGTCATCTCAACTCTGTGAAGAATAGCCCTGAGCTGCGTGATGCCTACAATGGCTGCCTTCCCCTGCTCTCCGATTATGCAACCGAGATGGGACAGCATCAGGGGTTGCACCAGGCATTTCGGAGGATTGCAGACCATGACAGCTACCGGATGCTGGAGCCCTCGCAAAAAAAGATTATCGAGAATGCCCTGCGGGATTTTCGCCTCTCTGGGATTGAGCTGTCTGCCGGGCAGCAGGAGCGGTTTCGGGAGATCAGTCAGCGTCTCTCACAGCTGACCTCAAAGTTTGGGGAGAATGTGCTGGATGCCACCAACCAGTGGCAGAAGCAGATCACTGATGAGACGATGTTGGCCGGCCTGCCGGACTCTGCGCGGGCAATGGCCAAACAGACGGCAGAGCAGCGAGAACAAGAGGGGTGGCTCTTTACCCTGGAGTTTCCCTCCTATATTGCGGTGATGACCTATTCAGACCGTCGTGATCTGCGGGAGGAGCTCTATGAGGCCTATGTGACCCGTGCATCGGATCGAGGCCCTCATGATGTTGGTTACGACAATACCGGGATCATGGAGGAGATTCTGCAGCTGCGGCATGAGAAGGCGAAGCTGCTCGGTTTTGCAAACTATGCGGAGTATTCACTCTCCACCAAGATGGCCACCGATCCGGAGCAGGTCCTCTCCTTTCTCCATGATCTGGCGGATCGCTCTCTGGGGGTGGCCCGGCAGGAGCTGGATGAGTTGCGGGAGTTTGCTGCAGAGGAGGGCGGGATCGCGGATCTCCAGGCCTGGGATGTGGCCTACTACTCCGAGAAGCTGAAGCAGCAGCGCTACAGCCTCTCGGAGGAGGAGCTCAGACCCTGGTTCCCGGTGGACCGGGTGTTGGAGGGGATGTTTGAGGTGGTCCGCCGCCTTTATGGGATTAACATTGAGCAGCAGGAGGATGTCGACCTCTGGGAGAAGAGTGTCCGTCTTTTCCGAATCACCGATCGGCAGGGGGAGCTGCGGGGGCAGTTCTATACCGACCTCTATGCACGTCCACAGAAGCGGGGCGGGGCCTGGATGGATGACTGCATTACCCGCAGTAGAACGGAGCAGGGGGTACAGACCCCTGTGGCCTATCTGACCTGCAATTTCACCCCACCCATTGGTGAGGATCCGGCCCTGTTGACCCATGATGAGGTGTTGACCCTGTTTCATGAGTTTGGCCATGGCCTGCACCATATGCTGACCCAGATCGATTTCCCCAGTGTGGCGGGAATTGGCGGGGTACCGTGGGACGCGGTAGAGCTACCCAGTCAGTTTATGGAGAACTGGTGCTGGCAGGAGGAGGCGCTCCCCCTCTTTTCTGGCCACTATCAGACGGGTGCGCCGCTTCCCGGAGAGAAATTTGAGCAGCTGCTCGCCTCCAGGAATTTTCAGTCCGGGATGGCGATGGTGCGTCAGCTGGAGTTTGCGTTATTCGACTTCCGGATGCATCTGGAGTTTGATCCGGCGGGCCCCTCCGGTCAGGGAGAGCAGATCTATGGCCCGCTGGAGAGAGTTCGGAATCAGGTCTCGGTGATGCACCCACCCTCATTCAACCGCTTCCCGCACAGCTTCTCCCACATCTTTGCCGGGGGGTACGCTGCCGGTTACTACAGCTACAAGTGGGCGGAGGTACTCTCCTCCGATGCCTTCTCCAGTTTTGAGGAGAGCGGGATCTTTGATCAGGATACCGGGCTCCGTTTTCTCTCGGCAATCCTTGAGCAGGGTGGGTCAAGGGAGCCGATGGAGCTCTTTATCGAGTTCCGTGGAAGAGAGCCGCAGATTGATGCGCTGCTTCGCCATTCGGGGATTGCATAGCAGTTTCCATTGTAATATTAATCGTTCCATAAGTTTTGGCAGTTCCTTCATGCGGCACGCTCAGGCACATCCCTGTGTCGCTCGGATGTGGGCATCCCTGCCCACAGACGGCCGCAGATAGAAACTGCCAAAACTTATGGACTCATTGAGTGATGGGTGAATTGCTACCTGCTGCTGTGGTCACAGACCGGCGCCTGGTGCTCCTCCAGGAAGCCGCGCTGCATGCGGATACCGATCCAGGCACCAAGGATCAATGCCCCCAGGTCGATAAATGATCCAAGTGCGAGGGTGGAGGTGCCGGCAATCCCCTGCCCCAGGGTACAGCCCATCCCCAGGATACCGCCAATCCCGACCAGCAGACCACCAGCCAGATAACGGATGAACTCCCTGGAGGAGCCGAACCACTCAATCCGGAATGAGCTGCTGAGCAGGTTGAAGAGGAGTGAGCCGGTGCCCACGCCGAGGAAGGCAACCAGCCCGAAGGTGACCAGATACCACTGCGGGTTGGAGAGCACATAGAGCAGATCCCCCATCGGGCGGATAAAGGTATAGGACTGAATTCCCATCCCGTTCTGGGGCTGATCCATGAAGTCGGAGCTCTCCTGGGCCAGCTCACCTACAGGGCCACCAGAGAGATAGAAGGCGGAGACGATAATCAGCCCGATTAGCAGTCCGCCGACCGCATTGTCACGACGTTCACGAAAGTCACTGGAGCGGAGGGCAAGGATCATCAGGGTCCCGGCAATCAGCAGGGCGATGGCGGTGCGCAGGGTGGCAATCTCAAGCCCGCTCCAGTGGGAGAGGAGGGTGCCGAGATCCTGATGATCAAGCCCCGACAGCTCCAGATCCGGGGTCAGTGGCATCACCCAGGAGAGGAAGTAGTCGGCAAAGAACCCCTCCACGTAGAGCATCAGGAAGGCGGCCGACCCCATCCCGAGGATGGCAACGACACTGCGCAGGTTGCCGCCCCCCAGATTGACCATGTTTTTCATTCCGCAGCCGCGACAGAGGGTCATTCCGATGCCGAACAGCAGCCCGCCAACCAGGTAGGCGGGCCAGCGGAACTGGGCCATCCGGTAGGGGGGGCGGGTGCCATCAAAGTCAACAAGGGCATTGGCCTCCAGCAGTGCAACCCCAAGCATGGCAACAGCGATGGCAAGGAGATACATGCGGAAGCGCCCGCTGTTCCCATTCTGCATGATGTCTGCAATCCCCCCCAGTGGGCAGAACTCCGTCTTGCGTGCCACCGCCCCAAAGAGGATGGAGAGGGCGAAGGCGAGAATGAAGAGTTGTGAAATCGGATCGAGTTCACCAATCAGGGGCAGCGTTTCCATGGGTGCAGTAAGTCAGGGTTTAGGTTGATTATTGTCAATATTCTAGAAGCTAATGATCCAGCCGAGCAGTGATTATTCCTCTGGTCGCAGTGATCCGGTATCTGACTGGTGGTATTGGGGAGGGATTCCAGGGTCTGGAGGGTATAATGGGCGAAGTTTTTTTCAGGGTTGCAGAAGGATGAGTCGGGATCAGATTTATAGTGAACAGCAGGGGCTGATCGAAAATTTTCGGTTTGATGAGGAGGTGGTGAATGTCTTTCAGGACATGATCCAGCGCTCTGTTCCCGGCTATGGAATGGTGGTTTCTCTGGTTGGGGTGCTGGCAGGGCAATATCTGCAGCCCGGCAGCCGGGGATATGATCTGGGTGCCTCACTGGGTGCCTCAACACTGGCGATGAGCGGTGTTGCAGGGGAGCGGGGGTGTCGACTGGCTGCGATTGACAACTCGGAGGCGATGGTTGAGCGGTGCCGGCAGAATCTGGAGCGATCCGGCCAGCTGGCCACAGTGGAGCTGCGGTGCGAGGATGTCCGGAAGACGACGGTCAGGGATGCATCCCTTGTGGTGATGAACTATACGCTGCAGTTTATCCCAACACAGGAGCGGGAGGCGGTCCTGAGCAGCATTGCCGCAGGAATGCGGCCAGGTGGCGCCTTCCTGCTCTCCGAAAAGATCAGTTTTGAGGATGAGCAGCAGCAGAGGCGGATGGAGCAGCTTCACCATGCGTTCAAGCGGGCCAATGGGTACAGTGAGCTGGAGATCAGCCAGAAGCGTGCCGCCCTGGAGGAGGTGCTGCTCCCTGAAACCCTGCAGCAGCATCTGGCCCGATTGAGAGAGGTCGGGTTTTCCTCTGCAGAGGTGCTCTTTCAGGCACTCAACTTTGTCTCGATCCTGGCGATCCGCTGAGATGAGCCAGATCCTGCCGTTAGCGTTGGAGCACTCTCTCGATGCCCTGCAGGCAGAGGGGATGGAGGTGTGGAGTGGTCAGCTGAGGCGGGAGCTTCCTGTCCTGTTTGAGCCGGGGCGCAACGGGAATCTGCCCCGCTGGCTTGAGGCGCTGGGGCAGTTGCCACCACTGCCAAGTGTGGCACCCGACCTTGCAGCCCCCCGGGTGCGGGTTGGTGACGACTACAGTGGGGAGGCGCAGGCGCTACTTGAGCAGGCGTTGCGCAAACTTCACCCCTGGCGCAAGGGCCCCTTTGAGCTGTTTGGTATCCACATTGATACCGAGTGGCGCTCTGACTGGAAATGGAATCGGCTGGAGAGCGCGATTGAGCCGCTCGAGGGGCGTACGGTTCTCGATGTGGGGTGTGGCAATGGCTACCATGCGCTGCGGATGACGGGTGCCGGTGCCCGTTTTGTGGTGGGGATTGACCCCAATCTGCTCTTTTTGTGCCAGTTCCGGGCGGTGACCCGGTTTATGGATCCAGCGCCACCGGTACATCTGATACCGGTTGGCATGGAGTTGGTTGCGCCCAATCTGCAGAGTTTTGACACAGTTTTCTCCATGGGGGTGCTCTATCATCGACGTTCACCAATGGATCATCTCCTTGAGCTGCGTGGGGCCCTGCGCCCAGGGGGGCAGCTGATCCTGGAGACGCTGGTGATTGAGGGAGAGCGGGGAGAAGTTTTGGTTCCGGAGGGGAGATATGCCAAAATGAGGAATACATGGTTTATCCCCTCTGTGGCGGAGCTTGCGCACTGGCTGAAAAGGGTCGGGTTCCGGCAGATAGAGTGTCTGGACCAATCTGTGACCACGACGGATGAGCAGAGGGCAACCTCGTGGATGCAGTTTGAGTCACTCGCCGACTTTCTGGATCCAGAGGATCCGGAGCGGACCATCGAGGGGTATCCGGCACCACGACGGGCACTGTTTTCAGCAACTGCCCCACAGTAACAGGAAGTTGTAGAGATGAGAGAGATATGGAGGCGGCACCATCGTTTGATCCAGTGGGGTGTGGCAGCACTGCTGGCACTGTTGTTGCTGCTATGGGTCAACGGGGAGCAGCCTGATCCCCAGCCTGAGCTGCCCCCCCCGGCCAAGCCTGAGCCAGCAGTAGAGGTGGTTGCCGAGAAGGAGCTGCCAGCAGAACCCGCCCCTGTTCCCGAGCCGGTGGTGGCCGAAACCCCCGAGATGGAACCCGAACCGGTGGTGGCACCAGTGGAGGAGGAGCCCATTCCGGAACCGGTCCCAGACCCTCTGTCGTTACCGGAGGCAGAGCCCCTGCCAAAGCCTGAACTCCTGGAAGAGCAGATCTCCGAGGAGAGCATGCCACCCTGCCCGCAGTGGACCGACTCGATGGCCGTCTCACGGGGGACCTTTACACTGGGTGTTGATCGGGTGAGTCGTGAACCACTGGATTCAGTCTGCCGCCCAACCAGTGAGGTGCGGAAGATCTTCTACTTCAGTGATCTTCGTAACCAGTTCGGAAAGCGTATCTACCACCTCTGGGAGTACAACGGCAGAGAGATGGCAAAGGTTGCACTGGGACGGGTTGGGGGACCGCGCTGGAGGGTCTGGTCGAGCAAGAATATCGCCCCAGGCTGGGGTGGGGAGTGGAGCGTCAAGGTGGTTACCGAGGATGGCACAGTTCTTCACCAGGAGAGTTTTGAGTACCTTGCCGAATGAGCGCAACGGACCTTAGAGCATTCATCCGGCAGCTGGAGCAGCAGGGTGAGCTGAAGAGAATCACACAGGAGGTTGATCCGCATCTTGA
>CAZYJG010000041.1:0-12785 GCA_964647745.1 uncultured Piscirickettsiaceae bacterium
CGGCGGCAACCTGCTCGATATCCATGCCGCCTGCAGCCGAGGCCATATAGACGATCTGTTCCCGGTCACGATCCACCAGTGCGCCGAGATAGAGTTCACGACTGATATCGAGTGTCTCTTCGATCAGCACCTTGTTGATGGGGAGTCCGCGCCCATGGGTCTGGTGGGTGGTCAGTGTCCCACCCAGCATGGTGTTGACAGCATCCAGCAGCGCCTCGCGGCCATGGGCAATCTTGACGCCACCCGCCTTGCCACGCCCGCCGGCATGGACCTGCGCCTTGGCAACCCAGGCCTCACCACCGATCTCGGTGGCGGCCTGCTCTGCCTCATTGAGGCGCTCAATGGTTCTTCCGCTGGGAACAGGGATCCCTGCCTGTTCAAACAGCCGTTTGGATTGATACTCGTGAAGGTTCATGAATGACGTTCCTTGTTAACTCACTGGTTATGTTTCGTTGTCTTGTGTCCCATCTTCTGCAGCCACTTTTCTCTCGGAAGCTGGCTGATGGCTCTCGGCCAGGGTGACCAGCCGCGCTGTAATGCGTTGTGTGATCTCGGCCTCCAGCTGCTCTCGCAGTGACTGGATCTGCTGCTGATGGGCGCTGTTCAGCTGCTCCAGTTCAGCCTGATGGGCGGCGGCCAGATCCTCTTCTGCCTGCTGACGGACCTGTTCGGTGAATGGGGTGACATCTCCCGCCAGCTCCTGCAGCATCTGCCACTGTTCAGAGAGCTGTCCCAGACGGCGCGCAAAGGCAGGCTCAATCGAGAGCTGCCTCTTCTCTGTCTCACCCTCTCCGGTGGTGACCACAGGGCTCTTGTTCTTCTGTGCACGTGGCTCCAGAGAGAGCCATTCATCAAGATTTACGGCCCCCTTCTGCTCGCCCGAGAGCGGCTGGAACTGTGTTGAGAAGCGCTCCTCATGGAGTGCCCACTCTGCAATCGAAACCCCCTGTTGCGGGTTCCCCTCCAGGGTGATTCTTGTCCCGAAGACCCCTGGGGCATCGGGATTGTAGCGAAACAGCGGGAAGGCGTGTCCGGCAACGGCCTGCGCTGCCTGGAACAGTGTCTGGTCAGTAGAAAAGCCGTGACGCTGGGGGCTGGGTGCGTGGATCCGCAGCAGTGCAGGCCCCGGATAGTGCAGTGCCTCACGAACAGTCTTATTGAGATGGTCCGGATACGCAATCGAGCTCTGGGCAACATAGCTGTTTCGCTGTGCCAGTGCCGACAGCGCGAGTTCGGATCGTGCATCGGCATGGGTCTCGCTAACCCCCAGATCCATCTCTGCCAGCACGATCACCTTGATGGGCAGTCCACTGTTGAGAATCCAGTGGATGTCACTCGATCCCTCGGCAGCGAGCGTGGTGTCATTGCCGATCAACAGCAGGGGAGGGCACTGCTGCAGTTCATCGGCAGTCAGGTCACGCCAGCTCATCCGTTCCACTGCCTTGCGTTCCGCAACCGGGCCGTTTTTCAGAATCAATTTTGCCTTGCGCAGCAGCTGGTGGGCTGTTGCCGCCTGCTCCAGCTGACCCTCGATCAGTCCTGATGCCAGGGCACCGATCTCTCCGGGGTTGGCGATGGCTACCGGAACCTGGAATGGGTTGGAGGGGAATGTTCCGGCCCAGGAGGCTGCAGTACCAGAGGCAAAGACCAGGCTGTAACGTGCACGTCCAATGGAGTGTTCACCTGCGCCAATCTTCTCCCTCTCGGTGCGGATCGCCTCAGCCAGTGCGACCCACTCCTTCAACTGCTGTGCATCAATACCACTGCTCTCGACTCCGGATGTCTTCTCTGCCAGTGTGGCCAGATCGAGTTGACGACCAGAGAGATCCTTCAGCCCCTCTGCAAGAGCGGCCAGATCCTCAACATGAGAGGCTGTTGCCAGCTGCTCACGAATTCCCTCCAGCAGCCTGTTATGGGTCTCTTCCATCTCGGAGAGGAGCAGGTGTACCAGTGGTTGCTGGCGATATTCTGTAATACCAAGCAGCTGGCGCAGTGCGATCTTCTCACCGCAACCGGGTTCAGCTGGATCCCCACCGGCCACAGCCATGGAGGCGTGGCGGGAGAGCATGGTTGCAGCAACTGCCCCGATGCCGGGGAGAGCGGCGTAATCGGCCACAGTGGTCGATGCAGTGTCGGGGAGTTGCTCCCAGACCCTCCAGTTCCGGTACCCCCTGCCAATCTCCTCTTTACTCTGCTCAACCAGGGTGAGCGCGGGGATCTCAATCTCCTGCCCGCTGGCCTCCTGCTGACAGAGGGTGGTGCAGATGCCACAGCTTTTGCAGCTGTCGGGATTGATAACCAGTGAAAGCAGTTCACCGGACGCTGCCTTGAGCCGTTCCGGCTGGTGGAAGAGTGGTTCGGTATGGGCAACTGCAAGGGCTCCAATATTGGAGAGAAGCTGCTCCAGGGCCTCTTCGGCACCTGTTCTGCGCTCTTCGGGCAGGGGTGCCTGCCTCATCAGTTCGTCCCAGCAGTTGTGGATCAGGGGACCGATCGCACCGCTGTCGGTGACGGTACTCATCAGCTTGGCAAGTTTGGAGAGTTGGGGGCGCAGTGCATCGGCACCCCCCATCTTCACTCCGGCCTCCAGCAGTTGTGCAGGCTTGAGTGAGACTGCCGCGATCGCACTGTCCGGGCAGTTGCTCCAGCACTTCCCGCAGCCGGTGCAGCTCTCCGGATTGAATGCAGGCAACGTTGTATGGCCGATGGCGTTGAATGTAGAGGTGAGGGGCGGGATGTGGCCTGCTGCAGCAAAGGGGTCCACGCCCTGTCTCTTCTCTGCGCCATCACGATAGAGTACACCGGTCTGGTCCCAGAAACGGGAGAGGTTCTGGTACCCCTGGTGTCCACTCTTCTCTCTGCTCAGGTGGCGTACCGCCATTGGCGTCTCTCCACCCCGCTCTTCTCCCTGGATTGGGGTGTCGTTATCTCCCTGAGAGATTCCAAGCTGTGCCAGTTCGGGGTAGTTCCTCTGCAGAATATCGGTCACCACCTGTTGCTTGGGGTTGCCTCTTTCGGGTAGTGCCTGAACCCCGAGACGTACTGCATCAACAGAGATTGGTGCCTTGCAGGCTGCAGCCAGATCACTCTCCGTAAGGGGCAGGCCACCAACCCCGTAGAGGAGTGAGCCACTCCTGCAGTGATTGGGGAGCAGTGGGGTGATCCTGCTGTAGAGGGGCGCCGGTTCGCCCAGCAGTGGCTCACTGCGCTCCAGCACAACAGCCTCGCTGAATCCCTGCAGAAGCTTCCTCACTGCATCTGCGGGGAAGGGGGCAATGGCATGGATACCGACAACTGCAAGCGAGATCTTCTCCTCACTCTGCAGTCTGTCGACCATCTCGCGGCACTCCGCTGTGACAGCCCCTTGGGTAACTATCGCCCTCTTTGCCTTTCTGTCTCCATGGAGGGTGGCTATGCTGTGGTCTCTTCCAGTAAGGCTGGCAAAGCGTGCAAACTGTTCAAGGAGAATCTCCTGCAGGCGTCTGCCAAAGAAGGTGGTGTGGGAGATTGTCCCCAGTGCAAAGCTGTATGGATCGCGGTAGCTACCCTGTAGTGTGGGGCGATCCAGATTGTACCAGTCAGGTACCCTGCGACGGCGCTCTCCAAAGAGCAGCTGATGTGCAGCATCCTCGACTGCAATCGATCCGTCAGGGGTTCCGATCAGTCTCTCGATCAGCTCTGGAGAGGGGAGCTCCACCTGCTGTTCAGTAAAGGCGGTTTCTGCCCCATCCATCACTACAATTCCGGGCAGCAGCGACTGTTCGGCAACAGCGCGTGCGATCAGTGTATAGTCGACAGCCTGTTGGACATTCTGTGCAAAGAGGATGAATGCCCCACTGTGTGCAAGCTGGTAAACCCCCTCGTCACTGCCATCGGTGCTCTCTCCATTCAGGGGCAGCGCACGATTGATGGCATGGATCACCAGTGGCAGGTGTTGCCCTGCTGCACGTCGGACCAGATCCTGTGCAGTGGCCAGATCACTGGACCAGAGGCTGCAGGTGGCCCGCTTGCCGGCCATTGCCAACCCCATTGCGGCCGAGAGTGAGCTGCGGGCACTGCTGCTCTCCAGATGGAGCAGTGGTTTGCCAAAGAGGTTGAGCTGTTGGCGTTGCTGTTCACTGCTCCATGCGATGGAGCCCGCCTCGGGCGGGAAGGTCTCTCCGCTTGCTGCAGCCTCCGAAAGTATTGTCTCAACTGTGGCAACGGCAACACGGCCATCCATTGTTGCAGCAATACCGCTACTATCCTGTTGCGAGATTTTCTCTGCACCAAGAATCTTGCGGTAGATGCGGTTGGCAATATCAGCGAAGCTGGGCATAACGTTTCTGACCCTCGGTCATGTTCTGGTTCTGTTGATCAAATTGGGTACCATCCAGCCAGATGATGGCGTTGGTTGGACAGCGCCAGGTGGCCTCTGCCGTCTCCTCGGCACCACTGCTGTAGTCGATAACAGGCAGGCCATCCACCATCTCGATCAGCCCCGGCCTGGCATCGGCAGCACAGCGTGCGCAGCCATCACATGCGGTGGTGCAGAGTTGGGTGATCGCATCACCCTCCAGCGGTGCGCTGCACTGCACCAGCAGATGTTCGTTGATGGGGTGGATCCTGAAGAGATCCTTTGGGCAGGCATCGACGCAATCCTCGCAGGCCGTGCACTTCTCCGGATCGACCACCGGCAGGCCGTTGCTGTTCATATGGATTGCATCAAAGTCACATGCGATCTCGCAATCTGCCAGCCCCAGACAGCCCCATGAACATCCCTTGCCGCCACCCGATACCACTGCGGCAGCCCGACAGCTGTCGAACCCCCGGTATTCTGCAATCTGCCAGGCCTCGCTGTTTCCACCAGCACAGTGGAGTCGTGCAACCCGCTTGGTCTGGGAGCCTGCATCCACACCAAGAAAATTGGCGATCTCCTCGATCTCATCCTTGGGTGCAACCGTACACTGGCTGGGCTCCACCTCGCCCTTGATCAGCTCCTCGGCAAATGCACGACAGCCGGGAACGCCACAGGCACCACAGTTGGTGCCGGGGAGCATCTCCTCGGTTTCGTCAATTCTGGGATCCTCCTCCACCTTGAGCAGTCGATAGGCGACTGCCAGGATGACCCCGAAAAAGAGGCCAATTCCCGTCATGATGGCTGGAGAGGCGAGTGCGCTGTTCACCAGAAGATCTCAAAAGCGACCTCACGCAAAGACGCAAAGGCGCAAAGAAAAAAGTGTCCTTTGCGTCTTTGCGTCTTTGCGTGAGGCATGCTGTTTATGCAATCTGTTTACTGGTTAAACGGCGTTGCCCGCTCAATCAGCTCCTCCAGATCTGGCTCACTTTTGTTAAGTGGCATTCCAGGGTGGATACAGCGTGAGGGGCAGATCTCGGCCGCCTCGACCAGCTGGGCGTAGGTGCCGAGAGCAGGGTCTGTGATGTAGGCCTGCTTGTCTTCATTGTAGACAAACATCTGTGGGTTGATGGTCAGGCAGTCATTGCAGGTGGTGCAGAGCATGGATTCAATCCATGGATCCTCGGTCATCTCCACCTCGGGTTCAGGGGCTGCCTCCTCGGTTGGGGTCTCCTCCTCGGCGGGCTCGGGCTCTCCGGCGGCTGTCTCCGCGGCTGCCTTTATGGCTGCCGAGGTTGCGGTCGCCGTGGGTGCGGAAATTCCCTGAGAGAGATCCATCCCCATCAGGACCTGTGCCAGTTTGCCCATCACCTCAGTGGTGGTATTGCGCTGCAGTTCGGCGATCTCGGCCTCATGGGCGGCCTTCAGCTCGGCAATCTCACTGTTTGATTTTGCCTGCACTGCCAGTGTTGCCTCATTGGCGGCCTCTTCGGCATGAGGGTTGCGTACCCCGGAGAGCTCTTGCAGGGTGTGCCAGTAGTTGAGACGATCCTTGCAGGCGAGTACCAGTTCACGAGAGACCACGACCTTGTGCAGTTCATTCTCACCATTTACTGCCCAGACAAAGGGGACCAGTGAGAAGGTATCACTGCTGCTCTGGTTGAGGTAGTCGGCGATGGGTGTCAGTTTGTCCGACTCAAAATCCCCGGGGATCTGCCGAAAATGGTTGCGCAGCTGCGGAATCAGCAGGGCGTAGTCCGCAAAGGTAAAGGCGAGCTCGGTGTGAACCATCTCTCCCTGGTCGTCCCGGTAGCTGAAGGGGTGGATGGCCCAATCCTGGTGAGCCTGCGGATTGATGCTGAAATCCATGCGTTCGGCAAAGGTATCACCACGGCTGGGGTTGATGCGGAAGAAGGGGTGAACCCGTCCCTCCAGTGCGGCCCCGGAGACCATCCATGGGTCCATCAGAAACTGCTTTCGTGCCTTGGTGACCTTGTCATCTACCAGATGGGGGTCAGTCTCCTGGTAGATAATCTCATCCTGGATGCCGGTATTGATCAGGTGAATTCCGGCCCGTGGAATCTCGGTTGCCTCCAGGAATCCCTGCATCAGATGTCGGTAGCGGGCTGCCGAGGTCTGGCTGACGTAGCACTGTCTGTGCGCCGTGGCCAGGTATCCCAGCTCCAGGCGGAAGTCGCGGAAGGGGGAGTCTCCTTCGGCTGCGGCCGGGTTGCTGTGTCCCTTGACGCGGCTCAGGACCTGAATTGGGCGTCCGGAATTGAGCAGCCTGGAGAGGGCACTCATCCCCTCGCTGGCGAGTCGTAGCGAAGACTCCAGTGCGACGATGGCGGGAACCAGAAGCAACTCCTCTTCGGAGAAGGCCTCCCATCCAAAGTTATCAAACCAGGGGTCGTGAACAACCGGGTCATAGTGGTTGTCGATCTCCAGGCGCGCGATCCTGCAGGCAGCAAAGAGCTCAGCCAGCTCATGGGCCTGTTGATCAAATAGTGCGGATGCCTTGCTGCAGGGATCGCGATCGACGATTGTCTCAAAGTGGTCGGGATGCTCATCCCATGGACCATCGAAATCACCTGCATGGATAAAGCGAACCTGAATCGGGCTGCGGACAAAGCCATTGATGACAGTGGCTGCCTTTTCAATCCGGTTGCGGCGTTGTTCCGACATCGCCACGGTTCCCGATCTTTTTGAGATCAGGGAGGAGAGTCGGTCGGTATTGAAGTGGCTGGCACCACTGCCGATACTCCGTCCTGTTGATTCGGCACCTTCTCCCTGCTTGTGTCGCTCAATATCGATCAGCCTGTGGAGTCTGCGATTGAGGTTCTGAAGCTCCTCTTCGAACCGGTCCCAGCGTGCCTCGGAGCGGCCATGCACCAAGTGGATCATCAGGTGGATTGTGGTGTATCGGTCGTAGGGGAGCAGCTGATCCTGTTGCTGGATCCCCTCTGCCATCTGTTCGAGGTCACGCTGCAGGGTGGCACTGTTCTCATCCGACAGGGAGAGGTGAGTGGTTAGTTCGGTGCTTGCATGCTGCATGATCGGCAACAGGGGTTGTGGACCCTGCAGTCCGGCCAGCTGCCTGCGAATCGCGTACTCCAGCCAGTCGAGATTGTCCTTGAGGATGCGGGCACTGTTTTCACCCGGTGCAAAGGAGTCCAGGTGCTCCTTGAGGAAGCTGGCCAGTGGCTGTGCATGCTGCTCACAGTAGGGGGAGTGGCGTGAAAAGAGGATCAGTGGGTAGTCGTACCGAATCTTGGAGACATCCCGGAATGGGCTCAGCAGTGCCGGCAGGTACTCACTGTCAATGGTGAGTGTCTCACGATCCACGCTAGGGTCACCCAGATGAAAGTGGTGCAGCGTCCGCAGGGTTGCTGCCTCACCCCCAGCATCAGGCTGGGTGGTGTGGAGGGTTGGAAGAGGAGGTGCACTACTCATCGATACAGATTCCCTGAGGGTTGGTCGCAGTTGTTTTCATCGTTGCGATCGGCTCCCTGTTAGATTGCGAAGGCGTCAAGCGCACCGTTGGTTGCGGTGATTTTCTCCTCATCGGTCGCATCATGACCCACAGAGGAGAGATCGTCATAGCAGGGGCGGCTGGCATCCTGATAGAGTAGTCCGACCGGGATGATTCCCTTCTCGGTCTCATCACGGGCGATTGCCATCGCCTGGTTGAAGTCGGAGGGGTCATGTTCGCGACTCTCCGGGAAGAGGCGGTCAATGCCGGGGGCGACGGGAATTCCATTCTCGTGGGTCAGTAGCAGGAGACGGGAGCTATCCTCCTGGAGCTCCTTGGTGATGCTGTCACTGAAGACCGGACAACGCTGGATGATGCGGACAAAGCTGCACCCCTTGTGCTGGTGAGCGGCCTTGATGGTCTCGTAGAGCAGTGGTGGGTTCCAGTCCACAACCTGGGCCACAAAGGAGGCGTTGGTGATCGCCATGGTCACCGTATTGGGGTTCATCATATCGATGGAGGCCCCTTCTGGGTGGGTGTTGGTTGGGAACTCGAGCGGGGTGGTGGGAGAGGTCTGCTTCTTGGTCAGGCCGTAGATCTGGTTATCGAATACCAGTACGGTCATGTTCATGTTGTAGCGAACCGCGTGAACCCAGGGGCCGGCACCGATGGAGTAGCAATCACCATCACCGGTGGCAACCCAGACATCGAGATCGGGTCGGCGCGACTTGACGCCGCAGGCCAGTGGCAGGGCACGCCCGTGCAGACCGTGCAGACCATAAGTGGCCATGTAGTGGGGCATGCGGCTGGAGCAGCCGATACCGGAGACAAAGACGCTTTTCTCGGGTGGGAGCTGTGCGTCACGCAGTACACGGTGTGCGGTCGCCAGTACTGCGTGGTCACCACATCCGTCACACCAGCGTGCAACATTTCCCTCATAGTCATCCAGGGTGAAGTAGCGCTCCTGGAGATCGAGAGACCAATCTGCCTTGATTCCAAACATAATTATTCTCCTCTCTCTGCGGTTTCGCCCGAGTTCATCTTCTCCAGACGTCCCAGTAGTGCACCTTCAATCAGGTCAGGCTGCAGGGGGTGTCCATAGACCACGGACCAGCAGTCCACATCAACCAGTGTCTGTACACGGAGCAGTGTAGCGAGCTGAGCGTAACGGCGGTTCTCAGGGGTGATCATCGGACCGTCGGGGTCATCACTGTAGTTGACCTCGACCGTCATCACCTTCTTGAAGCGAGAGAAGATCTCTTTCAGTCCTGGCTCCAGTGGGGAGAGGAAGCGGAGGTGAATGGACGAGACCTTGTGGCCCTTGTCGCGCAGTTTGTCGACAGCCTCGGTAATGGCCCCCCAGGTGGATCCCCACCCAACGACCAGCAGGTCACCACTCTCGTCGCCATGAACCTCGGGTGGGGTCAGGGTGCTCTGCAGGGTGGCGAGCTTGCGGCTGCGCATGGTGTGGGTGTATTGATTCTCTGCAGACTCATAGGAGACTTTGCTCTGCTTGGTGTGAGAGAGGCCGGTCATGATGTATTCACCCTTTGGCATACCGGGGATCGGGCGCTGCGAGAGTCCGGTCTCCTTGTCCCAGTCATAAGGGGCGACACTCTGATCCCACTCCGACTGATCCAGTGGTGGCGCCATCATGTCACGGGTTACATCAGGGCGTGCCCAGGGCTGAACCCCGGTTGCCAGGTTGGCGTCAGTGAGTACGATGACCGGGCCTCGGAAGGTCTCGGCCAGCTTGCGGGCGGTGACCACCATGCTGAAGCACTCGGCGATGGTGGCGGCGGCCATGATGATTTTTGGGGCATCTCCAGGCATTCCATATATCGAGGAGAGGAGATCCGCCTGTTCAATCTTGGTGGGAAGTCCGGTTGATGGACCTCCTCGCTGTACATCGACAATGACCAGAGGGATCTCGGCCATCACCGCAAGGGCGATATTCTCGGTCTTCAGCGCCATTCCTGGGCCAGAGGTGATGGTACAGGCGGTCTTGCCGGCATAGGAGGCGCCAATCGCAAAGGCGATCGCCGCAATCTCATCCTCTGCCTGATGGATGAAGCCACCCATGTCTGGATAGACCTCGGCCAGATAGTGGGTAGCAGAGGTCGCTGGGGTGATCGGGTACATGGAGACCAGCTCCATGCCGGAGGCCATTACCCCCAGGCCGACGGCGGTGTTGCCGTTGGTGACCACCATCTTCTGCTGTCCCATCTCCTCAGCGGGTGGGATGTCGTAAAAATATTCGGGAATGTGCTTCTCGGCGAAGGTATAACCGGCATCGAAGAGGTTCTGGTTGCTGGTGATGATCGCCTCTTTCTTGCCAGCAAAGGTGATCGCGATCTCATTGCGTCCCGTCTCATGGTCGCGGTTATAGATGCGGCAGAGCATGCCCAGCACAAACATGTTCTTGCCCTTGCGGGGATCCTTGACGATCTTCAGGCAGGCCTCGTGGATTGGCAGTTCATGTACCACCAGCCCATGTTCACGGAACTCCTTGACCGCCTTGCCATAGGAGTGCTGGATCTCGGAGGAGGCATCGGAGGCCCACTTGTTGTCGAGCAGAACAATGGTCCCCTCCTTGTAGGCGCCGTTGGCGATGCGGGAGTAGAGAACCTGCTCGTTGAAGGCAACGACCAGATCGCCCTCATTACCAACATTGGTAATGTACTTGGAGCCAAGGCGGATACGGATGCCGCTGGCTCCGGAAGGGGTGCGTGCCGGGGGCTGAATTTCGGCCGGGATAATCTCGACCGTCCAGACCCCATTATTCATTTTGGCGCTGATGTTTCCGAAGGTCTGGCCGCACTTCTGCGCCCCCTCTCCGGAGTCGCTGACAATTTCTACAATATGTTCGTTAACGGTAGTTGGTTGCACAAATGCTTCCCTCGTGGATTATTGGTTTTATTCGATCCTGGTTGGGATCCATCCCTTTGGATCGATGGCTAACAGCCTGCCATCTTCTCATGATTTTGGGGTAAAAATCAAGCCGAAGAGCTCCTGAGGCGTATTGGAGTTAAAAGCTGTTTGGCGACGTTCGATTAATTTACTGTATTTTTCAGTAAATATTGGCGGAGTTTGTGTGGATATCTTGCCTAGGTGTGGCGTAGCGGTTGCTCGTACTCATTCATGAAGTGGTAGAGCGAGCTGTCGAGAAGTTTCATGGCGCCATCCAGCAGGTGGCAGCGTCCACTCTGGGGCAGGATACGGGTCAGATTGATCAGGGTATCGAGGTCGGCACGGTTTCCGTTTCCACTGTCGATTCGGGTCAGCAGTTGAGAGGCGAAGTAGGTGCCTGTCTTGCAGGAGGGGCACTGACCACAGGAGGAGTTGGCGAAGAAGGAGACATACTCGGTGACCCGGCGCACAATGCCAGTTCCCTCAGAGATCACGATCATCGCACCGGTACCCAGACTGGAGCGGCGCTCCTGCACGGAGTCGAAATCGAGAGGAACATCGAGATCCTTTGGGGTGAGAATGGTGTTGGAGGGGCCGCCGGTAAAGACCGCCTTCAGCTTTCGATCCAGCAGCATCCCGCCACCATGTTCATGGATCAGTTCGGAGAGCGGTGTCCCCATCGGTAGCTCATAGGCCCCGGGGCGCAGAACATCCCCGCTCAGAGAGAATATCTTGGTTCCATGGGAATTGCCCTCACCCAGGTTGATATACCACTCTGCACCATTGCGCACGATATGGGAGACGTTGGCCAGTGTCTCCACATTGTTGATCAGGGTTGGGAGACCAAACAGACCCTGCTGTGCAGGGTAGGGGGGCTTTCCACGCGGGAATGGGAATTTTCCCTCGATGGACTCAATGGCGGCAGTCTCCTCTCCGCCAATATAGTGGCCCGAGCTGGCAACAATATAGAACTCCAGGGGGCGTCCCAGCAGCCCCGAGACCTGGCTGACATAGTCGGTCTCGCTCCACTGGTTGGTCGCCTCCTTCATTGCGTCCAGGGATCCCTCCTGCTCCGGATTGATATAGAAGACAATCTGGTTGGCGCCGGTTGCCAAGGCTGTGATGATGGCCCCCTCAATCACCTGATGGGGGGTCTCCTGCAACAGGATTCGATCCTTGAAGGTTCCTGGCTCATCCTCATTGCCATTGCAGATCAGGTACTTGTCCTGGTCACTGGGTTCGTTGGCGACAAACTCCCATTTGATGTGGGTTGGGAAACCGCTGCCCCCCAGCCCCAGCAGGTTTGCCCTGCGGATGGTTGGGAGAATGTTCTCCGGGTCTGCAATGGCCTTCTCCAGCCCATCACCACCAACATCAATCAGCCAGGTATCGAGATCTGCACCAAAGCGACGATCCGGGTGGAGCAGAACCTGGTTCAGTTTTGGGTGGCTCATGAGGACTGTCTCCGGTTGCGGCGCAATCCTGCATAATCGGAGTCGAGATCAAATTTTGCGTATTCCGGGAAGAGCAGTGGCCCCTGTCTCTCCAGAGAGAGCTCTGCATTGCTCAGTTCACGGCGCAGCTGGTTGAGGTGTTCAATTGAGAGCTGGCTGCTGCGTTTGTTCTTTCTCCTTGCTGCAGCTGCTGCACCTGCACGGCGACCGAAGCTGATAATCTCCAGCAGGGCGTTGCCCATGATGCGGTTGGTGCCGTGGATGCCACCGGTTACCTCACCGCTGCAGAAAAGTCCTGGAACCGATGTCTCGCAATCCTCATTGATGACAACCCCCCCATTCTGGTAGTGGAGGGTGGGGTAGATCAATAGTGGGCTCTCCAGTGGGTTGATTCCCGCCTTTTCACCCAGATGCATCAGTTTGGGGAAGCGCTGCTGGAGGATACCCGGCTGGCGCAGCTCAAGCCCGGGGGTATCGAGCCAGACCCCGCTGTTGTTCTCCTCTGTGGTGATGCCGCGTCCCTCACGGCACTCACGGATGACTGAGGCGGCAACAATGTCCCGCGCAGAGAGCTCATCGACAAAGCGTTCCCCCTTGCTGTTGAGCAGATAGG
>CAZYJG010000042.1:0-12599 GCA_964647745.1 uncultured Piscirickettsiaceae bacterium
TCAACAAGGTAATTCTGGTCGGAAATCTGGGACAGGATCCGGATGTGCGCTATACAGCGGATGGGCGAGCAATTACCAATATCTCGGTTGCGACAACCGATAGCTGGAAGGACAAGAATACAGGGGAGCGTCAGGATCGTACCGAGTGGCACCGTGTGGTCTTCTTCGGGAAGTTGGCGGAGATTGCCGCGGAGTACCTGAAGAAGGGCTCTCAGGTCTATCTTGAGGGGCGTCTGCAGACCCGCAAGTGGCAGGACAAGAGTGGGCAGGATCGCTACACCACTGAGGTGGTGGTCGATATCAACGGCACCATGCAGATGCTGGATAGCCGCTCCGGTGGCGCCTCCAGCTTTGATGGAGGGGGCGCAAAACCGGCAGCTGCAGCGGCTCCAGCCCCAGCCCCGGCAATGGATGATCTGGATGATGATATCCCGTTCTAGGAGTTTGTCGGGTTTAGGATACCGATAGACTCCTATGGCCTGCCTGGAATGAGTTCTCGAGACCCCTGTCAGATTATCTGCAGGGGTTTTTACTTTTGGGGAGCAGCCCAGTAACTGGCTGATGAGTACCTGCACCATCAACTCCCCGATTGGAAGGATTCGTATCCAGGCCGACCAAGGGGTGGTTACCCATGTCGATTTCCTGTGGCAGCTGGGCGATGAGAAAAGCAGTTTGGCAGATCCACTGTTCCAACAGATCGGGCGCTCCATCACCAGCTATTTCCAAAAACCAACACAACTCCAGACGATCCCCTGTAAACCGGAGGGAACCCCCTTCCAGCAGAGGGTGTGGCAGGCCTTGCTAAAGATCCCGTTGGGTAGTGTGGTCAGCTATGGGGAGCTGGCCAGGGAACTGGGTAGCAGCCCGCGTGCCGTTGGGGGTGCCTGTCGAAACAACCCGATCCCCTTGATCATTCCCTGCCACCGGGTGGTATCAAAAACAGGAATCGGGGGCTTCTCCGGTCAGTGGGGTGAGGGCGAGAAGGTAAATGTGAAGCAGTGGCTGTTGTGGCATGAATGTTATCAGGGTTAAGCGCAGAGCCAAGAGGAAGAGAGGAGGTTCTGGGCTCAGCCATCAAGAGACCTTCATGGTAGGATCAGCGAACTGAGGCTACGAATGGAAAGGTTCATTAAGGTTTCCCAACATCTAGCCGCTGATATCCTGCCAACATATGCAGTCATACTGGTTGGGCTAGATGTCAGGAAACCTTAATGTTGTCAGTAATGGCCGAATAGCACTCTGCCACTGTTCCAGTTTCTGCTTTCTGCTCAGTATCGCCATGGCCGGGCTGGTGGAGGGGAGGCGTTGCTGCGGCAGATTCGCATAGGGCTCGGTTAGTTGTAGCAGTACTTGTCTCTGGTAGGTCTCTTCTGCCTTGCCTCCATTGAAGAAGATCGCTCGGATATCGGAGTGAGTTTCGAAGAACTGCTGAAACGGGTTGATCTCGATTGATGCTGGGGTGATAGCACTATCGAGGCTACCGGGACGGTCGCAGCTTCTCATTACATCCCAGAGTGCAATTCGATGTTTCAGCAGGAGTCCCTCCCGTTTTGGATAGGGGAGGTTGGAGGGCTCCCCGGTGAGTAGCTCGGTCATGATGGGCCAGAAGCTGTTGCGGTGGTGGGCATAGTACTGCTGCTGTCTCAGTGACTCCACACTGGGGGCGGAGCCGAGGATCAGGATCTCTGCATTGTCTTGCTCGATCGGTGGAAAGCCCTCAATCCGCTCTCCATTCATGGGGATGGCTTGCGACAGATCAGGTGGATATAGCGCCCCATGTCCCGGTAGGGGGGCTGGCGGCGCAGCGCCAGCTCCTGCTCCAGAATGTCCTCGAATGGAATCTTGTTGCGTGGTGCTGCATCCATCAGGTCATGGAAGGTGCGGACCCCGGTGTGGCTGAGGATGGTGAGTCCCGCATCCTCGAGCCACTGGATCACCTCGGCAGGATCCAGTGGGTTGATTGGGGTGAGGCTGCCGGGATCCCCCTGGAACCGGTTGCTCTTTACCTTCTTCAGGTTGCCGCGTACAAGATTGCGCAGACGGACCCCGTGGATGTTGTAGAACATCAGCGAGAGGGTGCCACCTGGCCTGAGCAGGGAGATGAGGGTGTTGAGGATGGCTTCTGGATCCTCGCACCACTCCAGTACCGCATGGTTGAGGACCAGATCAAAGCGGGTGTCGAGCTGCTGTGGCAGGGACTGGATCGGGTGGTGGAGGAAGGTGGCGTTACAATCCTGTTCAGCGAAACTCTCCCGAGCTCGGTCGATCATCTCCTGTGAGAGGTCACTGAGTACCATCTCATGTCCCTGTTGTGCCAGTCTCAGGGCAAACTGTCCCTGACCACAGCCGGCATCGAGAATGGTGCAGGGGCTGTGGCTCAGTTCGGGCAGGGTCTCGGCAAGGTCAGCCTCCAGCAGCTGGAGGCGGATTTTTCCCTTCGGGGAGTTGTAGATCTTGTTCTGGAAATGGGCGCCCATTCCATCGAAACTGCGATCACGATTCCCCATGATTTTTGTGATATTAGTCTTTGCAATAGCGTTCACACTCTCTACCCCCGCCCTGTCCCTCCCCTTGCAATGGGGAGGGGAATGGTGCTGTGAAGAGTGATGTAAATATTGATACTTGGGTATTAGTTCAGGAAAGGCTCAACCTCAACCCACTCACCCGGGTCCACCCCACCATTCTCGGCCGGGAGGACAATAAAACAGTCGGCAATACTCATCGAGCGGAGGATGTGGGAGCCCTGATGTCCCGCCCCCTGAACCACCGTCTCTCCCTTCTCATCCTGGGTCAGAATGCCGCGCTGGAACTCCAGTCGGCCAGGGCGCTTCTTCAATTTGTTGGTGCAGCGCAGCGGGATGCGGAATGGGGTAACCCGATCCTTGCCGGCCAGGTGGTTGATAGCCGGGCGGACAAACTGCAGGAAGGTGACCATTGCAGAGACCGGATTTCCGGGCAGACCGAAGAACCAGGCATCATCAATCCTGCCGAAGGCGAGTGGCTTGCCTGGCTTCATGGCGATACGCCAGAAGTTGACCTCGCCCAGCTTGTCGAGGGTCTCCTTGACGAAGTCGGCCTCACCGACCGAGACCCCGCCAGAGGTGATCACCACATCGGCCTGTGCCGCCGCATCCTTGAAGGCCTGCTCGATCAGCTCGCGCTTGTCGCGGATGATCCCGAGATCGATCAGCTCAACACCCAGATTGCTTAGCATACTGAAGACGGTATAGCGGTTGCTGTCGTAGATCTGCCCATCCCCCAGTGCCTCACCGGCGGAGCAGAGTTCATCCCCGGTGGAGAAGAAGGCGACCTTGATTCTTCTTTTGACCTGGATCTCGCCATAGCCGAGAGAGGCGATCATCCCCAGCTCGGCGGCACCCAGTGCCTTTCCTGGCTGCAGAACCGCCTCACCCTCCTGCATGTCCTCGCCGGCCATGCGTACATTCTCGCCTTCTCTGTGGTTGTCCTCACTGGAGAAGGAGACCTGCTCCTCCTCGCGGGTGGCCTTCTCCTGCATGATCACGGTGTCGGCCCCAGCCGGAATCTTGGCACCGGTCATGATGCGGATTGCCTGCCCGGACCCCATGGTCCCCTCAAACGGGGTGCCGGCGAAGGAGGAGCCGACCACCTCCAGGGTGACGGTTCCGCTCTCCGGGAGGTCACTGCCCTGAATGGCATAGCCATCCATTGCCGAGTTGTCGTAGGCGGGGACATTGATGGGGGAGATGATCTCCTCTCCCAGTGTACGACCCAGTGCCTCCTTGACGGTGACGGTCTCGACCGCATCGGTTGGGGTGATCTGCTGAAAGATCTTTTCCTGTGCCTCGTCGAAGGGGAGGAGTCCTTTGGGCGTTTTCATCGCTTGTTTCCTAATGAGTTCCTGATGAGTTCCTGTTGAATGAATTCCACAATCTGTGGGCTATTATCCAGATCCAGTCGGGGGATTGTAGGGGCTGTTTTCTGGATGAGCGTCTCGCTCTCAGAGAGAGCGATGGCAATGATCTGTGGGTCGTCCGGATAGAGCAGGGGCTTCCCAACGGCACTGCGGTGAAGCTCTATGCGTGGGATCGACTCATGCTTGAACCCCTCCACCAGAATCAGGTCAATCTGCTCATGATCCAGCTGGCCGAGTAGTTGCTGCAGTTGGGGCTCCTGCTCTGGTGATGGGGTCTCGGTAATAAGCATCGACCGTTTTGCGGAGGCTACCAGTACCTGATTGGCCCCCGATTTTCTCAGCTCATAGCTGTCCTTGCCCGGCTCATCAAAGTCAACGCTGTGGTGGGTGTGCTTGATCGCCGCGACCCGCACCCCTGCCCCTCTCAACAGTGGAATCAGCTGCTTGAGCAGGGTGGTCTTTCCAGTACCACTCCAGGCGGCAAAGCCCAGCAGTGGGGTTGGGGATTCAATGGTCACGCGCTCTTCTCCAGCTCGCTCTCGATCCACAGCTGCTCTTCCGGGGTGTTGATGTTGGCAAAGGAGAGTGGGCTCTCGAACTGACAGATGGCAGGGTTGAGTGACTCCAGCCAGCGGTAGACCCGGCGCTCTCCCGCAGCAAGCTGTTGCTGGATCGAGCCAAGTATGGCGGTGGGGGCAAGAAAGCAGAGCTGCTGCATGCGCTCTCCATCATGTGCAACCACAATGGAGGATTCGGATTGCTGCAGTGACTCCATCAGTTGGGAGACAAGGTCCGTTGGCAGCAGTGGGGTGTCACACGGTGTAACCAGAACCCACTCGGAGTGGGTGTGCTCAATGGCGCTGGCAATTCCCGCCAGTGGGCCATTGAACAGCTCATCACCATCGGATACCACCGGGTAACCCAACGCCTCATACTGTGCCCGGTTGCGATTGGCACTGATCACAATGGAGCTGACCTGCGGTCTCAGCCGTTCGATAACATGCTGGACCATGGGCCTGCCCTGAAGCTGGGTCAGCCCCTTGTCTTCTCCCCCCATGCGCTGTGCCCTGCCACCAGCCAGGATGATTCCGGTAATCTGTTTCATCGCGCGCGAGTATATCCTGCCAGTGGTGAGTGTGATAAGGTGAATAAGAAAAAATAAACTGAAATCATACTATTACCCGGATCCGGGTATTACTGAGGAGTGAATCAATATGCGCTGGATCACAAGGTTGCTGGTGCTTGCCATTATTGGCTATCTTGCTCTGCCCTACTACAGCCTCTATCGGCTGGACCATGCGTTGGTTGCCAATGATACGGTTCAGCTGAACCGTTACATTGATCTTGATCAGGTGCGTTCCGGTCTCAAGCGTGGACTCAGGGTTGAGGGCGGTGGACAACAGGAGGGGATGGCCTCAAGGATATTCCGGGAGACGGCAAACTCAATGAGTGCATTTACGGTGGACCGGGTCGTTACCATGGACTGGGTCCGGCAGCAGCTCTCCGGGACAGGTGGGGAGCGGGGGGCTGTCTCTCTCTATGAGAGTCTCGACCACGCCTTCTTTGAGTCCCCAAACCGTTTTCTGGTGAGACTGGGTGAGCTGGGTGAAAACCCTCTCCACTTCATGATGAGGCGTGAGGGGCTGGTCTGGAGGGTGACCGAACTCTACTGATTCAGGTAGTGTGAGATTCCACCACCCCACGGGCCGCTGTAATAAACTGCTCAATCGCCTCTCGGCTCCCCAGCTGTCTGGGGGTAGTAATGGGAATTGCAGGGAACGCCCCTCTCAGGGTCTCCGTAAAGAGCCCATCTCTCTGCCCCGCAACCTCTCCGGACTGCAGGAACAGTGGGGTATCCCCAACGCCACAGCTCGGTGAGCGATTCTGCAGCACAGCCCCCGACAGCAGTGGATAGCGTTCACAGAAGTGGTTTGAGAACCGGATGATCTCTGGGGTGACATCCAGCGCCTGATCCTCCCTCCCCAGTGCAGAGGTCTCTCCATCCACACCCTGGACCAATTCGACCGGTGGGCGCGGTATTGGCAGGCCTGCCTCAACCTCAGGGCATACAGCAACCAGAGAGAGGGAGCGGGAGAGTCTCCTGATTAGCTCCGGTTCCATCTTGTGCGCTCCATCGTAACGTACCCGCTCGCCAAGCAGGCAGCGGCTGATGGCAACAAGCGGCTTCATTGGTGATTACTGTTTCCAGTGTTCAAGCAGAATCTGGGAGAGGGCCTCGATATGGTCACTGCGGCTGTTGAGGGCGGGGATGTATCGATACTCACTTCCACCAGACTGGAGAAAGCGATCCCGATTCTGCATCGCGATCTCCTCCAGGGTCTCAACGCAGTCGGCAGAGAATCCGGGGCAGAGCATCTCGACCCGCCGGATATTCTCCAGCGGGAGGTTCTCCAGGGTCTCCTCGGTGTAGGGGCGGAGCCACTCCTCCTTGCCAAACCGGGACTGAAAAACAACCTGCAGTCCTCCATCCTCCAGGCCGAGACGCCTGGAGAGGGCAATGGCAGTCTCGTTGCACTGATCCCGGTAGGGGTCTCCCGCCTCATGGTAGCGCAACGGGAGGCCATGGAATGAGAGCAGCAGGCGGTCTGCCGGGTTCTCGCTGTCCCACTGCTCCTCAACGGAGTTGGCCAGCGCATCGATATAGCCGGGGTGGTCATGGTAGTGGCTGATGAATGTCAGCTCAGGGACATGGCGCCACTGTTGAAGCGCCTGGGAGACGGCATCAAAGGTCGACCCGGTGGTGGCGGCAGAGTACTGCGGGAAGAGCGGCAGGACGATAATGCGCTCCACCCCCTGTTGCCCAAGCTCATCCAGTGCAGAGGCGATGGATGGGTTGCCATAGCGCATGCCCAGGGCAACAGGAACCGGATGCCCCAGCCTCCCCTCCAGTGAGCGCTTGATCGCCTTCTGCTGCTCCCTGGAGATCACCAGCAGTGGACTGCCCTGTTCCGTCCAGACCTTCTGGTAGGCGCTGGCCGCCCTCTTTGGGCGGACACGGAGGATGACTCCATGGAGGATCAGCCACCACTTGAGGCGCGGCATCTCCACCACCCGCTGGTCCCAGAGGAACTCTGCCAGATAGCGCCGGAGTGCACTGGGTGTGGCCTCATTCGGGGTTCCGAGATTGGTGATTAGTACGCCAGTGGTCATGGTTCAGATTGGTTATTTTCCATGTTGTCAATTTTTCAGGAGGTTCTCCTGATGGAGTATTTTTACACCTAAATCCTGCAAGCTCTCGCACTTGCTCTGCACAACCTCTTGATCCGTATAGTGATATTTGCCCCCTTGGGTATATCGGTAAGTATACCACGCGTCATCAAATTCGCTCTACAAATCAAGATGTTGTACATATCAGGCACGATTACTTGCAGGAGTTAGGTTACAATTTTGCCACCGAACTGCTACCGAGGAATTTCCAGAAGAGAATGGGTGCACAATCCGATAACAACAGCCATGGGCTGGTCATTGCACTGGCCCAGACCAATCCCCATGTTGGTGCGCTGCAGGAGAACATTGACAAGATGGTTGAGTTCTCAAGGCATGCAAGGGCAGAGGGTGCAGACCTGGTGCTCTTCCCGGAGCTCTCCCTGACCGGCTACCCGCCGGAGGATCTTCTGTTGCGCCCGGGTTTTCTGCGCCAGGTCGAGGAGGGGTTGATGCAGCTTGCAGAGGCAGCAGACGGGATCAGCCTGGTGGTAGGGCACCCGATGGTTGGAGAGAACGGAAAAACCTGCAATGCAGCCTCCCTGCTGCGTGCCCAGAGGGTTGAGCTGAGTTACTGCAAGCAGGAGCTGCCCAACTACGGGGTGTTTGACGAAAAGCGCTATTTTGTCCCAGGTAACAGTCCAGCCCTGTTTGATCTCAAGGGGGAGTCGTTGGCCATCACCATCTGTGAGGACCTCTGGCACCCCAGTGTGATGCGACAGGCAGCGGATGCCGGCGCCACCCTGATCCTGAACCTCAATGCCTCTCCCTACCATGCCGGAAAACGGGGGGAGCGCGAGGCAATTATCCGCACCCGGGTTGAGGAGAGTGGAATTCCTGTGGTCTATGTCAACCAGGTGGGCGGACAGGATGAGCTGATCTTTGATGGCGGCTCCTTTGTGATGGATGCAGGTGGGGAGCAGGTAGTCTGTGGCGAGTACTTTACCGAGGGGCTCTATTTCTACAACAGTGCGGAGCATGCCCTCTGCACCACAGCCCATTCGGAGCAGAGAGCAGGCGAGATAGAGGCAGAGATCTACGAGGCGCTGGTGCTCGCGGTGCGGGACTATGTCGGGAAGAATGGATTTCCAGGGGTCATCATCGGGCTCTCCGGCGGAATTGATTCTGCACTGACACTTGCCATTGCTGTGGATGCGCTGGGCAGGGATCATGTGGAGGGGGTCGCAATGCCCTCGCGCTACAGTGCAGAGATGAGTCTCGAGGATGCGGAGAGGGAGGCGAACCGCCTGGGGATACTGTTTCGGACCATTCCCATCAAGGAGAGTTTTGATGCATTCCTCAATACCCTGGATGAGGAGTTTGAGGGGTATCCGGTGGACGCTACAGAGGAGAATATCCAGGCGCGTTGCCGTGGCATTATCCTGATGGCGATTGCCAACAAGAAGAACAGGATGCTGTTGACCACAGGTAACAAGAGCGAGATGTCGGTCGGCTACGCCACCCTCTATGGGGACATGGCAGGGGGCTTTGCACCACTGAAGGATATCTCCAAATTGATGGTCTACCGGCTTGCAGAGTGGAGAAACCGGCAGGCGCTGGAGCGGGGTGAGGAGGAGATTATCCCGCAACGGGTGATCGATCGCCCCCCATCAGCAGAGCTGGCGCCTGACCAGAGAGACTCCGATACACTTCCTTCCTACGAGGTGCTGGATGCCATTCTGGAGCGTTATGTGGAGCAGGAGCAGTGCACCGAGGAGATTGTGGCTGCCGGGTTTGATGCGGAGGTGGTCCGACGTGTGGTCCGGATGGTGAATGGAAACGAGTACAAGAGACGGCAGGCACCTCCCGGGGCAAAGATTACCAGACGCGCATTTGGAAGGGACCGGCGCTACCCCATTACCTCGGGATTCCGCTCACGCTGACCCTGAACTACTCCTGACCGTAGTTGAGCGCATAGACGCGCTCGGTATCTGCAACCAGATCCTCCATCCCCATCCTGCCGTAGATCTCGATCAGCAGCAGCAGGGCATCCCTGACTGCAGGGGTCTTCTGGAAGTTTTCGATCACATAGTTGGCCCGCTTGGAGGCGGCAACATAGGCCTCGCGCTTGAGGTAGAAGCGAGCCACATGGAGCTCATGCTTGGCCAGCATGTTGCGGGTAAAGAGCATTCTCTTCCTTGCGTCCTCGCTGTATTTGCTCTTCGGGAAGCGCTCAACCAGCTTGGAGAAGTAGTGGAAGGCCTCACGCATCGCCTTGGGATCGCGGGCGGATGCATCGGTCGGGGCAAACTTGTCAATCAGGGTCTGCCCTGCATTGTAGTGGACCAGCCCCCGCATATAGTAGACATAGTCCACGTTGGGGTGGCGTGGATGCTGCTTGATAAAGCGGTCGGCAGCGGCGATGGCTGACTCCGGATCCTCCCACTTGTAGTAGGTGTAGATGATCTCAATCTGTGCCTGCATTGCATGCTTGTCGTAGGGGAAGCGGGCCTGCAGTCTCTCAAAATAGTCGATTGCCTTGGGGTAATCGCCGCTGGTCATCGCCTCATGGGCCTCAAAGTAGAAGCGGTTGGCAGACCAGTCCTCGGTGACATCAATCTGCTCAGGCAGCAGTGAGCAGCCCGAAAGCCCGAATCCAAGAATGGAAACCAGCAGGAGGATAGTGGAGAATGGGGCGTGTTTCTGAGTCATCTATAGTCGGTGGAAGAGAGAAAGAGGAAAGGGTAGCGAAAAGAGTATGGATCCGCAACAAAACTCAAATGGTCAGGACCGATATCGGGTCACGATCCCCGAAGGGCTTGCAGGGAAGAGGTTTGATGTTGCCCTGGCCGCACTCTTTCCCGATTTTTCTAGAAGCCGGCTGCAATCCTGGATTCGCTCTGGAGATGCCCTGATCCAGGGTGAGAAGAGACGTCCGCGGGACCCTGTTGCCGAGGGAGAGGAGGTCCGGCTTCAGGTGGAGCGTGAGGAGGAGGTACAGTGGAGCGGAGAGGATATCCCGCTGAATATTCTCTACGAGGATGAGGCACTGCTCTTTATCGACAAGCCCGCCGGGATGGTGGTCCATCCGGCGGTCGGGAACTGGGGGGGCACCCTGGTCAATGCCCTGCTGCACCATGACCCCACACTGGCAGAGGTTCCCCGTGCCGGAATTGTCCACCGCCTGGACAAGGATACGAGCGGAGTACTGGTGGTCGCCAAGACCCTGGAATCCCATACCCACCTGGTGCGACAGCTTCAGGAGCGGGCGATGAGCCGGGAGTACCAGGCAGTCTGCAAGGGGGTGATGACCGCGGGCGGAACAGTGGATGCACCGATTGGTCGACACCGGGTGGATCGAAAGAAGATGGCGGTCAGCGAGGGGGGGAAACCAGCGGTGACACACTATCGGGTAATGGAGAAGTTTCGGGCACATACCCATATCCGCCTCTCGCTGGAGACCGGGAGGACCCACCAGATCCGGGTCCATATGGAGCATATCCGTTTTGCCCTGCTGGGGGATCCGGTCTATGGGCACCGGCTACAGATCCCCGCCTCCAGTTCGGAGAGGATGGCTGAGACCCTGCGCGCTTTCAGGCGGCAGGCGCTCCACGCGGCCCGTCTGGGGCTGGAACATCCGCTAACCGGAGAGCAGATCGAGCATGAATCCCCACTGCCTGATGACATGGTGGAGCTGATTGAGGTGTTGCGAGAGGATCGGGATTCCCATTCGTGAAGCGGGCCGATTCCGGTTTCGAGGCGGAGTGGCCTGCCCCGGAGGGGGTTCGGACCTGGGTCACCACCCGCAGTGGAGGGGTTAGCTCTCCCCCCTATGACTCCCTGAATCTGGCAACCCATGTGGGAGATCGGGTAGAGGATGTGCGCCAGAACCGTCGGCAGCTACGTGAACAGATTGGACTGCCGACAGAACCGGTCTGGCTGAATCAGATTCACCAGGCCCGGGTTGTAGAGCTGCCAACAGAGGAGGCGGTACCAGAGGCCGATGGATCCTGGTGCCGGGAGCCGGGCGTGGTCTGCGCGGTATTGACGGCCGACTGTCTGCCCATCCTGATAACGAACCGTTCTGGGTCTTCTGTGGCAGCGCTCCATGCCGGCTGGCGCGGGCTTGCGGCGGGAATTATTGAACAGGGGGTCCACTGCTTTTCTGACCCCAGAGAGGAACTTCTGGTCTGGGTGGGTCCCTCCATTGGGCACTCCTCCTATGAGGTTGGGAGTGAGGTGAGGGAGCAGTTCTGCCTGCGATCCGAGGAGTCGGAAGAGATGTTTCTCCCCTCATCGGGAGGGCGCTGGCTCGCATCGATGCCAGGGCTGGCCCGACAGCAGCTCTCAGGGCTGGGGGTCACCTCTGTTTATGGTGGGGAGTGGGATACATTTAAAGAGCGTGGGCAGTTTTTCTCCTATCGCAGGGATGGAGAGACGGGACGTTTTGCTACACTGATCTGGTTGGAGTAGATCAAAGAGAGGATTTCGGATGAGTAATTGGTACATGATGGCGCTGGTGGGGAAGGACCGCCCTGGAATTGTTGCACAGGTGACGGAGGCCCTATTTCAGTCTGGGGACTCACTGGGTGAAACCACCATGATGCGGCTGGGGAGTAATTTCACCATCATGATGATGGTGGAGAGCGAGGGGGATGAGAGGCAGCTCACTGTCACACTCCAGCCGGTTACGGAGAGGCTGGGGCTTCACCTCCATATTGACTCCATCGATCCCGGACTCCATCAGCACCTGATTCCTGATCTGCGGGTTCTGGTCTATGGGGCCGACCGTCCGGGCATTGTGGCGCAGGTGACCGGGGCCCTGGCTGAGGCAGGTTTTGACATTACCGATCTTGATTCTCAGGTTGGTGGGGATGAGGAGAAGCCGATCTACGTCCTGATGATTGAGGGGGTGGCTGCGGCCGGGGTGGAGAGCATTCACCAGGCACTGGAACCACTTTCGGACTCCATCGATTTTCGGGTGGAGGAGATCGATACCCTGATTGGCTGATGGAGATTCTCACCTACCCCGATGATCGGCTGAAGCGGGAGTGCCAGCCGGTGACCGATTTTGACAGTGAGCTGCGTCAGTTCGTGACGGATCTGGAGGCCTTCATGCGCACCCAGCCGGGCGGGATTGGGATTGCGGCACCACAGGTTGGGCGCAACCAGCGGATCTGCATTGTCGATCTGACCGGGATGACCCGTGGCAAAAAGAGGAAGCCGGTCCCCAACCAGGGCAGGCTGATTCTGATCAATCCGGAGATTATTGAGTGGGATGGATATGAGTTGGGAAGAGAGGGGTGCATGTCCGTCCCCGACTACACCGGCAATGTGATTCGTGCCACCCAGATCCAGTTCACCGCACAGGATGAGTTTGGGGGGCACCACGACTACTCCAGTGAGGGGTTTGAGGCGCGCGCAATCCAGCATGAGGTGGACCACCTGGATGGAGTGCTGTTTCTGGATCGACTGGTGAGCCGGCGAACGGATCTCTTCCAGCGCAAAAAACAGTGACCAATCAGGTTGTGGTCAATCG